>NZ_QTLK01000026.1:0-88812 GCF_003602705.1 Bacteroides sp. AM16-13
ACGTACAGTTCTTAATGGGGAATGCGGCGGTAACGCCGCAAACCTACATAACATTTAAAAACGAATCAAAGATGAATAAAATTGGTGTATTTTATGGTTCCACAACCGGAACAACAGAAGACCTTGCCCGTCGAATTGCAGAGAAATTAGATGTACCATCGGCAGATGTATTTGATGTATCCAAGCTAACAGAGGCATTAGTCAATGAATATGACGTATTGGTGCTCGGCTCTTCCACTTGGGGAGCAGGCGAACTTCAGGACGACTGGTACGATGGAGTAAAAGTTTTAAAGAAATGTGATTTATCTCATAAGTCTGTAGCCCTGTTCGGTTGTGGCGATTCTGACTCGTATAGCGACACCTTCTGTGACGCAATAGGCATTCTTTATGAAAACTTGAAAGATACCCATTGTAAATTCTGTGGAGCAACAGACACCGCAGGTTACACATTCGACTCTTCTATCGCTGTTGTAGATGGCAAGTTTGTAGGCCTTCCGCTTGACGAAGTCAACGAAGATAGCAAAACAGACGGACGTATCAACGCATGGGCTGAACAAGTGAAACAAGAAATTAGCTAATTTTACCTTAACATAAAAAGAATACTTTGCATCATGGCAACTGAAAGAATCATCCCCGGCGAAATCCGAATTTTTCTTAATCATATTTATGAGTTTAAGAAAGGCGTACGCAACATGGTACTTTACACAATGAGTAAAGAGCACGAAGAATTTGCCATCCGCCGATTGAAAAATCAAAAGATCAGTTATATGATACAGGAAGTAGGTACCAATAAAATCAACCTGTTTTTTGGAAAGGCAGAATGTATGGAAGCCATGCGGCACATCATCATCCATCCTTTAAATCAACTGACTGCCGAAGAAGATTTTATTTTAGGAGCCATGCTGGGATATGACCTATGCCAGCAATGCAAACGATATTGCAGTAAAAAAGAAGGTATAAAGATGGCAGTTTAAGCGATAACCTTAGCATAAGTTTAGCTTTGTTTGTATGTAGTTTGTCTTGAGTGGAATCGTTTCTTTAAAAATAGGTATCCATTAAAACATTTTCCAATGGAAACTTGTTGTATAAGAAACGATTCACTCAATTATAACAAAATCAAACATTGCAATGAAGCAGCAACAAGAACAACTTACCGCCTATACACTGGCCGGTATTTTCACCCTTTCATTACGACTTATTGTTGGTTGGACTTATTTTTCAGCCTTTTGGCGGAGACTCGTCCTCGAAAACAAACTTATCCCGGATTCTACCGGATACATTGGAGAGAAGTTCAATCATTTCCTACCTAATTCCATAGGAATCAAACCCATCATCGAATATCTCGTCAGCACCCCCGATTTACTTTGGTGGGCGATGGTTATCTTTACTATCATTGAAGGTGTTGTCGGATTACTCTATATGCTTGGTTTCTTTACCAGATTAATGAGTATCGGCGTATTCAGTCTTGCATTCGGCATTCTGTTGGGTTCCGGCTGGTTAGGAACAACCTGTCTTGATGAATGGCAAATAGGTATTTTAGGCGTATCCGCAGGATTCACCATTTTCCTGTCCGGCGGCGGAAAATACTCTTTGGATTATCTGCTACAGCCCCAACTATCCAAAAATAAATGGCTGGTATGGGTTACTTCCGGCGAACTTCCATTGTCTATCAAGCGATTCAGTAAAGTAGCAATCGGCGGTGCAGCCATATTGTTCATACTCACCCTATATACCAACCAGGTTTTTCATAATGGCGTATGGGGACCACTACATAACAAATCAGTAAAACCCAAAATTGAGATATCAGATGCAAATGTCAATAACGGAGCCCTGTCTTTTAAAGTATATCGTGTTGAGGGTGCCGATGTATACGGCTCATTTCTTATTGGCATTACTCTTAAAGACACAAGTGGAAAAGTGATACTTCAAAAGAATGGAGAAGACCTTGCATTATTCCCTCTCACTAATATAAAGAATGATTATATAGCTAAGGTAGTCCCTGGTAAACATAGCCTTATCATCCCATTGGGCAGCAAAGCTACTTTAGCAATTAGAGATAACAGTTTGCAAAATCTTCCCGAAGGCCAGTATGAATTAATATTGACCGACATTAGTGGAATTACTTGGAATAAAAACATCACAATCGAGTAAATCCGGCCTACTCTACAAACGGATCATAGACAAAGGTGTATATCAGCAAAATTTATTCGGCTGGCATACACCTTTATTCTTTCATTTTACCAAAATAACAGGTTTTATCTTCTCAAGCACTCAAAATTACCTACATATACTGAATTTTAGAAATTACTATGCCTAGTATTGGGTATTGCCATATCTTTTAACCTCATATAACTTTGCAGCCGATAAAATTATTAAAAAAATGAGAAAAATAACTGCAATCATTATTCTTTGTTTCCTACATTCTCTCACACTTCCGGCACAGGAAACTAAAGAAAAGTCTAAAAAACGTAAAACTTCTTCCACAGAAGAATATACTAAATTCCGTTTCGGAGGGTATGGAGAAATGGCGGCGAGCTATAAAGATTATAATTTCAATCGTTTTACTCCCAATGGTTCCGGTAAACTTAATCGTGGAGAGATTTCCATTCCACGTTTTGTATTAGCCTTTGATTATAAATTCTCCTCCAAATGGGTATTGAGTACCGAAATCGAATTTGAATACGGAGGTACGGGATCTGCTCGCGAAATTGAATGGTTTGAAGAGAACGGCGAATATGAAACAGAGATTGAAAAAGGCGGTGAAGTAGCTTTGGAACAATTTCATATCACCCGTCTCATTAATAAGCACATCAATCTGCGTTTCGGACACATGATTGTACCGGTAGGATTGACCAACAACCATCATGAGCCTATTAATTTCTTTGGAGTTTACCGCCCGGAAGGTGAAACAACGATATTGCCTTCCACCTGGCATGAAACAGGTATCGCCGTATTCGGTGAAATTGGACGGTTTGATTATGAACTTCAATTAGTCAATGGGCTTGATCCACAAGGATTCCGCAGCGAAGACTGGATAAAAAACGGCAGACAAGGAGCATTCGAAGTCAACAATTTCACCAGTCCGGCTTTTGTAGCCCGCGTAAACTACCATGGGGTAAAAGGATTAAGAGTAGGTGCTTCTTTCTATTATAACCAGACAGCAAAGAACGGAACTAAGCCTTGGAGAAATACAGGTTATAAATTTCCGGTAACCATTGTAACCGGTGATTTGCAATACAAAGGCTTTAATAACAACCTGATTGTACGCGGAAATGCCGTTTATGGAAACCTAGGAGCGAGCGGAGCTTTAACCACAATCAACAACAGTTCTTCAGCAGCTTCCGGTTACCCTAACACAACAGTAGCACAAAATGCAGTCAGCTACGGGGGTGAAGCAGGATATAATATAGGTTCTTTCTTCCATTCTAAAGCTCCCCGTATCTATCCTTTTATTCGTTATGAATATTACAATCCGATGGAAAAGACAGAAGCTAACACAGGTTTGTTGGCCGACAAACGTTTTCAGGTATCAGCCGTAACAGCTGGATTGAATTACTACGCTCTACCCAATCTAGTAATTAAAGCAGACTACACCCACCGCTCCATAGGAGGTGGAAAATATAATGACGAAAACTTAGTCTCTGTAGGCATAGCCTATATTGGTTGGTTTATCAAAAAATAAATATAATTTTTAATAGCAATGAAAATGAAAACATGGAAATTTCTGCCTATAATGGCAATGGGAGTATGTATGGCGATGACCTCTTGTAGTGAAGATTCTAAAAAAGAAGATGTTTCACCCAACCCATTTGCGGGTTTTAATACCCCGGACAGTGGCACTGCAACAGATGATGAATTAAAGGCTGCGGTTGCAACGTATGTAGATGATGTAGTGATTCCTACTTATCAAGATATGTACAATAAAGTAACCGCATTAAACACGGCAGTACAAAAGTTATCAACGTCCTCCAGTGATAATGATGTAGCCAATGCAGCAGACGCTTGGGTTGCAGCACGTAAACCCTGGGAAAAAAGTGAAGCTTTTCTATATGGTCCGGCAGATTTGAATAAGCTCGATCCTAGTCTGGATAGCTGGCCTTTGGATAAAGGAGGTATTGATGCAATTCTACAGTCCGGAAATTGGGAAGACGCTGTCGGAGGAGACGTAGACGACGGTGATGATGCACCAGCCGATGCACCACAGAACTTGCGTGGTTTCCATACTGCCGAATATTTATTGTTTGAGGATGGTGAAGCAAAAAAAATCACAGACCTGGATGCTAATAAAATAGGATACCTCAAGGCTGTTGTCGGACGTATGTCAAAAGACACAGAGCTTTTGTTAAAAGGTTGGACAGAAGGTAAAAATCTGGAGAACGGTGCCTATAAAGATGCAATGAAAGCACCTAACGGAACTTACTCTATAAGCAATATCAAACAATCTGTTGCAATGATACTAAACTCTGACAATGGTGCAGAAGGAATTGCCAATGAAGTAGGTGCAACGAAAATCGGAGATCCGGTAGATAAGTGGAACAGCGGAGATAAAGAAGGTGGTGTATTAGCCGTAGAATCCTGGTATAGCTGGAACTCTTTAGATGATTATACTGATAACATTTACAGCATCCGTAATGCTTACTATGGTAGTTTAGACGGAACTGTTGCCAGTGCAAGTCTGTGCTCTATCATGAAAAAAGTGAACCCGACATTGAACGACATGGTTGTTAAGCAGATTCAGGAAACAATCACAGCAATCAATGACATACCTCACCCCTTCCGTAACAATTTAGGCGCTACTACTGAAGTTAAGAATGCTCAAAACCAATGCGCATTTTTATGCAGTGGTCTGGCTTTAGTCCGCGGAAAATTAGCAGGAGAATAAACAATATTAATTATGATGACTAAGTTCTTTCTTTTAGGAAAGCCGGTTATCAAAGCATTACGAGGAGGACTCCCAAGGCGATTGGGAAGAATCCTCTTTGTTGCGATAAATATAGGCTTCCTGCAAGGTTGTGATCATGATGCTTTCGACGGCATTATTTATAAGCCAAACGGAGAAATAGCAAAACCGGAGGAATTATCAGCCGGTATTTCCACTATTTTTTCTACCGTAAGTGGCGCTTATGACACCAATGCAGACTGGGTCACCGGTGAATTATTAACACGTTTCAATCGTGGCGATGGTTTGTATGACAATTCTCGTGGAGTAGGTACAGGCAGCGGTAATGGATTAGGACCTATTTTTGGAGGCTATTCCTGCGGAGCTTGCCATAGAAACACAGGACGTACTACTCCGGCATGGGTCACAGGTGGTTCCGGTGCAGGCTTTTCATCTATGCTGGTTTATATTACACGCAAAACCGGAGGATATTTCCCCGAATATGGCCGTGTATTACATGACCAGTCCATTTATGGCGTAAAAGCCGAAGGCAAAATAAAGATAACCACTACTACCGAAAAGTTCAAGTTTCCCGATGGAGAAGAATATGAATTAATAACTCCTCATTATGAAATAACAGATTGGTATGATTATGAAATAAAGCCCGAAGATCTGATTATTTCGGTACGTGCCCCCTTGCGGCATGTCGGCATGGGTCAGATGATGGCACTTAAC
Organism: Bacteroides sp. AM16-13; assembly: GCF_003602705.1. Classification (NCBI taxonomy): domain Bacteria; kingdom Pseudomonadati; phylum Bacteroidota; class Bacteroidia; order Bacteroidales; family Bacteroidaceae; genus Bacteroides; species Bacteroides sp. AM16-13. The sequence continues at coordinate 5,615 of NZ_QTLK01000026.1, forward strand.
CACGATGAATTGAAACAGTTGGCAGCTCAAAGTAACTATCCCGAATACGGCATTAGCGGACGCCTGAATTATGTGACGGAAAAAGGAAAATATGACATTGGAATATCCGGCAACAAAGCCAACCATCAGGATTTAACAGTAGAACTGGGATTCTCTTCGGATCTGGGGGTAACCAATGACCGTTTTCCACATGAAGTGGGCGAAGGACAATCACAAATGATGGGATTTGCCAACCAAGGTGTAGAGATTTCGACCCGTGACATGGAAGATGTCGATTTATATATGCAGACATTGGGAGTTCCTGCACGCCGCAACGTGGATGACGAAACCATCAAACATGGAGAGCAAATGTTCTATCAAGCAAAATGCCATTTATGCCATACCGTTACTTTACATACCCGCCCGCGAGGCAGCGTATTACTGAACGGAACTCAACTACCCTGGCTGGGCAATCAGATCATTCATCCCTACTCCGACTTCTTATTACACGACATGGGACAAGGATTAGCTGACGATTACCCTAGCGGCCTGGCACGCGGTTGCGAATGGCGTACTACTCCATTATGGGGAATCGGCCTGCAGGAAATTGTCAACGGACATACCTATTTCCTGCATGACGGACGGGCACGTAACCTGACAGAAGCCATCATGTGGCATGACGGCGAGGGAGCCGCTTCACGTTCCATTTTCTCCCGCATGTCGAAAGAAGATCGCGCAGCCTTACTAACATTCTTGAACAGTTTATAATATAATCAGCAACAACAATGAAAAAAAAATATCTAGCACTCGCGCTCACTGCATTTCTGTGCAGCCACTCTTATGCTCAAGATTCAAATGCAAAAGAAATCGATGATAAATATGTAGAGAATGATGTTGTTTCGCTGGCAGGAAAGAAAGGTTTTTCTTTTTCTACCAAAGCCGGTGATTTCTTATTCAAGCCCTATGCCTTAGTTCAAACCAGCCTCTCTTTCAACCGATATGACGATCAAGGTTTGGAAAGCCTTTATGCACGTAACTGGGCAAACAGTGGTTTTGCTATTCCGAACGCAATACTCGGATTTACAGGCAAGGCATTCGGGAAAGTTACATTCAATTTATCACTGAATGCGGCAAAAAGCGGTGCCGCCTTATTGCAACAAGCCTGGTTTGATGTAGCGCTCAAAGAATCATTCCGTATTCGTGTCGGGAAGTTTAAAACGCCGTTTATGCATGCCTATCTGACCACACTGGGGGAAACATTATTTCCGGTGTTGCCCAGTTCCGTGGCAGGTGGCGTATTAATGCCCTATGACATCAATGCTGTGAAGCCGAGCATAGCTACCGGCTTCGACCTAGGTGTTCAGATACATGGTTTGATTAACGGAAAATGGAATTATCAGTTAGGTATTTTCAATGGCACAGGGATTGATGTCAATTCGGCAACCAAAGGAATGTGTGATGATCATAAATGGCTGCCCCAACTGCTTTACTCCGGTCGCCTGGTATATATGCCCAAAGGTGAAATGCCAGCCACACAAGGTAATCCGAACAATCTGAAAGAAGATAAAATGCAATTCGGTGTATCTACATCTTATAATGCCGAGGCCGAAGATCATAGTAGCAGCGATTGGCGTATAGGTGCAGAGTTTGCCATGGTAAAGAACCGTTTCTACTTTGCAGCCGAAGGTTATTACATGAATATGCATTTCACAGAAATCATGCATAAAGACAAAGACCTGAATTACTGGGGAGCTTATACACAGGCCGGTTATTTTGTAACTCCTAAATTACAGGCTGCTCTCCGTTATGATATATTCGATCGCAACGGGACAGACGAAGGCGGTTTGTTGAATATGCCTGCCATCGGAGCCAATTACTACTTTGTCGGTTCTAATTTAAAACTTCAGATGATGTACCAATATCTGGGCAGAACCGGTCATGACACGCAGACTGATCGTGATAATGATGGAGTGGGACTATCACGCCATAGCGTTACCGCTATGTTACAATTCACTTTCTAATGTATAGGAGGAGGAATCTGTCTATGAATAAAAGACTCAACTATTTATTGATAACCTGTGCCTGCCTAAACCTGTGTTCAGCTTGTGATGAAGGTAAAATCTATCCGGATGACACGATTGACAGTGGACGTACGGCTACTGTAACACTTCATTTCACCCATCTGGATGCTTGGCCGCAGAAAAACAATATGTCATTAATCTCCTTAGGTGAGGACGGAGTTACTCCCATATTGGTTAAGCGCATTCTGGAACCATCTAGCGAGGCAGAAGCTGTAACTGTAACATTAAACAACTTAAACGGAAACACGCGTAGTATTGCCGTAGCCGTTATCACGTCCGGAATGTCTTTGGTGCATGCGTATCAGTCATTTCCCGTAAATGCGTCGGATGAATCGCTGACTTTACCAGAGACAACAATCGAAGTGGCTTCATTCAGCCGCATCCAAACGCAAGTTTTCAATGCCAAATGTGTGATGTGTCATGGAGGAAGTACAACAACAGCCGGAGATTTGGATCTGACGGCAGCCAAAGCCTATCAATCACTGATTAATGTAAAAGCTCCCCATTCTGCGAAAGGAAAGAATTATGTCACTCCTGGAGATTTAAACAACAGTTATTTATTAGATGTATTAGAGCACGATAATCACATCGATATATTCAATGGAGCTGAACAACGTGAAGTTCGCGCTTTGATTCGGACATGGATCAAAGCAGGAGCCGAAAACAATTAACTTGTAACAGAAATTTTTGATATGAACAGCAAAAAACAACAACCCTTGAAATCAGAAAAGACTTTAGCAGAAATATTTAAATACGAAGTGGCAGACGGTGTTTCCGAGTATCATTTAATGATTCACGCAATCCAGCCGGAATCCACTTATGAAGAACAATTAAACGCCATTATAGATACATACTACCAATTACGGGAAAAAGAACTGCAAGGGACCGTCGCCATTTTCAAACGATACTTTTTGAGCGACGCTTCCAATCAGGCAGATACCTTGTTGGCACTTACTGCTGAAAGCTCGGATTGCGCACTTTCTATCGTAGAACAGCCACCATTGAATGGAACCAAAGTAGCAGTATGGATTTACCTTCAGACGAAAGTACAGACACAAATGCTGCATAATGGTCTTTTCGAAGTCAAGCATGGACCCTACCGTCACCTTTGGGGTGGCAGCTCTTTCAATCGGGCAGCCAACTCCGAATACCAAACCCGGCTACTATTAAACGACTATGTTATGCAGCTCATTGAACAAGGTTGCAAACTAGCCGCCAACTGTATTCGTACCTGGTTTTTCGTACAGAATGTGGATGTGAATTATGCCGGAGTAGTAAAGGCACGTAACGAAGTATTCGTTACCCAGAACCTGACGGAAAAGACACACTATATCTCCAGCACAGGTATCGGCGGACGCCATGCTGACCCCAAAGTACTTGTACAAATGGACACGTATGCCGTTGGCGGAATCAAACCCGAACAAATTCATTTCCTTTATGCGCCAACACATTTGAATCCCACCTATGAGTATGGTGTCAGTTTTGAACGTGGCACGTATGTAGATTATGGAGACCGGCGCCAAGTATTCATCTCCGGAACAGCAAGTATTAATAATAAAGGCGAGGTGGTATATCCGGGAGAGATCCGTAAACAGACAGAGCGGATGTGGGAAAATGTAGAGGCTTTACTGAAAGAAGCAGAATGTACATTTGATGATATGGGACAAATGATCGTGTATCTGCGTGACATAGCAGATTATACCATCGTCAAAGAAATGTACGACAAACGTTTTCCTTGTACCCCTAAGGTATTTGTACATGCGCCGGTATGCCGCCCGGGATGGTTGATCGAGATGGAATGTATGGGAGTAAAAACCTGTGAAAATAAGGAATACGCTCCCTATTAATATCATTAAAAAGATATGCCGTTGAAAAGATTACTTATCATTTTATACATCTGTCTGATAGGATTACTTGCCGCAGCCACTTTCATAGAGCAAGCATACGGGACAGAGTTTGTAGAAAGAAATATATATCACACAATCTGGTTTTGTTGTTTGTGGGGAGTTATTGCTGCAATAGGGGTTGTTGCCCTCATCCGACGTTCCTTATGGCGGCGACTTCCCGTTTTGCTGTTTCATGGCTCCCTCCTCGTTATCTTGGTGGGGGCCATGATTACATTTATCTATGGCGAACAAGGATATATGCATTTACGTCCGGATACAGTAAAAAGCAGCTTTCATTCGCCACAGGGCGACAAGAACATTCATCTGCCATTCACGATGAAGCTAGATAGTTTCCGGGTAGAGTATTATCCGGGGACAAAAGCTCCCGCCGATTATGTCAGTCATATCAGCTATTCACTTCCCGGTCAGAAAGATTCCGTGCACAACGAATGTATCTCAATGAACCGTATCTTTACTACACAAGGCTTCCGATTTTATCAGTCCTCATTTGACGAAGACGGTCAAGGAAGTTGGCTGACAGTAAATTATGATCCATGGGGTACAAGAGTGACCTATAGCGGCTACATTCTACTGGGCATCTCTATGATTTTACTACTATTTTGCCGTCAGGGAGAGTTTCGTAAGTTACTAAATCATCCCCTATTGAAAAAAGGAGGATTATTTATCTTATTCCTTTTCTACCTGACAGGAACAATGCAGGCACAGCAAACACCTCTTCGTGTATTAAACAAAATACAAGCAGACAGCTTGGCACAACAACAGGTTATTTACCATGACCGGGTAGTACCATTCAATACACTGGCAAGAGACTTCGTCAAAAAACTGACAGGAAAAATCTACTATAAAGGATTGACTCCCGAGCAAGTTATAAGCGGTTGGATTCTTTACCCGGATTCATGGAAGAATGAACCTATGATATACATCAAAAGTCCCGAACTGCATCATTTACTCGGTTTGGAATCTTCTTACGCACGCTTGACCGATTTATTTGACGGTCCAGTCTACCGTCTTCAGAAAACCTGGCAACAAGAACAGGGAAAAAGTAGCAAACTCGCCAAAGCCATCCAGGAAACGGATGAAAAAGTGGGACTGATCCTGATGGTGGAAAAAGGAACATTCATCCAGCCATTACCCACTGATGGTAGCGTGCAACCTCTCTCCGAACTGGAAGTGAAAGCCGAATTACTCTACAACCGGATTCCGTTCAGCAAGATTCTTTTTATGATAAATCTGTCATTGGGAGTGTTGTCTTTCATGCTTCTACTTCATAACAGCCTGCAAAGAAATACACCCTCGCCCAAAGCCAAAACGATTTCCCGCACAGCAGGAACGATCTTTTCTGTTGCACTCTATCTTGCTTTCATATTCCATTTAGCAGGATATTGCCTGCGCTGGTATATTGGCGGACGTGTTCCTCTTAGCAACGGTTATGAGACAATGCAGTTCATGGCACTCTGCATCCTCTTGATAGCCTGTCTGCTCCATCGAAGATTCTCATTTATACTTCCATTCGGATTCTTGCTCTCCGGCTTTGCGTTGTTAGTCTCTTATCTGGGACAGATGAATCCCCAGATCACCCCATTAATGCCGGTGCTCGTCTCTCCGTGGCTAAGTATTCATGTTTCATTGATTATGATGTCTTATGCCCTATTGGCATTCATCATGCTAAACGGAATACTGGCATTATGCCTCCGAAAAAAAGAATCGGAAAACAATGTCTCCGGAAACGACGCTGTACAAGACAACCGGATAGAACAGTTGACGCTAGTCAGCCGTTTGCTACTCTACCCTGCTACGTTCTTTTTAGGGGCAGGCATCTTTCTGGGAGCAGTTTGGGCAAACGTTTCCTGGGGAAGATACTGGGCGTGGGACCCGAAAGAAGTATGGGCGCTGATCACTTTCCTGGTATATGGAGTAGCATTCCATTCACAAAGCCTGCGCATTTTCCGCAAACCACTATTCTTCCATATCTATATGATTCTTGCTTTCCTGACTGTCTTAATGACCTATTTCGGAGTAAATTATGTTCTTGGGGGGATGCATAGTTATGCAAATTCCTAAACCACTATATATAGCTAGTAACCGATAGAAGAATACCCATTTTAGGGGATTGCGGGAAAAGCGGAAAGCCCCTATCTTTGCAGTATCAGAATTAAATTAATTAGTCATAATTATATTACGTAGCCACATTAAAAATACATAGAAATCGGCCGAAGTGATTCACCCGCATTTCTTTTATTTGGTTGTTAAGTTAGAAAAAACCATATAATGTATTCATTTTGGAATATGAATAGATGACATATTCTAAAAGAGGCAAGGACGTCCGGCTTGTGAAAGCCGGACGTTTTTTTATATCAGTAAGAGAATAAAGTAAGAGAGCTCATGCATTCATGAGCTCTTTCCAACCAGCCGTTTCGAAAACGATATACTCCGCTATAAATTTCTCCATCTCCTCCTTCTTCACAGGATGCAACACCAACTCTTCGAGTAAGGCAAACAACCATACCGTATTCAAGTGAATGAAAAAATTGGTTATTGCTATATTGATATGCGGATATTTCTGTTTCATTCCTTGAAAAAAGACAGAAATCGTACGCGTCATCAAATCCGTATATTCGGAACGGAAGTTCTCCAAAACAGAACCTTGTGCCTGAAAAAGCAGCAGCCGTAAACGGTCACGATGTTCAGAGACTAATCTGATATATTCCCGTACAGATGTTTTCTGGTAATCCGAATCCATAAAGACATCGATTGTCATCTGATCGGCATCATGATTATAAATCATAGCATACAGATCATTCAATACCGGTTTCAGAATCGTACGGAATATCTCATCTTTATTGGTGAAATAATGATAGATATTACTCACCGTCACCCCTGCCCTCGAAGCTATTTCACGCATAGAGGCATCCTTGTATCCCTTTTCCAGAAACACTTCTTCGGCTACCTTCAAGATTCGCTCTTGTATATCTCCCTTCAAAAACTGCATAGTATCACTGCTATTTATCCATTCATATTTGTAACCTGTCTGTTCACCATCCGGGCAAATATACCATTTTTCTTTTTCAATTCCTCCGGTGTTCCCATTTCAGCAACACTTCCATTCTCCAATACTACAATTTTGTCGGCATTGGCAACGGTTCGCATACGGTGCGCAATAATCAGTACTGTTTTGTTACGTACCAATTCCGATATGCCTGCCTGTATCTTGGTTTCATTTTCCACATCGAGCGAAGCAGTAGCCTCATCCAGCAAAACAATTGGAGCATCCTTCAACAAAGCGCGGGCGATGGAAATACGCTGCCGCTCACCACCTGACAATGTTTCCCCGTTCTCACCGATAATCGTCTGATATCCCTGCGGCATTTTAGTGACAAACTCATCACATTGTGCTAGGCGGGCAACTCTCCGGACTTCCTCATCCGTAGCATCCCGTTTGCCAATACGGATATTATCCATGATGGAAGCATTAAAAAGAACTACTTCCTGAAAAACAACGGAATAGTTCGTCAGTAACGTTTCAGGATCAATCCGGCTGATATCCTGTCCGCCGAGGGTAATCTTTCCCGACTGAATATCCCAAAAACGTGCTGCCAACCTGGCTGCCGTACTCTTGCCACTGCCCGAAGGACCCACCAAAGCTGTTTTTTCGCCTTGTCGGGCAGTAAAGGACAAGTTCTTCAATATTTGTTTTCCCTGCTCATAAGCAAAGTCTACCTGCTGAAACTCGATGTCATAGCCTTTAGGAGTAAAATCGGTAGTTCCATGCTGTACCGGCAATGCTTCCATCTCATTCATTCTGCTGATACGCACATCCAGATAGAACAAAGCGGCAATATTATTCATCACCTCGCTGATCGGAGCATATACACGCGAGCCGATCACCATAAATATAAGATAGGTAAACAAATCGATTGTCCCCGAAGCCAAGAGATTGGCACCGACGATAATGACGCTTGCCAAGCCGAGTTTCAATACACTTTGGGAACCGTTTACCAATATGCCGAGCACCAGTTCATTACGGGTCAGTACCTTTTCATAGGTATCGATGCTTGCATCCAATTTCTCCAGATAGTCCCTCTCCTGATTATAAGATTTTATCTCCTGAATAGTATCAAGTCCTTCTTGAATATGTTCAGTCACCATTCGCTTGTTCAGATAATTACTTTCATTGCTTTTCTGTATTTCCTTCTTCGAGAAAAGAAGAATTGCGGCGGCAAGCGGCACTACCCAGAACAAAGCAATCGTCAACTGCCAGTTATAAAATGCCATACCGACGGTAATAAGCAGAATGCTGATAATGGAAGCAAACAACTGGGGAACCGCATGCGAGAAAGTATGTTCGAGATCAGTGCAGTCATCCATAATCGTGGCGGTAAGGTCGGAAAGATTCTTTTCGCCGAAGAAAGCCAGAGGCAACTTGCGAAGTTTTTCCGCCAATGAGATACGCCGGTTCGCGCTCTCATCATAAACGGTGGTATAGGTGCTACGATATTGCAATACCGCAAATATATACATGACTATCATAAAGATAATACCGAGTATGCTATAGTAGAGAATACCATGCGTCACCGAAACCGAAGGCTGAAACACCGGACGAAGATATTCCTCAAGAAAGAGAAAAACAAATACCGCCGGCAACATCAATACAATATCTAGCAGTGTAGTGAAAAACACACCTTTACAGAAATCTTTTGCTCCTTTAGTTGAAAGGGCAAAACGTCTTTTTATTACTTCAATCATTAGAAACCTCCTTTCCTATTGTCCAGCGAACGGATTGCTGGTATTCATTCCACATATTATAATAGATACCTTGTTTTTCAAGCAGTTTGGCATGTGTGCCTTGTTCCGCAATCTTACCCTTGTCAATCACAAGAATATTATCGGCATCCGTGATGCTTGAAAGACGGTGGGCAATCATCAATACGGTTTTTCCTTTTGTCAGTTCTTTCAGGGCTTGCTGAATCAGATGCTCATTTTCGGGATCGGCAAAAGCAGTCGCTTCGTCCAGTACGATGATGGGGGCATTTTTCAGTATCGCACGTGCGAGCACGATTCGTTGTTGTTCCCCGCCGGAGAGATACGTTCCTTCTGTACCGATCTTTGTATTTAGTCCGAGCGGAAGTTTATTGATAATTTCCCGGCATTGTGCCATATCTACTGCCCGTTCCACTTCCTCCATTGTCGCGTTGGGATTACCATATTTGATATTTTCAAGCAAAGAAGTCTTAAATAGCTTTGTATTCTGAAACACAAAAGAAATATGTTTCATCAGTTCTTCAGGGGCGATTTCTCTTACATTGATGCCACCTATTAAAACCTTCCCTTCTGTTGCCTCCCAGAAACGGGGAACAAGACGGGCAATTGTCGTTTTCCCTCCGCCTGAAGCTCCGACAAGAGCTACTGTCCTTCCTTGCGTAATGGTGAAACTGATATCATCCACCGCCTTTTGATTAGCTCCCGGATAGCTGAAGGAAACCTTTTCGAACTGAATACTGAATTCCTTTACCGGTTGTGGATGCGCTACAACAGTCAGGTGCTCATAAGCAACCAGATTTTCAAGACGTCCGATGGCCTCACTCGCCTGCCCCAAAGCCTGATTGAGATACATACTTTTCATGATACTTTGGGAGAATACGGGAGTAATGAGAACAAATAGGAAGAAATTAAGTAATACCGATGCATAATTACCAGAATAACCGATCAGCAAAATAGCCAACGGAGCAAGGAAAAACACAAAGCCATTGATAATAACGGTATAGAGCGACATCGGCTTCTCCCACATTCGTGTATAGCCGAATACCATTTTATTATAATTCATGATACAGCGATGAAAGTTCTTGAAAGAGTAAATGGTCTGCTGGAAAACCTTCACTACGGGAATTCCTCTCACATACTCTACAGCTTCGGTATTCATTTCCTCCAGAGAAGTCATGTAGCTTTTCATAAACTGCCGTCCCTCCGCATTCATCATAAATCCCATAACCAGCATGGCAATAATTACAGGAACGATACATGCCAGACCGAGTATCCAGTCGAACATAAAAATCAGTATGACAGCTACCAACGGCACTAGAAAAGTAGCCGCAAGGTCGGGCAACTGATGTGCCAGAAAACTATGGGTAACCCCTGCATTGTCATCTATAATCTTACGGATACGTCCGCTCGTATTAATGTCAAAGAAACCGAGAGGCATACGCACTATCTGGCGCATGGCTTCTTTGCGCAAATTCGATTCAACCCGAAAAGCTGCAAGATGCGAAGACATCAAGGCGGCAAAATAAAGGACGATACTCGCCACGGCCATGCCTGCCGCCCACCAGGCATACGTCACCACATTACCGGAAGAGGTTATCTCTCCGTATTCAAGCAGTTCTCTCACAATCAGCCAAATAAGAATATAAGGCAACATGCCCGCCAGGGCACTTAGGGCAGACAGTAGCATTGCCGCAGGCAAAAGCACTTTCCGTTTACCCATGTAGTTCTGAAGTTTTTTCAATGTACTCATAACGTACGTTCAATCTATATTAAGTTCGACAATCATTTAACTTATCGCTTGTTTTCAAAAAAGAACAATATTCGAAATCGTTCAAAAAAAAAGAGAGCTTATATTTCTATAAGCTCTCTTCATCCCATTCAATCCGGTGCATGTGCACCTTTGATATATGATTAATCTCGACTCGTCTCTCACTGATTCGCATAAGTTTTCAATTATTTTCTGCAAAGGTACCGCTCACCGGCAAGACGAGCAATACCTAAAAATAATGAAATTTGCTATTCAGACTATAACGAATAAGTAATGATTAAAACAACAGAATAGTTATTCATGTTTCAGCCACGTACTTGGCAATACTTCTTTTTCACCTTTTTCATTCACCAGTTCCATCTGCAATACGCCTCCGTTACAATCGAAGTAACGCACCTCTATCGGATGAAGCCCGGCTTTCAATGCCTTCTGCACAATAATCTCCACCGGCGAATGTGCTCCATCATTATCTCCCAACAATTCACCGTCGAGCATCAATGTGCTACCGTCGTCCGAAAGAAGGGCAAATGTATAGATACCATCGGCAGGAACTTCCAGATAGCCGGTCAACACCAGACCGATATTTCCTTTCACCTCTTCGGGGATAGATACCGATTCCACCACATACTCCCCTTTGACAGGAGCTGCTTCAATATCCGCACAAAGATTACCACGAAAATCGTGCCATACTGCTTTCAAGCCGGACTGCAAAGCAGCCGGAGCAGTCACCGCCTCCGCATAAGGAGCCTTTACATACTTGGTACGCACCACATCCGATGGAGAACCATCCGGACGGAAAGTACGGAAAGCAAAATCGGTAGTCTCCTCCACTTCCAAAGCACCGTCATAAAGAGCTGATTCCTTGGTAGGCATACTTCCATCTGTCGTATAGCGTATTTCAGTGCCGGGCAACGGGCAAGTCAAGTCAACTGCTGTTTCATCAATAAATGCATTCACTTTATAGAATCCCTGCAAATCGGGCACACGATAATTTACCCTCATCACATCCATCCGTTTAAACTGCGGAACAAGCTGACGATAAAACTCTTCGAGACTTGGTTTAGCAGCCGGCTCTGCCCAAGCTATTTCGCTCAATGCAATCATGCGGGGAACAATCAGATATTCAATGCGTTTCATAGTCGGAATCCATTCAGCCCAGAGATTAGCCTGTACACCCCAGATGTATTTCTTCTCTTCCGGTGATAACCGTTCATCCGCACACGGATCATACGCCAGTATTTTCTTTACTGAATTCTGATCCTGCGCATAATCAAAATAGAAATGTTCATTCGGACAAGCAATCACTTTCTGCTTTTGTGCGGTCGCCGTAGGCAACGCGTCTTTCGCCCAACTTCTCCACCATGTAATAGCAGCATCGGAAGATAATCCGTCGGTTACCACTTCATCCCAACCAATAAGTTTCTTTCCGTTGGCAAGGAAGAATTTCTCCATGTCACGTACAAACCATGCCTGAAGCTCTTCTACTGAACCCAGTTTTTCCGTACGAATACGTTTCTGACAGAGAGGACATTTCTTCCAGTTGGCTTTCTCCACTTCATCACCACCCATGTGCACATATTCATAAGGGAAAAGCTCGAAAATTTCTTTGAACACATTCCTACAAAACTCCAGCGTTGTATCTTTACCCGGACAGATAGGAGAAGAGAATGTTTCCCCCCACCCGATTAATCCGTCGCACGCCAATTCCGGATATTGACCGATAGCCGCCAGGAAATGTCCCGGCATATCAATCTCGGGAATGACATCAATTCCTCTTTGTGCAGCATAGGCTACAATTTCTTTGATATCATCGTGAGTATAATAGCCTCCATACAGCGTATCTCCTTCCACAATGCGTATCTTATCTTCCGGAATCAGGAAATCGGTATTATCTTCCTCTTTCGCACGTGCCATACAGGTACGATCCTGCGTATTGAATTTACGCCAGGCCCCTTTTTCCGTAAGCAACGGGTACTTCTCGATCTCTATACGCCAACCTTGGTCGTCGGACAGGTGCCAGTGGAATTTATTGAGTTTATACAAAGACATCAGATCCAGTACATGCTTCACCTCATCTTTATTCCAGAAATGACGGGAAGCATCCAGCATAAATCCACGCCATTCAAAACGGGGGGCATCTTCTATTTGCACGGCAGGAATCGAATAAGTTTGTTTTTCTCCCTGTACTTCTATCGTTGCAGGAAGCAACTGGCGAATAGTAGTAATCGCAGAAATAAAGCCCGAATAGTCAGTTGCCTCTACCCGAACAGACTCCGGTGTAGACTCAAGTTTATAAGAGCCGGGCTTTCCACCGGTATCTTTCAACTGGAAATACATATCTACCTGATTCTGATCGGTAGTGACTTCAACAGAAGACGATATGACATTCCGAAGAATCTCCTGCAGATACCCGACAGCCGGAAACAAGGACTGATCGGAAACTCCAATCTTCATTCCGTCTTTTAAAACAAACGAGCCCGACTGCTCGGTCAGACTAACGGGGGTAGGTAGGATTGCAATCTCTTGCTTGACGGTGGGCGTACAAGAAGAAAAAACACAAGCTGATACAATGAGTAAAGAACTACTTAGTTTTTTGAACATGCGGTTAACTATTTAATAAATGATTTGTCCTGTCTTTAATTGACCATCTATATATAATACAACTAAAACATAGAAACTACTAAAAACCCGGAAAAAGTTTTTTTGCGACTTGACGTCACAGACTCCTATAAATGTTTATCTTTGCTAGCCAATCTCAATCAATTAATTATAAAGAGTCACTTCCAATGTCAAGAGAGAACATCTTAATCAAAACCTCATGGATTAGCACAATTGGCAATGCAATCCTATCCGCATCTAAAATCATCATCGGTTTATGGGCCGGTAGTCTGGCCGTAGTGGGCGACGGTATCGACTCGGCAACCGATGTCGTTATCTCTATCGTTATGATTTTTACGGCACGCCTCATCAACCGTCCTCCTTCAAAGAAATATGTATTCGGTTATGAGAAAGCGGAAGGCATCGCGACAAAGATTCTGTCACTGGTGATATTTTATGCCGGTATGCAAATGTTGATATCTTCCATTCAAAGCATCTTTTCAGATGAAGTGAAAGAGATACCATCGGCTATCGCTATCTATGTGACTATATTCTCTATTGTCGGCAAACTGATGCTGGCTTCGTACCAGTACAAACAGGGAAAGAAAATAGACAGTTCCATGCTGACGGCGAATGCGATAAATATGCGTAATGATGTTGTCATTTCGGCCGGAGTTTTATTAGGGTTGATTTTTACTTTTATATTCAAATTGCCGATACTCGATTCGATAACGGGATTGATAATCAGCCTCTTTATCATCAAGTCGTCCATCGGTATTTTTCTCGACTCGAATGTGGAGCTTATGGATGGCGTGAAGGATGTCAATGTGTATAATAAGATATTTGAAGCTGTCGAGAAAGTGCCGGGAGCAAGTAATCCGCACCGGGTCAGGTCGAGAATGATAGGAAACCGGTATATCATTACGCTCGATATAGAGGTGAATCCGCAGATAACGATTACACAAGCGCATGAGATTGCCGGGGCGGTGGAGAAAAGTATTGAAAGTTCGATAGATAATGTCTATGATATTTTGGTGCATGTGGAACCTGCCGGGGAGTGTCAGACGGATGAGAAATTCGGGGTAGACAAGGATATGGTGTGACACGTGAAAATCTTCGGCAACAAAGAAAGCTATTCCGCTTCTTTTTCTTAACTTTGCGTTCATCGTTCACATTTTAATAAAAATTTGATATGGAAGAAGGAACATTCAGGCGCTATCCTATCGGGATACAGGATTTTGAAGATTTGCGCAATAATAATTACATATATGTTGATAAGACTGCACTGATTTATCAACTCGTCAATACAAATAAGATTTATTTCCTGAGTCGTCCCCGTCGTTTCGGAAAGAGCCTGCTCATCTCTACGCTCGAAGCCTATTTTCTGGGAAAGAAAGAACTTTTCAACGGACTTGACATGGAGCAGTTAGAGAAAGACTGGACAGTGTATCCGGTGCTACATATCGACTTTAGCGGCAGTAAATATATGGAAGCAGAGTCACTTCGCGCATCTATCAATGTTCAGCTGTTACTTTGGGAAAACATCTACGGACGTCAGGAAGGCGAAGACACATTTAGTTTACGTCTGGAAGGTATCATTCGCCGCGCTTATGAGCAAACCGGGCAGCAGGTTGTCGTATTAGTGGACGAATATGATGCCCCGATGCTGGACAGTAACAATAACCATGAGTTGCAGCATGAGATTCGTGGTATCATGCGCGACTTCTTCAGCCCCTTAAAAAAGTCAGGTAAATATCTTCGCTTCCTCTTCCTGACGGGCATCAGCAAATTCAGCCAGATGAGCATTTTCAGCGAACTTAACAATCTTCAGAACGTCAGCATGAGCGACAATTACAGCACTATCTGCGGTATCACCGAACAGGAGCTGCTGACACAGATGAAAATTGATGTCGAACAGATGGCACAAGCCAACGATGAAACGTATGAAGAGGCGTGTGCCCACTTGAAGAAGCAATATGACGGATATCATTTCAGTAAATCCTGTGTGGATGTGTACAATCCTTTCAGCCTGATTAATGCTTTTGCCCAAAAGAGTTATGAGAACTACTGGTTTTCTACCGGTACCCCTACCTTTCTGATAGAACTCCTGCAACAAATGAACTTTGATATCCGTCTGCTCGACCGTATGGACGCCAAGCCGGAAGACTTCGACAAGGCTACGGATTGTCTCACCGACCCAATTCCGGTGCTCTACCAAAGCGGTTATCTCACAATCAAGTCGTACGATGCTTTCTTTCGTACCTATACATTAGGCTACCCGAACGAGGAAGTAAGAATCGGCTTTATCGAGTCGCTCATCCCTTCTTATCTTTACCAACCTACGCGCGAAAGCAACTTTTATGTAGTGTCCTTTGTGCGTGATTTAATGAAAGGAAACCTTGAATCTTGCCTTGAACGCACCCGGTCTTTCTTCGCCTCTATTCCGAACGACCTAAACAACAAAGAGGAAAAACATTATCAAACTATATTCTATCTTCTGTTCCGCTTGATGGGACAATATGTGGATACCGAAGTCAAAAGCGCTGTCGGACGGGCGGACGTGGTTATCAAAATGCAGGATGCTATTTATATACTTGAATTTAAAATGAACGGCACCGCAGAAGAGGCTTTAGCGCAGATTAACAGCAAAGGGTATGCGATTCCTTATGAGGCAGACCACCGGAAAGTGGTGAAGGTCGGCATCAACTTCGACAGTACCACGAGAACGATTGGAGACTGGAAAATCGAAACGGATTAACAGCGTACGCCACTTGCTTGAAGTAGACAAGGATATGATGTGACACATGAAAAAGGCAGCAGTTGCTCTCGTCTGTGAGTAACTGCTGCCTTTTTGCGTGTTCTGTGCTGTCGTAGCCGGGAAATTAGGGTGTATTGCCACAGCTTGCTGTGGTGCGTTTCCCTAACTTGTTGTGGCATGCTCCCCTTGCCTGCTGTGGCATGCTTCCCTAGCCTGCTGCGGCACGTCTCCCCAGCCTACTGCGGCACACATCCCTTTCCGCCGTTCCGGTTTTACGTATTCAATAGGCTGTTGCTTTGATACGCAGCTTGATGGCATTTTCGGCTGTATCCAGTACCAGTTCGCAGTTTTCAGAGGTTACAGAACTACCGGTGACGTCCATTTCCAATGAGGTGATTTTCTCAAGATCGAGTTGGGTTAAGGTGTATCCGTCTCCTTTCACCACCGTGAATCCACCTTCGGGAAAATGGGATGGCCGCATCTTCCATTGAGCCACAAACGTCAGTTTGTCCTTGTCAAGGGTGATTTTCTCTACCGGTGTAGAGTTGTCTTTGTCGTCGCCGCCACAGGCGGTTACCAACGTTGCTGCCACAAGGCAGAGGAAAAAGATTCTTAGTTGTTTCATGCGTCTTTCTGTTTTCTTTAAAAGGGTAAATTATGAAAGGCTGCCGCCTTTTTTGTTTGCCATGAGGGCGGATGCGCTGTCTGCAGCCGGACTGTCCGCCCTCATTCGTGACCTGCTTCTTTATGCAGCCGGGTCGGGGGCTTCACCTCCTCCGGGGATTTCAGGGTCGGGCGCTTCGCCGCCGCCACCGCCGCCACCCGCGTTTTCGTCACCCAGCAGAATCGGGAAACGGTAAGAGCGTGGCGTTTTCAATGCCTTGTTGCTTCCGCTATATTGTGTCGTGATGCTTAGCGCATAGAGCTTTCCGGCTTCTATGGCAGGTAGCATGATGGTGAGTTGTGACGGTGCGTTGTGAACGATGACGGACACTTTCAACGGGACGGCTCCCTCTTCGTCTTTGGTAAGATAGATGCCGACCGAAGGGTCGTCACCGAGGATTTTAATGTTGCTTCCGCTGATAACGGCAGGACCGCCGGAAGTGATGACCTGGCTGATACTCTTCGTCACGGAGTCGGTGATGGAGTTGATGACCGGCCCCGTCTGTGCCAGCCCGTTGCAGATTACT
Organism: Bacteroides sp. AM16-13; assembly: GCF_003602705.1. Taxonomy (NCBI): domain Bacteria; kingdom Pseudomonadati; phylum Bacteroidota; class Bacteroidia; order Bacteroidales; family Bacteroidaceae; genus Bacteroides; species Bacteroides sp. AM16-13. The sequence continues at coordinate 22,654 of NZ_QTLK01000026.1, forward strand.
TTTACGGCTTTGAGCTGGTCGCGCAGCAGTTGTCCCGGTGTGTAGGACACGCCGAGCGAGTGCTTCGTGGCGTCAAATTGGGCGTTCTCCCCGAGGAACGAACCGCGTACGGTGACGATGTACTGTCCCACACCGTCTACCACGCTCTTCCCTTCGGCGATGGCTTCCACCTTCTTCTGGTCGGCAAGGTCGAGGATGTTCTCGATGGTCTCCTGCCGGTACTCGGTACGCTCCTTGATGATGCGTGCTGCGATTTCTTTGTTGTGCAGACTGCCTGTGATGCGTGCGCGTCCGGTGTAGTCGCCTTTTTGCTCGGTCATGATGTTGTCGTAAAGGTCAACATTGAGCGTGATTTTTTCGTTTGTTGCCATGATAATGATTGTTTTAAGGAAAGTGAATATCTATTTATTAGTTACGTTCTGTGCTGCTTGTCATTTCGCACGTATCTTGATAGCATTACCGTCCAGATAAAGTTCGAAATAACTGTCATAATATGTCATGCCCCCAGTAGTATTAGTCATCAGATGGAACTTCATAAGATCACTGTCAGTCAAGGTGTAGCTGTCGGTTCCCTTAACAACGGTTTCGGCTCCTGGCCGGACAGTGGAACTACTCAACACGTAATCATATAGATCTAATTTAAAATCAGAATCCGCCGGAAGTTCGTTTTCAACCGTAACGGTGGGGATGGTCACTTGATTGCCATTAATCGCAGCTTGCAGACAGAGGCTCCGTTCACTCATATACGTTCCCTCCTCCCTTGCTTTTATTTTTCCGCCTTTCAGTTGCAGTATTCCTGTAGGGGCAACAAGCACTTCCTGCCCCTTTATGCTTTTGGAGATTTCAGCATCGCCTTCCATAATGAGTGTGGCATTATCACCGACAGAGATACCAATTAGCTGGTCATTATCATTCCCATTGCCGGAATGTAATTCGAAACCGTTACCCAGCGTTAGTTCGCAAGACGCCCTAACAAATATGCAGGCGATATTAGTTGAATAGGTATCAGCATTTCCATAAATGTTGAGGTTGGTCAGCTTCAATGACGCGCCGTTTGTAAGCTCAAAAAGGCTTTTGTCGCTAGCGGTACGGGAAATATTATAATTATCGCCGCTGATAGGATTATTTCCGCCGTCGATAGCAATGTGTTTGCCGTCTATTGAAAAGGCAAAATGCTCTGCATCCGCAGCAACCTCAAAACCTTCACCGAGGATGATTTGTGTTGGTGCATCCGCAGTGCCGTCTGCCGTTTCAATAGCGGTTTTCAGTTCGGCTGCGGTAGTGACAAGCGTCTTGTTGCTGACCGTCACAAGGCAGGTGGCGGACTTTTCGCGTGCGGTGGCGGTGATGGTGGCTGTTCCTTCAGCTACGGCGGTCACCAGTCCGTCTTTACTTACGGTGGCTACGGAAGTTTTGTCACTGCTCCATACTACGGATTCGGCAGTCACCCGGTCGGGGACAATGGTGGGAACCAGCGTTTCGGTCGCTCCCGATTTCAGGGTCAGAGTCTCATGATTGAGGGTGATGCTCTCTACGGGCACGGAGTTGTCGTCATTGTTGTCGTCGCCACAGGCGGTTGCCAACGTTGCTGCCATAAGGCAGAGGAAAAAGATTCTTAGTTGTTTCATACTTCTTTTGTCTTTCTAAAAGGGTGAATAAATCGTGTTCTCTTTTCGGACAAAAGTAATATGCAACAACGAAAAGGTATAGCCAAAATCCTGCAGTGTATAGCCAAAATCCTGCAAATCTTGCAGGATTGCCGGAAATTCCATTGTTCGGAGAAACTTCTACCTATGCATTGATGGAAACAACAGCATTTGATGATAAAAGAGTATCGCCTTCTCCTTTAAAGTACAGACTTTTGTTGGCGGAACTCGGTAGGAGTCATTTTTACCAATTCGCGGAAATTGCGGTTGAAGGTGCGCATTGCCTTGAAGCCCGACGCTCCGGCAATGTCTTCGATTGTGTGGTTCGCGTAGTCCGGAAGCAGGAGCAAGTCCATGGCATGACGGATGCGCAGGCGGAGAAGATAATTTTGCAAGGTCAGTCCTGTGGCACGCCCCACAGCGGCGGAGAGATTACGCTCGTTTGTGCCAAGAGCTTTAATCAGGTCGTCACGCTTGAAGTTGTAGTCGAGGTACGGTTGTTCTTTCTGCAGATAGGCTTCGAGCTCTTCAAACAAGTGGTTGCTATCGCCGGATTGCAGGTAACAGATGAGGTCGCCCATATCGGCTTCGAGCGGTGGTTGGGTCAGTTTCCCATCCTGTTCGACGATAAAACGGCGTAGCATCTCGTAAGTGTAATGATAGTTAGTGTACAGCCATGCAAAAGCAGGATAGAAAACCACGATAAGGAAACTGAAACTAAACTCGGGTATCGGTCCCGGACAGACAAGTAAAACCCATGCGCCAATGCCGACACTCAACGCATAAAGGAAAGCGCGCATCGTCCACCGGAGTTCCAGTTTGGAGATACACTCTCCGGTCAATTCTTTTAAATGCGTGATGTAGTGGCGTTTTTTACGGAAAAAGAGGCGGATGTAAACGAACAGTTGTACGGTATAGGTGACACCGAACAAGGTCCGCACTGCCAACGGGAGATTGTGAACGACACACGCACGCCATTCTGCCAAAGAATATACACAGACGTCCGCTTCAATGCAGCAACTCACCACATACAGCAGAATGAAAACGAGCGAAGGCGCCGCATGCTTCATCACATTGGCAAAAGTGACGTATCTGCTGTCGAACAGCAATATCAACATAAACGTGAACATCAACGCCTGCGAAGAAGCAAGCACCAACACCAATATTGAAAATAAGTCCAACGACCGGTATACGCCGAACCCGTCAACCAGCAACTCCGCCAAATGACCGGCAGCGATAATGAGAGAAGCAGCGATGAAGAAATGGCATGCACGCCTGTATTTGGGATTAATGGCGTGCGCCATCTGCTTGAAGCAGACAAGACCGAAAGATATAGACAGACATATTCCGATAATAATGCCGTTTGTTAGTGTGTGTAAAGCCGGTATATCCATTGCTTAGCATTTATTTTCCCGACAAAGTTAATGAATCTTGACGAGAAACCGACTAGTTACACCCTGTAAAATTCGACAAGTCTGCAAAATCTGTTTAAACCGGTTAATAGCTAATCTTCACTCCGGCAAAGAAACTTCTCGGCAGAGAAGGCCCGTAAATATAGCCCGAATCCCGGTTAGCTCCTCTGTCAAAGTCCTTCTGATAAGACTCAAAGAGGTTCTGAACGCCTCCGTTTAGTTGCAAATCGACTGTTTTGTATAGCTTGAAGTCATAAGCCAGTTTCACTCCCAAATCGAAGAAACGGGGTGTACGGATGGCTTCCGCCTTTCGTTCGGGCATTGCGCCCAGTTCGGCGTTCTCGGCGGTGATATCCATGCGTTGCACTAACATTCTCCCGGTATAAGTTCCTGACAGGGCAATGGATAAAGGTTTGATGGGAGTATAAGTAGCTGTGAAGTAACCGTATGTATCGGGAGTACGGAAAATCTTCTTTTCTGCCGGTGCGTCGTCATGCCATTTATGAGGTTCATCATACCGGCTGCGTTGCAAAGTGAGTCCCGCTTGTATTTGCAGGATGGAAAGATAAGCCACTTTGCCCTCCAGCGTCAAGCCCATTACTTTTGCGCCCGGACCGTTGCTACGCGTTTTTACTAAAATACCGTCGCCACGGTCATAAGGTTCGCCCAACACGAAGACATCTGTCAGTCTTGTATAAAAGCCCTCGATCAAGAAATTCGTCTGGAATACTCCGAAACGGTGATACATATCTGCGGACGCACTGAAACTTTGGGATTTCTCTTCTTTCAAATTCTTCGCACGCTCAATCATTGCCACTGTTCCGCCCACATTTTCAATATGCATATCTTCATCAAAAGCCTGCGGAGCACGGAATCCGGATGAATAGCTCAAACGCAGGTTTATATTCTGTGTCGGGTTGAAACGCAAGTTGGCACGGGGGCTAAAGATGACATTATCTACCATGTTATGCTTATCCAGACGGCCGCCGATCAGAATACCCCAACGGTCGTTCTTCCACTCGTTCTGCAGAAAAGCACTGTAAATATTTACCGTCTGATCCGTGTGACGGTCATATCCCCACATATTATCTTTCAGACGGTCACGGTTATATTCAAGTCCTGCCGTGAGGTCAGAAGGCATAAAAAAACACTTATCAAACGTATGTACATACTGCGCGCCGCCCATAGCGGTTAAATCCGTTGTTTTTCCATAGGCTTTCAGAGGATCGTTACCCGGTCCGTAATAACTGTCCCGATCTGTATTGGCGGCTGACGCAAAGATACTTAGACGGTTCTTTTCATCTGGCGAGAAATAATCGAACTTCAAACTTCCACCATCAATCGAATGTTGCAACTGCTCTGCAATATGGGCTTCGTGAGGAGGACGGTCCAACATATCCCCTCCCCGACGGAATTCCTGCATGTGGTGATATTCGAAGGTTAGTTTGGAGTAAGTGCTTGTTTTCAGATAAGAGCGGAAGCCCACTGTCTGATTCTTCAATTTAGGTAGTTCGGTGAATCCGTCTCCGTCATAATCATATCCGGACCGGTGACGGTTCTGACCGAAGATATACAGTCCGGCACGATGATCGTCCGTCACTAATGAAGCATTCAGGGAGGTATTGTTATCGAATGAGGAGCCGCCCCCTAAAGCAGTAAGGGTGTGCGACAGCTGGCCGGAATTGCGCAAAGGCTCTTTGGTGATTATATTGATGGTTCCTGCAATGGCCGAAGAGCCGAACAAGGCGGAACCTCCCCCACGCATCACTTCTACGCGTTCAATCATGCTGGCGGGAATCTGTTCCAGGCCATACACTCCGGAAAGGGCACTGAATACGGGACGGGAATCTATCAAAATCTGCGTATACGGTCCGTCCAGTCCATTGATGCGGACTTGCTGGAAACCACAATTCTGGCAGTTTGTCTCTACACGTACACCGGGCTGAAAGTTCAGCCCTTGCGATAAAGTGGAAGAGTTAGTCGTTTCAAATAGCTTCAGATCGACGACATTTACCAAAGTAGGAGCCAAACGGCGCGTCGTTTCACTGCGGTTGGCGGAAACCACTACCCCATCCAAAGCAATCGCGTCCTCTTCTATTTCAAAATCCTCTTCCAGTGTCTTTCCTTTTTTCAGAGTCACGTTGCGGGTCACGGTCTTGTAGCCGACCGAGCTAACCTCCAGTATAAAGTTACCTTCCGGCAAATTCTTCAAAAAATAATGTCCGGTAGCGTCGGTCACGGTTCCTATCGTTGTTCCTTTCAGTGCAATGGTGATGTAAGGAAGGTGCTCTTTCGTTTTCTTATCCAGTACATGGCCTATGATGTTCGCATCGGATTTTTTCAGTTCAGGGTAGTCCGGATGTTCAGCCAATGCGTATGACAGGACACAATACAGGCCGGCCAGGACTAAAAGATATTTCTTCATTGTCGTTAGTCTTTTAATGTTTAAAATCAAAAATAATAATAAGGGAAAGGGAAGCAGCGATCATTAATCGTTGTTCCTAACTGATGAATACTGTTCCCGAAAAGATAGACTAAGCGACAGGAGGTGCTCTTAAAGATATGACGCCCGGACAAGAACGGTGATACGGATCAATTTGCGGGCGGATAAACAAGATACATAATAAAGATAAAGCAGCGACTGCGAATGTGGGTATTAATCCACTGTCTGTCACCAATGCATGATTCAACAGGTGAATGAGTTGGAATTCAACCGTCGTATGACTGTGATCGCTGCCTTTTTTAAAGGGATGCGAATGGACAATCGTTACCCCGTTTACTACATGGGAGTGAGTAAACAAAGTGATTCCTGCCATGTACGAGATAAACAGTACAGGCAAAAACCACTTCATTATATGTAGGTACAATTGTTTCATCCGGTAATCCTGCACATCTATTCTGCGCAGTAAAGTCAGGGTTTAGTTTGTTTTTTTGCAAAGATAAGGATTGTCTCCATGCAAAACAATCCCTATTTATAACGATTTTAAATCTTAACCGAATCTTAATAACTGATCTTCACCCCGGCAAAGAAGCTTCTCGGAAGTGACGGACCATAGATATAGCCGGAGTCACGGTCAGCTCCTTTATCGAAGTCGTCCTGATAGGCATTGAAAATATTCTGTATGCCGGCATTCAACTGGAGGTTCATCGACTTGTAAAGTTTGAAGTCATAAGCAGCTTTCAAACCGATATCGAAAAAGTCTTTGGTATTCACCGTTATCGGATTTTCAAGGAATCCCGGAACCGGCTCGTGGGGAACCAGCATCGAACCGGTATAGGTACCGGAAAGAGCGATAGATAACGGTTTTATCGGGGTGTAGGTTGCTGTAAAATAGCCGTAAGTATTTGGCGTACGCATCATTTTCTTCACCGCCGGAGCTTCTTTGTTCCAGATGTGCGGTTTGCTGTAATGGCTCTGTTGCAGAGTGACTCCCGCCTGAACTTGGATTTTATTCAGGTAAGCCATCTTTCCTTCCAGTGTCAATCCCAGAACTTGCGCTCCTGATGCATTGTGACGGGTACGTGTCAGGATTCCATCCACTACCTCTCCGTCGGTAAGGGCAAAAACATCCGACAACTTTGTATAGAATCCTTCTATCAGGAAGTTAACCTGAAACGCACCAAAACGATGATAAATATCTGCCGAAGCACTCAAGCTCTGTGATCTTTCTTCTTTCAGATTATCCGCCAGTTCAACCATCGCTACATTACCGCCTACATTCTCCACATGCAAATCTTCGTCGAAAGCCTGCGGAGCACGGAAGCCGGATGAGTAACTGAAACGAAGATTGATGTTTTCTGTCGGATTATAACGCAGGTTGGCACGCGGACTGAATATCACATGGTCAATCAGATTGTGTTTATCCAAACGACCGCCAATCAGGAATCCCCAATGCTCATTTTTCCATTCGTTCTGAAGGAAAGCACTACCGATATTCACTTTCTGGTCTACCGTACGATGGTAGCCCCACATGTTATCTTCCAGTTTATCCTGATTGAATTCTATTCCGGCAGTCAGGTCGGAAGGCATGAAGATACATTTTCCGAAACTATAAACATATTGCGATCCTGCCATCCAGTTCAAATCGGTGGTATTTCCGTAAGCATTCGGATCTTGTCCGCCACCATAATAGCTATCACGATTGATGTGTTGCGCAGATGCAAACACATTGAAACGATGTTTCTCGTTAGGTGAGAAATAATCGAACTTCAGTCCTCCTCCATTGATTGAGTGTTCGGTCTGCTCCGCCACATTCGCTTCGTGAGGCGGGCGGTTCAACAAGTCTCCTCCTCTGCGGAATTCTTCCATGTGATGATATTCAAAAGTAAGTTTTGAATAAGTCGTTGTTTTCAGGAACGAACGGAAACCAATTGTCTGACCGTGCAATTTAGGTATTTCGGAATATCCGTCACCGTCATGGTCATACGCAGAACGGTGGCGGTTCTGACCGAAGATATACAGACCTGCACGCTGGTCGTCCGTCACGAGAGACGCATTCAATGCCGTACTGTTGTCGAAAGCGTCGCCATCGCCAATTCCCGTAATCGTATGAGATAACATACCGGAGTTGCGCATCGGTTCTTTGGTGATGATATTGATTGTACCGGCAATGGCAGATGAGCCGAACAGTGCCGAGCCGCCTCCACGCATCACTTCCACACGTTCTATCATGCTGGCAGGAATCTGTTCGATACCATACACACCGGAAAGCGCACTAAAAATGGGACGGGAATCGAGCAGGATTTGCGTATAAGGGCCATCCAGTCCATTGATACGCACTTGCTGGAAACCGCAATTCTGACAATTGGACTCTACACGAACACCCGGCTGAAAGCTCAAGCCTTGCGCCAAAGTCGTAGAATTGGTATTCTCAAAGATTTTCAAATCTACTACATTCACCAGTGTCGGAGCCAGACGGCGGGTGGTTTCATTACGATTGGCAGATACGACTACGCCATCCAAAGCAACCGCATCTTCTTCTATCTCGAAATCTTCTTCCAATGTACGCCCTTTCTTCAGCGTCACATTCCGTCTGACGGTTTTATATCCCACCGAACTGACCTCCAGCACAAAATTACCTTCGGGAAGATTCTTCAAAAAATAATGCCCGGTAGCATCGGTCACAGTTCCGATGGTCGTACCTTTCAAGGCGACTGTAATATAGGGTAAATGCTCTTTTGTATTTTTATCAAGAATATGGCCAACGATATTGGCATCTGACTTACGTAATTCGGGATGATTAGGATATTCATGAGCTTGTCCTTCGAGGGCAGGCAACAATGTGCAGCACAAGCAGACAAGCGAAAAGATGTATTTCTTCATTTTTCGTTTGTTATTCGTTTTCGATAAGTATTCACATGGATAGACAGATAATGCCCTACCTCATGCAAGGTACGGTATCATCATTTAAAGAACAGAAAAACGAATAACCGGGGGTGCCCTAAGTCCCACTACCCCATGATACGGACAGTGATAGTGAGTGTGTTGCGAACGTCCGGGCAACAAGCATAATAAGAAAGGAATAAAAAGGGAAAGAGCAGAAACAACAGCCGCACCGTCTGCCGTTAAGTGAGACAGAAAATGAATCAGTTGCAGTTCAACTGTAGAATGTTTATGTGCCGCCCCTTTCTTAAACGGGTGTGAATGGACGATTGTCACGCCATTGACCACATGCACGTGGGCAAAGAATGTAAAGCTTACCAGATACGATACAAACAGTATCGGCAAGAAGTAGCGTGTAATATTCAATAACAATCGTTTCACCTCATTTTTTCTTTGAGGCGGCAAAGATACGAACTATTTATTTAACAATCAATTATTATATGAAATTCTGTTAATATACAGCCGAGGCTATTACTTGAATAAACAGAATTAAGAATACCATGGCAATCGGATAAACAGTTGCGTAAGCTACGCTCGGAATATTGCTATCCACCATCGAGTCGGCGGCAGCGAGTCCCGGAGTACTTGTCATCCCTCCCGTAATAGTTCCCAGCAAATCGAGCAGACTGATTTTAAATACGAAATGTCCGACAATAGCAGCAACAAGCATCGGCACCAATGTGATGGCAGCTCCTACTCCGAACATCAATAATCCGCTTTCCTGGAAAGTGGCTACGAGGTTCTTTCCGGCGGAAGTTCCTACTTCGGCAAGGAAAAGAAGCAGACCTAACTGGCGCAACAACTGGTTGGCAGGTCCGGACATAGACCAGATAATGGGTCCTGTCTTACCTATCGCACTCAACACAAGAGCTACCATCAAAACTCCCCCGGTCAGTCCCGGTGAGAATGACAGGCTATCAGAGAAAGAGATATTTATTTTGCCGAACAACACGCCCAATACAATACCCATTGCAATGGGGAAAAAGTCCGTATCAGATAGTTTCTTCGCATTGTTTCCCAACAGGCGGGCTACTCCTTTAAGTCCTTCTTTCTCACCGACTACCATCAGTTTATCACCAAACTTCAAGGCTAGATCGGGAGACGGAGATAAATCAATACCGCTTCGACGAACACGAGTCACTGTACAACCAAAGTTTTTCTGTAAGTTCAAATCACCCAGCTGTTTGTTTATCATGTCTTTTTTAGTCAACAACAAAGATTCTATTTCCTGTGTTTTATCCAAAGGCAGTTCACCTTCTTCTCTATTGCCTACCAACACAGCCAGTTGATCCAGTGACTCTTCGCTGCCTACGGCTTGTATGTAGTCTCCTTCATGCAACACCGTATGGGCGGTAGGAATGGATATTTCATCATTGTGTTTCAGACGTGAAATGACAGCACCTGTCATACCACGCGCATTAATTTGCACCAAGCTGCGATCGAACACATTCGCATTAGTGACGCGATAAATACAAGTAGTCAATTCCGGGAATTGTCCGCGACGTTCTATCTCCAGGCGACGGGCTTCTTTATCTAAATCCACCCGCATGATTTTAGGCAACAGCTTGACAAACAGAATCACGCCGATCACTCCAAACGGATATGCGATACCGTAAGCAATGGATGCCAGAGGAGAATTGGTACTGTCGATGGCAACAGCCAAACCCGGCGTACTAGTCAGCGCTCCGGCAATCAGACCGACAACACTCGGTGTATCGATATCAAATGCATATTTCAGTCCGACTGCAGTAAGACAGGCGGAACAAATAATAAGCATAGTGATGAGAATAAGCGTCTTTCCTTTGCTACGGAAAGAATCGAAGAATCCGGGCCCTGCCTGAATACCGATGGTAAAAATGAAGAGCACCAAGCCGAAGTTTCCTAATTCTTTAGGAATGATAACACCAAAATGCCCGAAAAGAAGGGCAATGAAAATAACTGCCGACACATCGAGAGATAACCCCTTAATTTTAATTCTTCCCAGCATAAATCCCAATGCGACAATCAGGAAAAGGGAAAAATAAGAGGAATGCAATAAGTCAGTAAACATAAAAAATAAAGGTTAGTTAGTTTAAGGGCGCGAAGGTACGGATTTTATTTAATCCTCACAACATTCCTTGCAGCAAGTAGCCCTTTCGTCTTCAAACTCCAAAGTGGCATGATGGATGCCTGCCTCTTCGAGTGCTTCTTTTATATGATGTTTCACTTCTTCCAACTGTGTGATATTATCAATGACAATATGGGCAGTCAAAGCGGTTTCCGTTGTGCTTAACGCCCAGATATGCAGGTGATGGCAATTCTCCACGCCGGGTTGTTCCATGATAATTTGCTGTATCTTTTGAGCGTCTATCCCCACCGGTACTCCATCCAACGACAACCGGAGACTATCGTGAAGCAATCCCCAAGTAGAGACAATAATGATAACAGCAATGCCAAGTCCGATAATCGGGTCAATAATACTCCATCCTGTATAGGTGATAATAATGCCGGAAACAACTACACCGACAGACACCAATGCATCTGCTGCCATGTGCAGATAAGCTCCTTTCACATTCAGATCCTTATCTTTATCTTTCATAAAGAGCCAGGCAGTCAGTGCGTTGATGACCACTCCCACCCCGGCTGTCCATGCGATGGCAGAACCATCTACGGAAACCGGGTGGAAGAATTTATCTACACTCTCGGCAATAATAATGCCCACGGCAACCAATAATATAACTGCATTTAATAAAGAGACAAGAATCGTACTCTTCTTATATCCATACGTGTAACGGCTATTGGGATGAACTTTCTGCAACCGGAAAGCCAACATAGCAAGCACCAGACTGGCTACATCACCCAAGTTATGCCCGGCATCAGAAAGCAATCCCAGAGAATTATAATAAAACCCTACTCCGAATTCTACGATAACAAAAGCAATATTCAGAGTGATGCCTATAATAAAAGCCTTATTAAGCGATGTCAACTGATGATTATGTTCGTGATGATGAGATTCCATATTATATATTGTTATTACATCTACTACCTAAAAAACATCTTATTGGGAGATTGGTTCATCCCCATTCCACTTTCGGCAATAGTAACGGCTCCCCTCCAGAAAAAACAAGCCACCGAAATGAATGAATCATCCCGATGGCTTATCCCCTTTAAACACCTTTAAACAAAATGAAAATATGCCTCATATACTAACTAAACTAACTAACCCTCGAGGCATATTTTAAAGAGGCTGTCGCATCAACCTCTTTTTATTATAGACAGCTTTCGCTCTCTAATCTTATTTACGAGCTTCGGCAATATAACCGAGAGCTTCTTCACATTTTGCAGTTACATAAGCCCAGTCTTCTGCTGCCACTTTATCTTTCGGGAACAACTTAGAGCCCATACCTACGCAGAATACACCAGCTTTAATCCATGCAGTCAGGTTTTCTTTAGTAGGTTCTACCCCACCTGTTACCATCAGCTTAGACCATGGCATCGGAGCCATCAAGCCTTTCACGAAGTTAGTTCCGTAAACATCACCCGGGAATACTTTGCAAAGATCGCAACCTACTTCCTGCGCAAAACCTACTTCTGATACAGAACCGCATCCCGGAGTATAAGCTACCGAACGACGGTTACATACCTTAGCAATTTCAGGATTAAACAACGGACCTACTACGAAGTTAGCACCCAGCTGCAAGTACATAGCAGCAGTAGCCGGATCAACGATAGAACCGATACCGATTGCCATTTCAGGACATTCTTTTGCTGCGAACTTAACGATTTCAGCAAATACTTCCTGTGCGAAGTCACCACGGTTTGTGAATTCGAAAGCACGAACACCACCGTCATAACAAGCCTTTACTACTTTCTTTGCAACTTCTGCATCTTTGTGATAGAATACAGGAACCATTCCTGTAGAGCCGATCTTATTCAATACGGCTATTTTATCGAATTTTGCCATCTTAATTTCTTATTTTAAATGAATTGATTTTTCAAACTCTCAACTCTCCATTCTCAACTCTCAACTTATTTACCTCTGTACGCGACCGCTTGCGTCACCACCAGCCAATGCTTCTACTTCTTCTATAGAAACAAGGTTGAAGTCACCATTGATAGTATGTTTCAATGCAGATGCAGCAACAGCGAATTCAAGAGCAGCACCCTGATTAGGTTTAGTCATCAAACCATGGATGATACCGCCAGAGAAAGAGTCACCACCACCTACACGGTCGATAATCGGATCGATATCATAACGTTTTGAAGTATAGAATTCTTCTCCGTTGTAGATCATAGCTTTCCAACCGTTGTGAGTAGCAGAGAAAGATTCGCGCAAAGTAGAAACTACATATTTGAATCCGAATTCTTTCATCATCTGCTGGAAGATGCCCTTGTAGCCTTCAGCATCTGTGTGGCCAGCCTCAACGTCAGCATCCGGTTTGAAGCCCAAGCAAAGTTCTGCATCTTCTTCGTTACCGATACATACGTCTACAAACTGCATCAACGGTTTCATGATAGACTGTGCTTTTTCTTTCGTCCACAGTTTCTTACGGAAGTTCAAGTCAACAGAAACAGTTACGCCGTGACGTTTTGCAGCTTCACAAGCCAGACGAGTCAACTCGGCAGCCTTGTCAGAAATAGCCGGAGTGATACCAGACCAGTGGAACCAGTCAGCACCTTCCATGATAGCATCAAAGTCGAAATCAGTAGCGTCAGCTTCAGCAATTGCAGAATGAGCACGGTCATAAATAACTTTGCTAGGACGCATAGAAGCACCTGTTTCCAAGTAGTAGATACCTACACGGTCGCCACCACGGGCAATAAAGTCTGTCTTTACGCCATATTTACGCAATGCGTTAACAGCAGACTGTCCAATTTCGTGTTTCGGTAATTTAGTTACGAAATAGGCGTCATGTCCGTAGTTGGCACAGCTCACTGCAACGTTAGCTTCTCCACCACCATATACTACATCAAAAGAGTCAGATTGAACAAAACGAGTATTACCCGGAGTTGATAATCTAAGCATGATTTCGCCTAATGTAACGACTTTCTTTCCCATAATCTTATGTTTTAAATTCTAAGTTATTAATATTATGAACTTTCAATTTATCATTCCAGCCCTATTTTAGGGGTTAATACACTGATAACATGACTATTAATCTATAAAAAGACTAACACCACATACCTTTCGTGTGCGGGCACAAAGATACAACAATTTTCGTAATTACAAAAATTGTTATATATTTGTATCGAAAATATTAAGATTATTATTGTGTGCGAGCACAAAAACCTATATAAATAAAGGTTATCGTATGAATAAATTGCCCGAAAGGATCAGAATCAAAGACATCGCCCGTCTGGCAGATGTATCAGTGGGAACAGTAGACCGCGTTATTCATGGACGTAGCGGAGTGTCGGAAGCCAGCAAGAAACGCGTAGAAGAAATTCTGAAGCAGCTTGACTACCAGCCCAACATGTACGCCAGCGCTTTGGCTTCTAATAAGAAGTATACGTTTATCTGTCTGCTGCCGGAGCATCTGGAAGGCGAATACTGGACAGCGGTAGAAACCGGTATCCACGAAGCCATTGCCACTTATTCGGATTTCAATACTTCGGTGAAAATCAACTATTACGATCCGTACGACTACCATTCATTCGAGAATGCCAGCGAAGCCATTCTGGCTTTACAGCCGGACGGAGTGATGGTAGCTCCTACCGCTCCGCAATATACGAAAGGTTTCACCGATCAGTTGCAGGCATTGGATATACCTTATATATATATAGACTCCAATATCAAAGACGTTCCTCCTCTTGCCTTCTTCGGTCAGAACTCACGCCAAAGCGGATATTTCGCTGCCAGAATGATGATGTTACTGGCACGGGATGAAAAGGAAATCGTTATTTTCCGCAAAATACATGAAGGAATTGTGGGTTCTAACCAGCAAGAGAACAGAGAAATCGGTTTCAGGCAGTACATGAAAGAACATCATCCGTCTTGTACTATACTGGAGCTCGACTTGCATGCCGAACGCAACGACGAAGACAATGAGATGCTGGATGAATTCTTCCGTACCTATCCGACAGTGAAAAACGGAATCACATTCAACTCTAAAGCCTATATCGTCGGCGAATACCTGCAAAGTCGCGGAAAGAAAGATTTCAATCTGATAGGTTATGACCTTCTGGAGCGGAATGTCACCTGCCTGAAAAAAGGAAGCATCTCTTTCCTCATTGCCCAGCAACCGGAACTACAAGGCGCCAATGGCATCAAAGCTCTTTGCGATCACCTTATTTTCAAGAAAGAAGTGACCTGCATCAACTATATGCCCATCGACTTGTTAACGGTAGAAACAATAGACTATTACCATAGCAAATAACAACAAAGTACAACTTTACAAGTACATTACATGGAAACAAAGTATTTAAGAATTAATCCTGCCGACAACGTTGCTGTTGCCATTGTTAACCTCCCGGCAGGAGAGCATCTTTCTGTAGATGGCATTGATATTACATTGAACGAAGACATTCCCGCCGGACATAAATTCGCATTGAAGAATTTTGCTGAAGGCGAAAATGTAATCAAGTACGGTTATCCTATCGGACATGCACGAATGGCAAAGAAACAGGGTGACTGGATGAACGAAACGAACATCAAAACCAACCTCGCCGGATTGTTGGATTACACTTACAACCCGATTCAGGTTTCTTTGGATATTCCTCATAAAGATCTTACATTCAAAGGTTATCGTCGCAAAAACGGTGATGTAGGGGTAAGAAACGAAATATGGATTATCCCGACAGTAGGTTGTGTAAACGGTATCATCGGTCAACTGGCTGAAGGACTGCGTCGCGAAACCGAAGGCAAAGGAGTGGATGCCATTGTCGCTTTCCCACACAACTACGGTTGCTCACAACTTGGTGACGACCACGAAAATACGAAAAAGATTCTTCGTGACATGGTGCTTCACCCCAATGCAGGTGCTGTATTGGTAGTAGGCTTGGGATGCGAAAACAATCAGCCGGACGTGTTCCGTGAGTTCCTGGGCGAGTTTGATGAAGACCGCGTGAAGTTCATGGTTACCCAAAAGGTAGGTGACGAATATGAAGAAGGAATGGAAATCCTACGTGATTTATATGCAAAGGCTTCTAAAGATGAACGTACCGATGTTCCTCTGTCCGAATTGCGTGTGGGATTGAAATGCGGTGGCTCCGATGGTTTCTCCGGCATTACAGCAAACCCGCTATTGGGTATGTTCTCCGATTTCCTGATTGCACAGGGAGGTACAAGCGTATTGACCGAAGTACCGGAAATGTTCGGTGCAGAAACCATCCTAATGAACCGTTGCAAAAACGAGGAACTGTTTGAACAGACCGTCCATCTGATTAATGACTTCAAAGAATACTTCCTGTCACACGGAGAGCCTGTCGGTGAAAATCCTTCTCCGGGAAACAAAGCCGGCGGTATCTCCACCCTGGAAGAAAAAGCACTGGGATGTACCCAGAAGTGCGGAAAGAGCTATGTATCCGGCGTGATGCCTTACGGCGAACGTTTACAGAAAAAAGGTCTTAATCTGCTTTCTGCTCCGGGCAATGATCTGGTTGCAGCCACCACCCTTGCTGCAAGCGGATGTCACATGGTACTTTTCACCACCGGACGTGGTACTCCTTTCGGTACTTTTGTTCCAACCATGAAGATTTCCACCAACTCGACGCTGGCTAAAAACAAACCGGGATGGATTGACTTCAACGCTGGTGTGATTGTAGAAAACGAACCGATGGAAAAGACTTGCGAACGTTTCATTGATTATATCATCAAAGTGGCAAGCGGTGAATTCGTAAATAACGAAAAGAAAGGTTATCGCGAAATTGCTATCTTTAAAACAGGCGTAACCTTGTAAATTGTTTTTTTGATACAGTAACTTATACGAAGTTAAAAGACACCATAGAATTGCTATCCCCTACTCAACAAGAAGTTGAACGGGACAGCAATTCTTTTTTGTATAATACCATATCAAAGCCTCATCATACCATTGAACTCTTTATTATCAAAATATTCAAGCAAAAAGTTTGTTCATCTGAAATCTTTTATTTTACTTTGCATCACAAAGTACTTTTTATATGAATAAAAATAAAGCATTAGAATCGGTAAATGAGATAAAAGAGTTGATGGAAAAGTCTTCAAAGTTTATCTCTCTAAGTGGTCTCGCTGCAATCATGGCGGGCATTTACGCATTAGTTGGCGCATATATCGCCACACAAGTTATTACACCGGGCACTCATTTAATTGTTGCCCTTGAATTAATGGCTATAATAGCCTCGCTCGTATTGGTAGCCGCTGCGGTCACTGCCTGCATCCTGTCCTATTACAAATCCAAGAAGACAGGGCAAAAATTTTTCAGCCGCCTCACATACCGGGCATTGTGGAATTTCTCTCTTCCGATGCTGACCGGAGGTGTTTTATGTATTTCCATCCTTATGCACGAGTATTATGACATTCTGGCTTCTGTCATGCTTCTATTTTACGGGCTGGCACTAGTCAACGTTTCCAAGTTTACTTATTCCAGCATCATATGGTTAGGTTATGCTTTCATCTGTTTGGGCGTCGTAGACTGTTTTTGGGAAGGTCATTCATTATTGTTTTGGACCATCGGTTTCGGCGGTTTCCATATCCTCTATGGTATATTGTTCTATTTACACTACGAAAGAAAGAGATCATAAATGATAGAAGCATTCCAATATATTAATAAAGCATTCGAAAGCAAGGTCCGACTGGGCATCATGGCTATTCTGATGGTAAATGAGGAAGCTGATTTCAATTTTCTGAAAGAGCAGCTCTCTCTGACCGACGGCAATCTTGCCAGCCATACCCGTGCCCTAGAAGAACTGGGATATATCGTATGCAACAAAAGTTTTGTCGGACGAAAACCACGGACTGTTTTTCAGGCAACCCCGCAAGGCAGAGAAGCTTTCAAATCGCATATTGAAGCCTTAGAGAAATTTCTAAAATCAAAATAAATAATTCATCAAAACACTACTGGCTTATGGACGCTTTCAATGAAAATTTAAATGAGCAACAGGCGCAGCAACCTATGGGATGCCTCCACCGTTTCTCCAAAACAATCAAGGTTGTCATCATCGGATTATTAATCCTTCTCCTGATGATACCCATGTTTATGATTGAGAATCTTATTTCCGAACGGGGACGAACCCAGGAAGAAGCTATCGACGAGGTAAGCGAAAAATGGAGTCTTGCACAGACCATCACTGGCCCTTACCTGAATCTCCAGTATCCGGTTGTCACTGAAAACAACGGTGAGAAGAAGGTTTCCATCAAAGACCTGATACTTTTTCCTGACGAGCTTATGGTCAACGGACAACTGAAGACTGAAATCCTGAAAAGAAGTATCTATGAGGTCAATGTATATCAATCGGAACTAACATTGAAAGGGTCATTCAGTTCGGAAGAATTGAAAAAGAGCAGAATAGACATGGACCAGTTGCAGTTTGATAGGGCAGCTATTTGCTTGAACCTGACCGACATGCGGGGTATCAGCGAACAAATCAGCATCACCTTGGGAGATTCTGTTTATATATTCGAACCGGGTATGGACAACAGAGGAATAGCTAACACCGGAGTTCATGCGATCGCTAATTTGTGGGAGTTGAAGCTGAACAAAAAACTGCCATACGAAATAAAAATCAAACTGAAAGGTTCACAGTCACTCAACTTTATTCCATTGGGTAAAACAACCCGTGTAGATCTGAAAGCCAACTGGAATACACCGAGCTTTACCGGAAACTATCTGCCTAACAACCGGAATATTACGGAGAAGGAATTTTCCGCACAATGGCAAGTTTTAAACTTGAACCGAAATTACTCACAAGTGATGGTTGACTTCAACACCTCAAATATCAAGGATATTGAGAGTTCCAGTTTCGGTGTGAACTTCAAAATTCCGGTGGAACAGTACCAACAGTCTATGCGTTCCGCAAAGTATGCTATTCTGATTATCCTACTGACTTTCGGAGTTATCTTCTTCACTGAAATCATGAACAAGACCCGCATTCATGCCTTGCAGTATTTATTGGTAGGACTGGCTCTCTGTCTATTCTACAGCCTGCTCCTCTCCTTCTCCGAACACGTCGGTTTCAACCCGGCCTATTTGTTATCTTCTGCACTGACTATTATACTGGTAGGCGGATACATGTTCGGAATCACCAAGAAAAAGAAACCGTCATTAATCATGTCCGGACTATTAGGTATACTTTATCTTTATATATTTGTTCTTATTCAGCTAGAAACTTTTGCGTTACTGGCAGGCAGCTTGGGATTATTTATTATCCTTGCAATGGTAATGTATTTTTCAAAGAAAATAGACTGGTTTAATGAATAATCGGCTTTTCTTCTGAAACACTTGACAAATGGCTTTTTATTTTGTATCTTTGAGGAAACAAAAGTAATAAGAGGAATGAAAAATATAAGAAAAACAGAGACATAAAAAGCCTTTAAACTGATACATTTCAGTATTAGCACAGATATATTATAGGGCAATGATCTAACGTTCATTGCCCTATTTCGTTTATATTTTTACTTAATCCATTCTATCGAATCTCTAAAAACGCTCAAAATAGTTTTTAATAAACTCTGATACCGTTTATAATAAACTATCACAAAGTTTATTATAAACAGAAAGTACGTTTATTAAAAGTGAAGTCTTTAATTGTAAAAATTGAGAAACACGGTTTCATACAATAGGAGGCTATAAATAAACCGTTCATTCATACAGTAACATAAACGAACAAAATCCTTCATTCCACCCAAACGATTGAACTTCCTTCACTCACTACACACTAAAATGTTTTCTTCAAATATATCATATCCACCAACTGCACACCATCCTCATACATCGGATGATCATAGTTGTCAGTAAAAAAATTCTTTATTCGGTGAGAAATCACAAAACCACAATGTTCATAGAAAGATCTGGAAGAAGGTACATCTCCTGTGCCCACCAACATTTCAGAGCACTTTCCCTGATAATATTCAAATAAAAACTCTATTAAACGTTTTCCGTACCCCTGTCGTTGGAAGAAAGGAACAGTAGCAATATTCTTGATTTCATAAACACCTTCCCCCTCACGTGTCACCACACAAAGAGCTTTCAGCCCGTCATCATAAAGAACAAACATATCACCGCGTTCCAAATATCGGTCAATCATACTTTCTTGTTCATCAGCCAAGAGTAATAAATCAAGGAATTCTTTTTTATCTGAAGTTACTAGTTTTATCTCCATATTTTCTATTTTGTCACAAAATAAAAATGTTACCGACTCATTTTCCTATGGTCCAAAATAATATTCATATTCTCCAAAGCCCATCCCACCAGTCCTTCAATATGAGGAATCAAGGTACCACCTGTATCTGTCAGGCAATACTCCACACGAGGAGGTACTTCAGCATATACTTTCCGTTCAACCAATCCATCTGATTCCAAAGTACGCAATGTAACAGTCAACATTCTTTGAGAGACGTCTTCTATCGTTTTATGGATATCACTAAAACGCATAGTTCCATTTGCGTTCAGCGTAATAAGCACCAACATCGACCACTTATCTCCCAAGCGGCTAAGCACATCTCTTATCGGACAATTCCCCGTCGGATGAAAGTTTTTCATTCTTTAACGTTTTGTATTTTATTGAGTTTCAGCAATAGTTACCTCTATGTAACTTCCTTATTTTCAAGTACGTTATTGCATTTCTCAAACAAGAAAGATACATTTGCATCACAAAAGTAATAAACTTACTAATAATAACTATTGTTTCATTTAAATAATTATGATTATGGCAAAGAAAGTTGCAGTTTTAGCAGTGAATCCGGTAAATGGTTGTGGATTATTCCAATATTTGGAAGCATTTTTCGAGAATGGCATTTCATATAAAGTATTTGCCGTATCGGATACGAAGGAGATTAAAACAAATTCAGGAATCAACCTAACAGTGGATGATGTGATTGCTAATTTGAAGGGACACGAAGATGAGTTTGACGCACTCGTTTTCTCTTGTGGCGATGCAGTGCCTGTATTTCAGCAGAATGCCGATAAGCCTTATAATGTAGATTTGATGCAAGTCATTAAAACGTTCGGGGATAAAGGGAAAATGATGATCGGACATTGTGCCGGTGCAATGATGTTTGACTTTACCGGTATAACCAAAGGAAAAAAAGTAGCAGTTCACCCATTAGCCAAGTCAGCTATTCAAAACGGAACAGCTACCGATGAGAAATCAGAGATAGATGGTAACTTCTTCACCGCTCAAAATGAAAATACTATTTGGACAATGATGCCGCAGGTTACCGAAGCATTAAAATAATGCCGGCTGCGCAGATATAAAACAATAAATATAAACATTATTATTTAAATTCACGTATCCGAAGATGAAAAAGCACGTTCGTTTAAAAGGAACGGTGTGTTTCTCGGTGTGCAACGGGTCGTTTCTTTTAAAGGAGCGACCCATTGGTTTTAAAGGAAAAACACACCATTTATTATGCATTAGTAATCAATTACTTACAAGTTCGAAAAATTCTAAGACTGACTAACTTCCCCAAACAACGTTTTATTTAATAAATCCGTACAATTCTACCTCTTTATTTCTCAAAATACTGTTGTTAGTTAACTAAAATCCAACGGAAATATCATATATTACATTATCTTTTCGCACCAAGAAAAAGAAAAACGGAACATTACAAAAATCCGAAACAGCGTTCATCATTTTTAAAAAAGTCCGTATATTAGCAGCTTGAAGATTTGAAAGAGATAAACAGCATACTCCTTTCGAATTTAAATAACCAAACAAGATGCCTAAAACAATATGACCAGAGAGAAAGAAAATTACAATGCATTTTTACTTCATTTTTTAGAAAGGTTGAATGGCTGTGAATCTATTGAAAACAAAATCACAGAATCACTGACAGATATTTGCGAATACTACGGTTTTAAAAGAGGATTCATTTACCAAACTGATGGATTTCGCTACTTTTATCTAAAGGAAACTGTCGGAAATAGCGACAACATCCTGCGACAACGTTTTGAAATCAGCGAAATGACCAATCAACATGCTGCGCGTATAAATGGAAAAAACAAACCTTTTTATGCTTGCAGAAACCAAAATACTTCTTGGAATGATGTAGACATCGTGGATTTTTATAAAGTCGACTCATTACTAATCCGGCAAATTCAAGACTCCGAAGGGAAAATTATCGGATTCATCGGATTTGGAGACAGAGAACATGCAATATCCTTCACCGATGAAGAACTTCAAGTGATTCATCTCATTTTAGGCTCCCTCTCCAAGGAAATAGCAGTGCGGGAATATAAAGAAAGAGAAGTGCGGGCAAGCAAGACATTAAGCAGCATCATGAATAATATGGGAGTTGACATTTATGTGAACTCTTTTGATTCTCATGATATGCTATATGTCAATGAATCTATGGCCGCTCCTTATGGAGGCATCGAACATTTTGAAGGAAAAAAATGCTGGCAGGCTCTTTATAAAGATAAAACCGGAGAATGTGAATTTTGTCCTAAAAAACATTTGATTGACGAAAACGGGCAACCTACCAAAGTCTACTCCTGGGACTACCAACGCCCGTTTGACAAATGTTGGTTCCGGGTATTCAGCGCAGCATTTGCCTGGATTGACGGACAAATAGCACATGTTATAACCAGTGTCGATATCAACCATCAAAAAACGATTGAAGAAGAACTAAGAGTAGCCAAAGAAAAAGCAGAAAATCTGGACCGCTTAAAATCAGCCTTTCTCGCTAACATGAGTCACGAAATCCGCACTCCGCTAAATGCGATTGTTGGTTTTGCAAGTCTGTTGGTTGAATCGGACGACAAAAAAGAACGTCAGGATTATGTTGACATTATGCAGGAAAACACGGAACTTCTTTTGCAGTTGATTTCCGATATTCTCGATTTATCGAAAATAGAAGCCGGAACACTCGACTTCACCATGGATCACCTGGATATCAAGAGCTTCTGCGAAGATATAATGCGCAATTATGATATAAAAGAAGATAAACCCGTACCCGTTTTGCTGGCTCCGGATTTACCTGAATATTATATTTACACAGACAAAAAACGTTTAATGCAGGTTATTACCAATTTCATAAATAATGCTCTCAAATTTACGAATGAAGGGCAGATTATGTTGGAATATCGCCATAAAGCAGAAAGTAATGAGATAGAATTCGCTGTCACAGACACAGGTATGGGGATTGCGCCCGATAAAGTAGATCAGGTGTTCGACCGATTTGTAAAACTCAACTCTTTTTCAAAAGGCACGGGCTTAGGTCTATCTATTTGCAGAAGTATCATCGAACATCTTGGCGGCACTATCGGTGTCGAATCCGAAATGGGAGTCGGCAGCCGTTTCTGGTTCACACATCCCTTGCGCTTAAATCAATAAGAAATAATAAAAAGAACCTGCCCTACTTATCAATAGTAGGAACAGGTTATACTTTTTTTCTATGGAGTGTCTCCCTCATCTATAGAAAGATCAATGAAATAATGCCTTCTTTCGACTTCCTTTTTGCCACTTCCTGTGAAAAACACTACTTTTGCATCGCTATTTTGATTTTAGAATAAAACAAATACCCAACGTTCATTTATGACTGAAGAAAAAATACATAAAGACCGTCCCGGAAACTGGTGGGCATTAAGCCCGTTACTCGTATTCCTTTGCCTCTATCTGGTAACTTCCATCCTCGTCAACGACTTTTATAAAGTACCTATCACAGTGGCTTTCCTCGTCTCTTCCTGTTATGCCATCGCCATTACACGCGGCTTGAAACTGGACCAGCGTATCTATCAATTCTCGGTAGGAGCTGCCAATAAGAATATCCTCCTGATGATATGGATATTCATCCTTGCCGGAGCTTTTGCCCAAAGCGCAAAGCAAATGGGTGCAATTGATGCCACCGTCAATCTGACGCTGCATATTCTTCCTGACAATTTATTGCTGGCAGGTATCTTTATTGCCGCCTGTTTCATCTCTTTATCCATCGGAACCAGTGTGGGAACTATTGTCGCCCTTACTCCCGTTGCCGTAGGACTGGCAGAAAAAACTGAAATAGCTCTCCCCTTTATGGTAGCCGTCGTAGTAGGCGGTTCTTTTTTCGGAGACAACTTATCTTTTATCTCCGACACCACCATCGCTTCGACAAAAACCCAAGAATGTGTAATGCGTGATAAATTCCGTGTAAATTCTATGATTGTCGTCCCGGCAGCCATCATTGTGTTGGGAATTTACATATTTCAGGGACTATCCATTACAGCTCCCACCCAAACACAGACCATTGAATGGATCAAAGTTATACCTTATATAATAGTATTAGGAACAGCCATTGCCGGAATGAACGTGATGCTCGTACTCATAATAGGTATATTGACAAGTGGCATCATTGGCATCGCGACCGGCAGCTTCGGAATCTTCGACTGGTTTGGTGCCATGGGAACAGGAATTACAGGAATGGGAGAACTGATTATTATCACCCTGTTGGCCGGAGGGATGCTCGAAACAATCCGTTATAACGGTGGTATCGATTTCATTATCCAGAAACTCACCCGCCACGTCAATGGTAAAAGAGGAGCCGAATTAAGCATCGCAGCCCTGGTAAGTATCGCCAACTTATGTACTGCCAACAACACGATTGCCATTATTACAACAGGACCGATTGCCAAAGATATTGCCGTGAAATTCCATCTTGACCGAAGAAAAACAGCCAGTATCCTCGATACTTTCTCCTGCCTGATACAAGGGATTATTCCATACGGAGCGCAGATGCTGATTGCAGCGGGACTTGCCAGCATCTCCCCCATCAGTATCATCGGCAATCTCTATTATCCGTTTACAATGGGAGCATGCGCCCTGCTCGCGATTTTGTTCCGCTATCCAAAACGGTATTCGTAAAAAAGATACGAAATGTTTGTCAATCAAAAGAAAAGCCGTATCTTTGTGCCCGCTATTACGAGATAATAGCATAATTCAAATCAATCATTAAAAACAATTATTTAAAATGGCAACTAGAATCAGATTGCAAAGACACGGACGTAAAAGTTACGCGTTCTATTCAATTGTAATTGCAGACAGCAGAGCACCACGTGATGGTAAATTTATTGAGAAGATTGGTACTTACAACCCTAACACCAATCCTGCTACAGTAGATTTGAATTTCGACGCTGCATTGGCATGGGTACTGAAAGGTGCACAACCAAGTGACACTGTACGTAACATCCTTTCTCGTGAAGGAGTTTACATGAAGAAACATCTTCTGGGCGGTGTAGCAAAAGGCGCATTCGGAGAAGCAGAAGCAGAAGCTAAATTCGAAGCTTGGAAAAACAACAAACAGTCAGGTTTGGCTACTTTGAAAGCTAAACAAGACGAAGCTAAGAAAGCTGAAGCTAAAGCACGTCTGGAAGCAGAAAAGAAAATCAACGAAGTGAAGGCAAAAGCACTCGCTGAAAAGAAAGCTGCTGAAGCTGCTGAAAAAGCTGCTGCTGAAGCACCTGCAGAAGAAGCTGCCG
Organism: Bacteroides sp. AM16-13; assembly: GCF_003602705.1. Classification (NCBI taxonomy): domain Bacteria; kingdom Pseudomonadati; phylum Bacteroidota; class Bacteroidia; order Bacteroidales; family Bacteroidaceae; genus Bacteroides; species Bacteroides sp. AM16-13. The sequence goes on from NZ_QTLK01000026.1 coordinate 47,660, forward strand.
CAGCTCCGGCTGAAGAAGCTCCTGCAACAGAAGCTGCTGCTGAATAATTTTCAGCAGATTCCGAACAAGAAATTAGGAAAAAGCAATAAATCCTCTCCGGTCCGCCGGAGGGGATTTTTTTATTACTTTCTGCTATAAAACATATCAAATTATTTATTCCGTTCAGAATAAAATGCCTTTCTTTGCATCAGCATAGTTCAGCATAGTATTACTTATTTTTCGAATATGAAACGAACTGATAAAAAGGCAACATTCGGACAACAGGCAAGCAAGGTTACGCAACTAGCGGACGCACTTAGCCAGGCGATTTCCAGGAAAGAATTTCTTGAAGGAGATTCTTTGCCTTCCATCAATCAGTTAAGCGCTCAATACGGAGTATCACGTGATACAGTTTTCAAGGCTTTCCTTGATTTACGCGAACGAGGCTTGATTGACTCCACTCCCGGCAAGGGTTATTATGTGACGAGCCAGGTGACCAATGTCTTATTGCTGCTCGACCAATATACTCCTTTCAAAGAAGCCTTATATAACAGTTTCGTCAGACATCTGCCTATCAACTATAAGGTAGACTTATTGTTTCATCAATACAACGAACGGTTGTTCAATACGATCCTCCGGGAATCCATCGGAAAATACAACAAATACATCGTGATGAATTTCGATAACGAGAAATTCAGCACTGTTCTCAATAAAATTAATCCTTCAAGATTATTACTTCTCGATTTCGGCAAATTTGAAAAAGAAAAGTATTCATATATCTGCCAGGATTTTGATGATTCTTTCTATCAGGCATTGAATCTGCTCAAGGAAAGGTTAAGGAACTATCACCAGCTCGTTTTTCTGTTTCCCAAAAGCCTGAAACACCCTCAAAGCAGTAAGGTATATTTTACCCGTTTCTGCCAGGAACAGGGATTTCTCTGTGAAATACAGGAGGATATTGAGAACCTGATTGTACGTAAGGGAGTTGCCTATATCGCTATCAAACAACAAGACGTAGTAAAGGTGGTGAAACAAGGAAGATTGGAAGGGCTGAAATGCGGAAAAGATTTTGGCCTATTGGCTTACAATGATATTCCTTCCTATGAAGTGATTGACGAAGGAATAACCTCATTGAGTATTAATTGGGAAATGATGGGAAATGAAGCGGCCAATTTTGTTCTCAATAATGTACCGGTGCAGAAGTTCTTGCCGACGGAAGTAAGACTTCGAAAGTCGCTTTAATTTTTTTTGCGAAGACATCAGCACAGTTCAGCACAGATATTAATTAATCCTTTAATAGATAGAAACCATGAAAAAGTATCCGAAAATCGGGATTCGTCCCACAATCGATGGTCGCCAGGGTGGCGTTCGCGAAAGCCTTGAAGAGAAAACAATGAATTTGGCAAAAGCAGTAGCCGAGTTAATCAGCAGCAACCTGAAAAACGGTGATGGCAGTCCGGTGGAATGTGTTATAGCCGATAGCACGATCGGACGCGTAGCCGAAAGTGCCGCTTGTGCGGAAAAGTTTGAAAGAGAAGGGGTCGGTTCTACCATTACTGTTACTTCCTGCTGGTGCTACGGTGCAGAAACAATGGATATGAATCCACATTATCCGAAAGCTGTCTGGGGATTCAACGGCACAGAACGTCCGGGAGCTGTATACCTTGCTGCCGTACTTGCCGGACACGCACAAAAAGGCCTTCCCGCATTCGGTATCTACGGACGCGACGTTCAAGATTTGGACGACAACACAATCCCTGAAGATGTATCGGAAAAGATTCTTCGCTTTGCACGTGCTGCACAGGCAGTAGCTACGATGAGAGGCAAATCTTACCTATCAATGGGTAGTGTATCTATGGGTATCGCCGGTTCTATCGTTAATCCTGATTTCTTCCAAGAGTATTTGGGAATGCGTAATGAGTCAATAGACCTCACAGAAATCATCCGTCGAATGGACGAAGGCATCTATGACCACGAAGAATACGCCAAAGCCATGGCCTGGACTGAAAAAAATTGCAAGACAAACGAAGGTGAAGACTTCAAGAACCGTCCTGAAAAACGTAAAACCCGTGAACAGAAAGATGCTGATTGGGAATTCATTGTAAAGATGACGATTATCATGCGCGACTTGATGACCGGAAATCCCAAATTGAAAGAAATGGGATTCAAGGAAGAAGCCTTGGGACACAATGCCATTGCAGCCGGTTTCCAAGGACAACGCCAATGGACAGACTTCTATCCTAACGGTGACTATCCGGAAGCTCTGCTCAATACTTCTTTTGACTGGAACGGTATTCGTGAAGCATTTGTCGTAGCTACCGAGAACGATGCCTGCAACGGCGTAGCTATGCTGTTCGGACATTTATTGACCAACCGCGCCCAAATATTCTCTGACGTACGTACTTACTGGAGTCCTGAAGCCGTGAAACGTGTAACCGGCAAAGAATTGAGCGGATTGGCAGCAAATGGTATCATTCATCTTATCAATTCCGGCGCAACAACTCTCGACGGTTCCGGCCAATCATTAGACGCGGCAGGCAATCCGGTTATGAAAGAACCATGGAACCTGACAGACGCTGATGTAGAAAACTGCCTGAAAGCAACTACCTGGTATCCGGCAGACCGTGACTACTTCCGTGGCGGCGGTTTCTCTTCCAACTTCCTGTCAAAAGGTGGCATGCCCGTAACCATGATGCGCCTCAACCTGATTAAAGGCTTAGGCCCTGTCCTGCAAATCGCAGAAGGATGGACAGTAGAAATAGACCCGGAAATCCACCAGAAACTCAATATGCGTACAGATCCGACATGGCCTACCACCTGGTTTGTACCGCGTCTGTGTGAAAAACCTGCTTTCAAAGATGTATATTCAGTAATGAATAACTGGGGAGCCAATCATGGAGCCATCAGCTATGGACACATCGGTCAGGACTTAATCACTCTTGCTTCCATGCTCCGCATCCCGGTATGCATGCACAATGTAGAAGACAACGAAATATTCCGTCCGGCAGCTTGGAACGCCTTCGGCATGGATAAGGAAGGAGCGGATTACAGAGCTTGTACCACTTACGGTCCTATCTACAAATAATTTTAATTCAGACAAAAGAACATAAGGACAAAAGATAAAACAACTTCAATAAATAGCTATAAATAATTCTATTAGCGCAGACCTTATGTTCTTTTGTTCTTATGTCTAAATAAAAGCAATTTCGACTCACTTAATTCTAATTTTTTTATCTTTGCAATTATGATTACCAACGAACATATCGAACAGTTCATCGAACAAGCACACCGTTACGGAGATGCAAAGTTAATGCTTTGCAGCAGCGGTAACCTTTCCTGGAGAATCGGCGAAGAAGCATTGATTTCCGGTACGGGTTCCTGGGTTCCCACACTTGGCAAAGAGAAAGTATCTATCTGCCATATTGCCAACGGCACTCCTACCAATGGTGTAAAACCTTCTATGGAAAGTACATTCCATTTAGGGATTCTCCGCGAACGTCCGGACGTCAATGTTGTTCTCCACTTTCAATCGAAATATGCCACGGCTGTCTCCTGCATGAAGAACAAACCGACAAACTTCAATGTAACAGCAGAAATTCCCGGTCATGTAGGTTCGGAAATACCTGTGATTCCGTATTATCGTCCCGGCTCACCGGAACTGGCAAAAGCCGTGGTAGAAGCCATGCTAAAGCATAACTCGGTTTTACTGACCAACCACGGGCAAGTGGTATGCGGAAAAGACTTCGATCAAGTATACGAACGGGCTACCTTCTTTGAAATGGCTTGCCGCATCATCGTTCAATCCGGCGGTGATTATTCAGTACTCACACCGGCAGAAATTGAAGACCTGGAAATCTACGTATTAGGAAAGAAAACCAACTAATATCCGGGCAATATACCATGAAAGATACCATCAAACACACTTATTTAGCAGCAGACTTCGGAGGCGGAAGTGGACGGATTATCGCCGGCTTCCTTCACCATGGCAAACTGGAGTTGGAAGAGGTATACCGTTTCTCCAATCGACAGGTCAAACTAGGAAATCATATCTACTGGGATTTCCCGGCCCTGTTCGAAGATATGAAAACCGGACTGAAACTGGCTGCACAAAAAGGATATGCCGTAAAAAGTATTGGTATTGACACCTGGGGAGTGGATTTCGGACTGATTGACAAACATGGAAACCTGTTAGGAAATCCAGTCTGTTATCGGGATGCAAGAACAGAAGGAATACCGGAAGAAGTATTCAAGCTATTGGATGAACGCCAACACTATGCCGACACCGGTATTCAGGTGATGGCTATCAATACGCTGTTTCAACTTTACAGCATGAAACAGCATCAAGATGCACAGTTGAAAGTTGCCCGGCAACTGTTATTCATGCCCGACCTCTTCAGCTATTTCCTGACAGGAGTAGCCAATAATGAATATTGCATTGCCTCCACCTCCGAATTACTCGATGCCCAATCGCGGAACTGGTCAGTGGATACCATACGCGCCTTAGGTATTCCCGAACATCTGTTCGGTGAGATTATTCTCCCCGGAACAATCAGGGGTACTCTGAAAGAGGATATTGCCCGCGAAACAGGACTGGGTACCGTAGACGTTATTGCTGTCGGCTCACACGACACAGCCAGTGCCGTCGCCGCTGTTCCTGCCGTAGAAAGTCCTATCGCTTTCCTTAGTTCCGGCACTTGGTCACTACTGGGAGTGGAAGTGGATGAACCCATATTGACGGAAGAAGCAAGAAAAGCTCAATTCACCAATGAAGGAGGCGTAGACGGCAAAATCCGTTTCCTACAGAATATAACAGGACTATGGATTTTGCAACGCTTGATGAGTGAATGGAAAGCATGTGGCGAAGAACAAAATTATGATATAATCATCCCGCAAGCTGCCGAAGCACAGATTGCGACCATTATCCCTGTGGATGACGCAACATTCATGAATCCGGAAAATATGGAAAACGCTCTTATTCATTATTGTCGGCATCATGCTTTGCAAGTGCCGAAAAACAAAGCAGAAACCGTGCGATGTGTACTCCAGTCATTAGCTTTCAAATATCGGCAGGCGGTGGAACAGCTCAACCGTTGTCTCCCCTCTCCGATCCGTCAGCTAAACATCATCGGCGGAGGATCACAAAACCAATTACTCAACCAACTGACAGCTGACGAACTCGGTATTCCCGTTTATGCAGGTCCGGTAGAAGCTACTGCAATGGGAAACATTCTGACACAGGCTATGGCAAAAGGAGAAATAGCCGATCTCCGTGAATTGAGAGAGATTGTAACTCGTAGCGTTACCCCACAAGTATATTACCCTAAAAAATAAAAGTATATGGAAACACCCAAAACCGGTTATCAGGTTCAATCTTATGACGTTCCCGTCAAACGATATTGCCAAACCCTCGATTTACGCGATTCTCCGGAACTGATCGCTGAATATCGGAAAAGACATAGCCAGGCGGAAGCATGGCCCGAAATCCTAGCCGGGATCCGGGAAGTCGGTATTCTGGAAATGGAAATTTATATCTTGGGAACACGACTGTTTATGATTGTCGAAACTCCCCTTGATTTTGACTGGGACACAGCAATGGAACGCCTGAACACGCTTCCCCGCCAACAGGAGTGGGAAGAATATATGGCCATCTTCCAACAAGCCGCTCCCGGAATGAGTTCCGCAGAGAAATGGAAACCGATGGAGAGAATGTTCCATTTGTATAACACTTAAAAAATACCAGAAACAACCATGAAACACCCCAAACAGTCCATCCTCTCGAAAGATGGCATCAGTTATCTTATACCTTTTGTTCTCATTACCTCATGTTTTGCATTATGGGGATTTGCCAATGATATTACCAATCCGATGGTAAAGGCATTCTCCAAGATTTTCCGGATGAGTGCTACCGACGGAGCATTGGTACAGGTTGCCTTCTATGGAGGGTACTTTGCAATGGCTTTCCCGGCTGCCATATTCATCCGCAAATATTCCTACAAAGCCGGTGTTTTGTTAGGACTGGGAATGTATGCTTTCGGAGCATTTTTATTCTTCCCCGCCAAAATGACGGGAGAATATTATCCGTTTTTGATTGCCTATTTCATCCTGACCTGCGGATTGTCCTTCCTCGAGACAAGCTGTAACCCGTATATTCTTTCTATGGGAACGGAAGAAACAGCTACCCGGCGTTTGAACCTTGCACAGTCTTTCAATCCGATGGGGTCACTTCTCGGAATGTATGTAGCCATGCAATTCATTCAAGCGAAATTGCATCCGATGTGTACTGAAGACCGCGCATTGCTTAACGACAGTGAATTTCAGGCGATCAAAGAAAGCGACCTTAGTGTTCTGATTGCTCCTTATCTTATCATCGGACTGGTTATCGTAGCGATGTTGCTTCTGATACGATTCGTCAAGATGCCGAAAAACGGAGATCAGAATCATAGAATAGATTTCTTTCCTACACTGAAACGCATTTTTACCCAAACACGTTATCGTGAAGGGGTAATTGCTCAATTCTTCTATGTAGGCGCGCAAATTATGTGCTGGACATTTATCATTCAGTATGGAACCCGTTTATTCATGTCGCAAGGTATGGACGAGAAAAGTGCGGAAGTGTTATCACAGCAATATAATATTGTGGCAATGGTGATATTCTGTATCAGCCGTTTCATCTGTACATTCATTCTGCGCTATCTCAATGCAGGCAAATTATTGATGATTCTCGCTATCTTCGGAGGTGTTTTCACTCTAGGAACTATCTTCCTCCAGAATATCTTCGGACTTTACTGTCTAGTAGCAGTTTCCGCCTGTATGTCACTAATGTTCCCCACCATCTACGGTATTGCCTTGAAAGGCATGGGAGATGATGCTAAGTTTGGAGCTGCAGGCCTTATTATGGCTATCTTGGGAGGCTCTGTTCTTCCACCGCTACAGGCAAGTATCATTGACCTGAAACAAATAGCCTGGTTGCCGGCTGTCAATGTTTCATTCATTCTACCCTTCATCTGCTTCCTTGTAATCATCGGTTATGGTTACCGTACAGTGAAAAGAAACTGGTAAAAAACAAACTTAAAAATAGTGACGCTATCCCATCATGATACCGTCACCATCCCACCCATATAGTGACGGTATCCGCAGCGGATAGCGTCACTATTTTTATTTATCTTTTTTTCATAAACAATTCCCATTTTCTTCGCGTCTTAATTTTATTTGCCTACATTTGCCATTCGATTTCCAATAATTTGTTAACTCAATGACCACAAGCCAAGACAACATATTACTAGCAAAACAATTCGGAATGATATTCACAGAGTATTATTCGGTAGTAAAATATTTCGCTTTTATGTTGCTTAAATCCGAAGAAGACGCAGAAGATATTGCTCAAGACGTTTTCACGAAATTATGGACCCAGCCCGAAATATGGACAAAAGTACCCAATTTAAAACCCTATGTCTATACTCTTACCAAAAGCACGACCCTCAATTTTATCAAACACAAAAAGATAGAATTAGCCTATCAGGAGAAAGTGATAGAAAAAAGCCTTATTGAGGAACTTTCTCAAACAGAAGATCCTCTCAATGCCATATACTATAAAGAAGTTAAACTTATCATCCAATTAACCCTCGACCGTCTTCCCGAACAACGCAGAAAGATTTTTGAGATGAGCCGTTTCGAAAATATGAGCAATAACGAAATCGCTGAAAAGCTGAACATTTCAGTCCGAACAGTAGAGCATCATATCTATTTAACTCTACTTGAAATGAAAAAAATATCTTTTTTGTTTTTTTTCGCACTTTTCCTTAAGTAGTCTGTCTTAGTTAATTGAGGTATTAATGTAACAGATCTAATTAATATCTCAAAATGAAGAATTATTTTCAGAAAATACTAGCCTTATTTACCGGAAATGACTATCCGGGATCTACCCGACAGGAATTCTACAAATGGTTGGTAGACGAAGAACATGTTTCCGAAAAGGATGAAGCATTACAAACTCTGTGGGAAGAAGGATACAAATCAGGAACAGCTCCTAACTTGCATCAATCATACGAGCTATTAAGAAGAAATGCAGGCATTCCTTCCGTACGAGAAGAACGGAGAATCCGCCCGATCCATATCTGGCAAATAGCCGCTGCCGTATTCTTTATAGTAGCAGCTTCTTCCATCTATCTTTCTACCATAGGAAAAAAGGTGGAACCCAATTTATTGCAGCAATATATTCCGACAGCAGAGGTACATACTCTCACCTTGCCTGACGGAACCAAAGTACAACTGAACTCACAAAGCACCCTTTTATATCCACAGGAATTTACTGGTAAAGACCGTAGCGTATTTCTGATTGGTGAAGCCAATTTCAAAGTGAAACCGAACAAGAAGCATCCGTTTATCGTCAAGTCGAACGATTTTCAGGTAACAGCACTCGGAACGGAATTTAACGTAGCTGCATACCCCGAGAATCCGATCATAGCGGCAACCTTGATTTCAGGAAGTGTACTCGTTGAATATAATGATTTGAATTCTCAAATGATTCTGAAACCAAACGAGCAATTGGCCTATCATAAACACACCCGACAATACCATCTGGACACTCCCGATATGAATGACATCACAGCCTGGCAACGTGGCGAACTGGTATTCAGAGAAATGAATGTAAAAGAGATTATAACTATATTAGAACGTAAATATCCATATACCTTTGAGTATCGCCTGAAGAATCTGAAAGAAGATAAATACAGCTTCCGTTTTAAAGATAAAGCACCGCTGTCCGAAGTTATGGATGTAATAGTAAATGTAGTAGGTCAGATGGATTATAAAATACAAGGTGACTGCTGCTATTTAATCCCCAAATAGAAAAATATCCTGATAACAGGAAAAGAACAGATAACAATATTACTCATTTAGTTAACCTTATACGCCCATGCAAAAAAGTATCCGGAACAGAGGGCGAACTCTATCCCGGATATGAAATCAAATTTCTCAATATTAGAGTTCTACTCTATTAATCACCGTGAAATAATTTAGTTTATAACCTAATACTAAGAAAATGCTACAAATTTATGAATTTATAGTAGACCATACAGCAAAGGGAAGAAGTTTTTTACTTTTTTTCTGCTTGTTGCTCATTACAACAAGCTCCTTTGCGCAAACAGATGCCTCAATCACCATTCAAAAGAAAAATATATCTGTCATTGAAGCACTTAAAGAAGTAGAAAAACAATCCGGCCTATCTGTAGGTTACAACGACTCCCAATTAAAGAACAAGCCTGTATTAAATCTTGATCTTAGAGCTGTAACAGTAGAGAACGCCCTTACACAAATTCTCAAAGACAGTGGATTCACTTATGAGTTCAAAGGGAAATATATAATGATTGTTCCTGACAAAAAAACAGAAGTAAATCCAATTAAGAATGTGACTGGAAAAGTTGTTGATGAGAATAATGAACCTCTAATTGGAGTTAATATCAAAGTGGAAGGAAACTCCGAAGGAGCTATCACCGACATAGATGGCAATTTCACAATCGTGGTCCGCCAAGGTAATATATTAAGCTTTACCTATGTGGGATATACGTCCAAAACTGTGAGAATAACAGATAAAAACATCTATGCAGTAAAATTAGTAAGCGACACGAAACAACTCAACGAAGTAGTCGTGACTGCCCTCGGTATCAAGCGCGAGCAGAAAGCTTTGAGCTACAATGTGCAACAGGTGAAATCGGATCAACTGACAGAAATTAAAGACGCTAACTTCATCAACAGCCTGAATGGCAAAGTGGCAGGTGTCAATATCAACAGCAGTTCTTCCGGTGTAGGTGGAGCCAGCAAAGTGATAATGCGCGGTACGAAGTCTATTGAGCAATCCAGCAATGCCCTGTATGTGATTGACGGCATCCCGATGTTTAATTTCGGTGGTGGCGGCGGTACGGAAAACGGTTCCCAGGGAGTTACCGAAAGCATTGCCGACATCAACCCGGACGATATTGAAAGCATCTCGGTCTTGACAGGAGCGGCAGCCGCCGCACTATACGGAAGTAACGCTGCCAACGGAGCTATCGTCATCAACACGAAACGGGGTAAAGTAGGCAAAATGCAGGTTTCTGTATCTAGTAACACTGATTTTTCTAAGCCATTTGTGATGCCGCGCTTTCAGAACCGTTATGGTACAGGCAGTAAAGGAAAATCGGACGGTTCTTCTACAAATTTGAGTTGGGGACCGTTACTGAACGATGCATCCCGCAGGGGGTACGAACCACGTGACTTTTTCGACACAGGAATGACTTATACCAATTCCGTCACCTTATCGACAGGTACAGAAAAGAACCAGACCTTCTTTTCCGCAGCCGCAGTAAACTCGGAGGGGATTGTACCGAATAACCGCTACAACCGTTTTAATTTTACTTTCCGTAATACTACTTCATTCCTGAATGATAAACTGAAACTAGACATCGGAGCGAGCTATATTATTCAGAATGATCGCAACATGACTAATCAAGGCGCTTACTCAAACCCGATAGTTCCTGTTTACCTGTTTCCGCGTGGAGACGATTTCAACTTGATAAAAGTATTCGAACGTTGGGACCCGGCCCGCAAGATCAAGACCATGTACTGGCCACAAGGCGAAGGAGACCTGCGTATGCAAAACCCTTATTGGATAGCATATCGTAATCTACGGACCAACAATAAGAAGCGTTACATGCTGTCCGCCTCGTTAAGCTACGACATCACGGACTGGCTGAACGTCTCGGGACGTGTCCGGGTAGATAACTCCAATACCAAATATGAGCAAAAGCTGTACGCCAGTTCGAATACTACTCTCACTGAAGGTAGTACCCAAGGATTCTACGCCATTGCCAAGCCGGATGAATCACAAGTGTACGCCGATGTACTGGCAAACATCAATAAACGCTTTGGGGACTACTCACTTGTAGTGAATGTCGGAGCGAGCATCGTGGATAATAAGTATGACGAACTTAGTTATCGCGGACCGATACGTGCCAATGGTATTCCTAATGTGTTTAATGTCTTCGATCTCGACAATACGCAAAAGAAAGCTCGTCAGGATGAATGGGAGGAACAAACTCAATCCATTTTCGCGAGTGCGGAACTGGGCTGGAAAAGTATGCTTTACCTTACTTTGACCGGACGTAATGACTGGGCATCACAACTGGCAAACTCATCTTCCACCTGTTTCTTTTATCCGTCAGTGGGACTTTCGGCGATCATCTCCGAAATGGTAAAACTACCTTCTGCAATCGATTACCTGAAAATACGCGGTTCATTCAGTTCCGTCGGTATGCCCTACCCACGTAACCTGACTTCACCTACCTTTGAGTACGATGAAACGACACAGACGTGGAAACCCAAAACGCATTATCCTATCGGCGACCTCAAGCCAGAGCGAACCAATTCATGGGAATTAGGACTGGACATGCGTCTCTTCAAGGACTTCAACCTTGGCGTGTCATGGTATCTGGCTAACACGTTCAACCAGACCTTCGACCCGAAAATTTCCGTATCTTCGGGATATACTACCATTTACTTGCAAACAGGTTATGTACGTAACCAAGGAGTCGAGCTCTCTCTTGGTTATGGACACACATGGAAAAAAGACTTCCGCTGGCAAACGAACTTTACGCTTAGCCACAATAAAAACAAAATTATCGAACTGGTAAAGGATTACATACACCCGGAAACAGGTGAGCCTATCAATAAAGACCGGTTGGACGTAGGCGGACTTGGAAAGGCACGGTTCATCCTGAAAACGGGAGGGTCACTCGGTGACCTCTACACTCAAGCCGACCTAAAACGGGATGATAACGGAATGGTGGAAATTTCCCCTGCAGGCGCATTGATAACAGTCAATAATCAACCTGATATCAAGTTGGGAAGCGTCTTCCCCAAGTGTAATCTGGCATGGAGCAATCAATTCTCATGGAAAGGATTTAATGTCAGTGCTCTGTTGACCGCACGTATTGGCGGTATTGTTTATTCTGCCACAGCAGCAGCCATGGATCAATACGGTGTGTCCGAAAGCTCGGCGATTGCCCGGGACAACGGTGGCGTATTGATAAACGGACGTAACAGGGTGGATGCACAGACATGGTTCACCGCCATTGGTTCCCAGCTGGGATTGCCACAATATTATACCTACAGCGCCACCAACGTACGCCTACAGGAAGCAGCTATAGGATATACCCTCCCCCGCAAATGGTTACATGATGTATGTGACATACAGGTGTCCGTTGTAGGACGCAACCTCTGTATGATATATAACAAAGCTCCCTTCGACCCTGAAGCGGTTGCCACAACCGGCAATTATTATCAAGGAATCGACTACTTTATGCTACCGAGTACACGCAATATCGGTTTTAACGTGAAAATAAACTTTTAACGGATAAAAAACAGCTATAATGAAACATACTACATCTATTATAAAGTTGTTCTCACTTGCACTATTTGTTCTTGTCGGAACTGCGTGTATAGACAACTTTGACAAAATAAACCAGAAGGACTATCAGGTGGACAAGGAAGAGTTGGGCCGTGAAGGATACAATGTTGGTGCCAGTCTCAAAGGATTACAGGGATTGGTTATTCCTACGGAGGAGCATCTTTACCAATTTGTCGAAGCACTTGCCGCCGGAGCTTTCTCCGGATATATCGGCTGTACTGTGGAGTGGACAGCCAAATTTGAGACATACAATCCGCCAACAGACTGGCAGGAAGCGCCTTTCTCTGATCTTATCACACGTACTTACCCGTTCTATCGTGACTTGCTCGACGAAACAGAAGATCCGGTCGCATTAGCATTAGGAAAACTACTGCGTGTTACCATCATGCACCGGGTGACAGACATGTATGGGCCTATTCCCTATTCCAAAATCATTTCTAAAACCGGTGAGGTTTCCCTTACTGTACCATACGATTCACAGGAAGAGGTATACAAGCAAATGTTTAAGGAGTTAGACGAAGTGAGTGATGTGCTTAAAGAGAATCTTAATTTAAGTACAGAAGCCTTCCGCAAATTTGATGATGTCTATCAGGGGGATCTCTCCAAATGGCTCAAATTCACAAATTCGCTCAAACTACGTATGGCAATGCGTTTGACATACGTACCGGAGATGAAAGAGGAAGCCCGGCGAATAGCCGAAGAAGCCGTTACCGCTGGCGTCATTACCCAAAATGCAGACAACGCTTTCTTGAAAGTAGAGGAAAACCGTGCAGCAATGGTGTTCAACAACTGGAATGACCAGCGTGTGGGCGGTGATATCATCTCATATATGAACGGTTATAAAGACCCGAGACGGGAGAAAATGTTTACCACAGTAAAGGTTACTGACCAGGAAACATGGATGGAAGTGGATGGATATGCCGGAATACGCATCGGTATTGATGTGCGCACTAAAGATGAAATGATAGGAGCATACAGTAAGCCGATCATCACGAGCACCAGCCCCTATATGTGGATGAACGCTGCAGAGATCACTTTCTTACGTGCCGAGGGTGCTTTATGGGGATGGAATATGGGAGGTGAAGCCAAAGATTTGTATAACCAAGCCATAGCTCTCTCTTTTGAACAATACGGAGTGACGGGTGCAGATACATATACCGCAAATACAACCGATATGCCACAGGCATATGACGACCCCCAATATGAATATACAGATTATGAAGGCCCGCGCAGTACTATCACCATAGCATGGGAAGAAGGGGATAATTATTTTGAGCGGAACCTTGAACGTATCATCACCCAAAAGTGGATTGCTAACTTTCCTTTGGGAGTGGAAGCATGGAGCGAATACCGGCGCACGGGATATCCGCATCTGTTACCCGTAATAAAGAACAAAAGCGGTGGTGCCATTGATACCGATCACATGATACGCCGATTATGGTACCCTCCTATCGAGTACTCCGAAAATCTTTCTAATATAAAGCTAGCAACAGGCATGTTAGGAGGCCCTGACAACGGAGGCACACGGTTGTGGTGGGATAAGAAACCTTATGCCAATCCATGAGAAATGAATGAGTATAATTAATACGAATGAAAAATAAGAAAAAATGAAAGCAATAATATATAACATATTTACCTGCACTCTATTACTCTTTGCGTGCGTTCTGCCTACGGCATGTAGTGACTGGAACGAACCGGAGCCGGTGGATGTGAACATAAATAGTCCCAAAGACCAGAATCCGGAACTTTGGGCAAGCTACATGCAGGTATTGAATACCTACAAGCAAAGTAAGCATTATATAGCTTATACGCGATTTGACAATTCTCCGGAGAAACCTGTAAATGAAGGGAGTTTCCTTCGTTCACTGCCCGACTCACTGGACATTGTTGCCTTATGCAATCCAGGCAATATCAGTGATAATGACCGTGAAGACATTCTTCTATTACGTGAAAAGAGTACCCGGGTAATCTATCTTGTAGATTATGCTGCACAGGCAGCTACCTTTACTGATGCCGCAGCTTTGGGAACTTGGCTTGATAAAGCAGTCACCGCAGCCACAGAATTAAACCTGGATGGTTTTGCCTTTACAGGCGTCCGTCTATATAGCGGGACAGATGCAGAAATGGCAGCCCGTAAAGAGGCCGCACAGCTTATCGTCTCTAAGCTATCCGCAGCAACGGGTGGTGGCAAGTTATTAGTATTTGAAGGTAATCCCGACTTTATAGAGTCTACTGACCTTGAAAAGCTAAACTACATAGTGTTAAATACGGCTGACCTCACTAATGTGAGCGAACTAAATCTAATGATTGCCGGATTACCGGATAGTAATATACTGCCTCGTGAGAAAGTTCTATTATCTGCCCGTATAGGTGACCAAATAGTAGACGAAAAGAATGAAAAACAAAGTGCAGTGCCTCTGATGACAGATCGTGTAGCTGCAATGGGGCCTCTTGGGGGACTTGCCATTAACAACATCGGCAGCGATTATTATAGTGCGAATATGAATTATGAAACCACTCGTACGGCTATTCAACAGATGAATCCGTCGAAATAAAAACGTACGATTATGAAAAAGATATTTATCATATATATTCTGTTCCCGCTCCTGATACTAGCGGTTGGAATGTCAGCTTGCACCGAAGATACTATTTTGGCGGATGCAGGTAAATTGCCGGATGAAACGACAATGGGAAGCATTGGCAGTACGCTGCGTAGCAATTCGTCCTTCTCCGGAAAAGCAGTTATTGAACTGACGAATGACAGTGAAGATGAAATAGTTGTTGATGAAATATTCTATCAGTTAAGCCGTCCAGCGACAAGCGATGTGAAGGTAACGGTCAAATTGGAAACCGAGATGAGTATGGAGTTTGAAGCTGAAATAAAGGCTGATAATGCGAAGATTGAAGCATTTAATGAAAGTATGGTTGCAGCACATTGGAGACAAAAACCCTTGTTAAAATCAGCAGTGTTCCCCAAAGGGAATGTAATCTCGGGCGAAGGCGTGCTGACTATACCTGCCGGAAAAGAGAAGTCATCAAGTATCAAACTTACGCTTTCTACACATAATCTGCCTGCATATTATGATGCTTATGAATTACTCTTTGCCATAGAGCAAACTAATGCGGACGGTGAAACAGAGAAGCAATATCTTAGATACAGAGTCAATGTACGCCAAAAGGCAGGTGAAATAATTTCCGTAGATGGAGGTGATATCGCAACATTGGATACCCGTTTTCTTTCTGTGTTCTATCTCAATACCTCCACTTATCAACCTATACTTGCTGATATTTTTATATATGTGAGAACAAATACTGAAACCCGGGAAGCGGAAGCGTACAGTATGGGGAATATTGTCAACCTGCGGATTGCAACGGTAGGTTATGATAAAGAATCCGGTCGTGCCTTACTAGTATTGAATAATGATCTACGCTATGTATTAGAGAATGCGGCCACTTACATCCGCCCACTTCAGGATCACGAACGCAAAGTGTGTCTGTGCATCGAAGGTGGTGGTAAAGGCTTAGGTTTCTGTAACATGAATGATGCCCAGATAGCAGATTTTACCAAACAAATAAAAGATGTAATAGAATTTTACCAGTTAGATGGTGTGAACCTTTGGGACGAAGGAAGTGGATATAATAAATCGGGAATGCCACCGGTGAATACCACCTCATATCCCAAACTTATCAAAAGTTTGCGTGACGCAATGCCTGGTAAAATGCTAACTTTAGTAGATAAAGACGAGCCTACTGCATCCTTCTATGATCCTGCTTTATGCGAAGGTATAGAAGTGGGAAAATACATTGATTACGCATGGCATGGTTATGTTTCAGAGGAAGAAGAAGTGCAGATTATAGAACCGTGGGAAACCGAACACCCTTACAGCGACTATACTCGTAAACCCATAGCAGGACTGACAGCTGAACGCTATGGAAGCGTAAATATGCCTCTGTATCCTAAGAGTGCAGAGGGAATATTAAATGCCTCAAAGAAAAAGGCGATAATGTGGAAAAAAGAAGAAAATCGAAAAAAGAACAATATTATCGTATTTGGCAGTGATATGATTAGTAATGAACAAAATGAGTATGAGTATCGCATGGAAAATGGATATCTATCTTTTATTGGAGCAATAGCAGAAGATGGTCTAAAGTGGGGTAAAAATCCACGCCCTCCATTCATGGAGAGAGAAGAAAATGGAGAATACAGCTATGGTATATCTGAAACTGCAACAGATGAACATCGACAAAAATTTCATTCAGGATATCGCTATCTTGCCAAAGATTGGTGAGAATCGTGATTGGGATAAATAAAAAGAAAAACATAAAAAGAGAATATTATGAAAACGAAACATATTCATCGAGACATTCCATTATTCGTCTCTTTTGCAGGTTCTGTCATAATCCTACTTCTGTTAGTAGCGGCATGTGACAACAAGGATTATAGTAAAGCGTCTCCTTTTGACAATGCCGTATATATAGATGTGGCAAAAGTGAAAGATGTAGCTAATTTCACATTTAATAATCTCAAACAGACAGGGCAACAAGAGCTTTCTGCTGTGTTGGCATACCCTGCCGAACAAGATATTGATGTTAATTTTCAGGTAGATCCTTCGTTGATAGGTTATTATAACGCGCGTCTCGGCACCAATTATGCAATGCTGGACGCTAAATATTATAAGTTTCCTACACAACATGTCGTCATCCCCAAAGGAGACGTAAACTCGGAAGTCGTAACGATCGGTTTCTCCGACCTCACGGATTTGGACATTGACACTAATTTCCTGCTACCTGTCACTATTCAGCAAGCGTCAGGAGGTATGGGATTATTGAAGGGATCAAAAACTATTTGTTACATAGTACGTCGTTCCAGCGCCATTACTACAGCAGTGAGCCTTTCAAACAACTACTTTGAAGTTCCTGGATTCGAAAAAGACAGCCCTACGGCTGATGTGGTAAATGGGCTAACACAACTAACCTTCGAAGCCATTATCCGGGTAAATAGATTTGATCCTAAAAATGAGATTTCAACTATAATGGGTATAGAGCAATACTGTTTGTTCCGTTTGGGCGATTCAGGATTCCCCAAACAGCAATTGCAGTTTGCCGCCAACGAGATTAAATTCCCCAAGGCAGACGAAGGAAAATTGTTGCAACCAAGCGAATGGTATCATGTAGCCGTGACTTATGACACCGAAGCAAAGACTGCCGCTATCTACGTGGATGGCAAACTGCAGAGTACTATTGAGGACTACGGAACTGGTGAGCCCATTAATTTGGGCAAGCAAACCCGAGGAAAGGACTTTATGTTTAAAATAGGACACTCCTATGGTGAGCCAGAGGATATGACTCGTCAATTAGATGGTGAAATCTGCGAAGTGCGAATATGGAACGTGATACGCTCACAAGAAGAAATTTACAAGAATATGTATGATGTCGATCCTCAAACTACAGGCTTAAAAGCCTATTGGAAGTTTAATGAAGGCAAAGGGGATATAGCGAAAGACTATACAGAAAACGGTAATGATGCAAAAGCATACGCTAAAGCTATTTGGCCGGAAGGCATTGAAGTGACACAGAAAAATAAGGAATAATAACGACCTAAAATTTCAATCTAAAACGCTGCCACATTTTTACTCCTACTTTAAGTTACATAAAAGGGAATACTAAAATGTGACAGCGTTAATAATTAACTCTCTACTATAGAATAATTTAAATTGCCCCTGATGAATTTGCCAAATATGCACAGATTCATTCACTGAAAATATAAAGTCAAAGAGTAGCCATTATCTAAAAAAAAGTCGTAGCTTTGCAATAACCTAAAAATTAAATTGATATGGAACAACAAGACAAATATATACGCTTTGACTGGGCTGTGAAAAGGCTTCTCCGCCAAAAGGCAAATTTCGGCGTACTGGAAGGTTTCTTGACTGTCCTTCTCGGTGAAAACGTGAAAATCATAGAGATATTGGAAAGTGAAAGCAACCAACAAACAATCGATGATAAATTCAACCGGGTAGATATTAAAGCCAGAAATAGTAAGGACGAAATCATTATTGTAGAGATCCAAAATACACGGGAGCTCTATTATCTGGAACGCATCTTGTACGGAGTGGCAAAAGCTATCACTGAACATATTTCTTTAGGAGAACGCTACTATGCGGTGAAAAAAATATACTCTATCAGTATTCTATACTTCGATATCGGTAAGGGAGAAGATTATTTGTATCATGGACAAAACCATTTTATCGGAGTACATACAGGAGACAGACTGGAAGTAACTACTAAAGAAAAAGACGCCATCGTCCATAAGATTCCGGCAGAAATCTTTCCGGAATATTTTCTAATTCGTGTGAATGAATTCGATAAAGTGGCCGTCACTCCATTGGAAGAATGGATTGAATACTTGAAAACTGGTTGCATTCGCCCCGATACAACAGCTCCCGGTCTGGAAGAAGCACGCCGGAAACTTATTTATTACAATATGTCCAAGGAAGAAAGACATGCCTACGACGAGCACCTTAGTGCCATCATGATACAAAATGATGTATTAGATGGAGCAAAACTGGAAGGGCGCATGGAAGGACGTATGGAGGGGCGTATGGAAGGACGCATGGAAGGACGCATGGAAGAACGGCTCGAAATTGCCAGCAATCTGAAATCACAGGGAGTAGACATAACAGCTATCCAAAAGGCTACCGGACTTTCATTGGAAGAAATTCAAAAGTTATAAATAACCAGATATTACACAATAATGCATATAATCTAGAGTCGCATAAGAAAATCATGCGACTCTTTTTTTATCCCCATTGAAGACATTACAATCCGATATTGATAATTCTTCAATCAGAAATAGAAATATCAAATGGAAAAACGGTACACCTCTTTCACTCTTTTGTCACCTCACAACAACACAATCCTAACAAACCATAATTATATGTCACCGTTTATCGCTATAAGAACACCAAACAATAACAAACGATTAGACAACATTCATAACATCATCCACTTGTTACAACTTATCATTATTTTTACTTCGCAGGAATAAATCGTACTTCCTTTCTACCCATATATGAGAAAATATAAAATGGTACTCATCGAGATATTTATTGATAGTACCGAATATGCCACACGTTCTCCCCCACCTGTATTTTCATACAGTATATAAAACATTCAATAAACAAGAAATAGATCTATTATTGTCACTTGGAGGAAATTCACCATTTCCGAAAGAATGATTCAAACTGTTAGAATTCAGACTCTATATATAGACTTCATCAACTATTCCCCCTCAAGATATAAATAATTACGAGTTTATATTTTGAGTTTATGAATGTACAACTATGAGATCATAGTTACAGTGAATTTCCTCTTTTATACCCAACAAAGGAAATTGGTGTATCTCATCTAAGTGGCGCTATTAAAAACAAATTCATATGAAATATTCAATAACAACGTCGCCCCTCGTTCCTGTCATCATGGCTATAACTCTTATTTATCAATTAAACTTTATCCCACTGTTCATTGTAGGAGGATTTTCTATTTATTGTATTTACTTCTATATCATTCTTATACAAAAAGAAAAAAAACTTTCAAAAGGATACACACATAAAAGTATATCCAAATACACTCCCATACAAATCATAGCCAATCAGGAAGAAACAAAAATAGACTCTTTATTCTGTAAAAAGTCTCATAAAAGAAAGTCTGTTAAACCCACTGTACTACTTGCTGACAGCAATATCGATTTCAGATCTTACCTGGAAACGCGTTTATCTGATCATTTTATTGTAAAAAGCTTCGGAAACGGTCTGGAAGCCCTAACATACATAAAGGAAGAATATCCAGACATTGTAGTCTGTGACACCATGCTGCATGGTATGTACGGCAATGAGCTTTCATCAAGATTGAAAACGTCCTGTGAAACATCAATCATTCCCATTATCCTCTACGGCTCATATCTGAATGGAAGACAACGCAATACCAGAGAAACTTCTTTGGCCGATGTCTTTATAAATACACCTTTTCATATAGAAGACTTAAAAATAGAGATGAACGTCCTGATTAAAAACAGCCGTTTTCTCCGAAAATCATTCCTGCAAAAAGTATTCGGAGAACAATTTCTAAAAATAGAAGAGGAGGAGGATACTTTGAGTGAAAAAAATTACATATTTATCAACCTTGTAAAGGATTTCATTCTAAAAAATATAGATCAGGAAAATTTGACTATAGATGAAGTCGCATCCGAATTGTGCATGAGCAGAACCACATTCTTTAATAAATGGAAATCGCTGACAGGAGAAGCACCTAAATATTTTATATACCGGATTCGTATGGAAAAAGCCCGTGAACTGTTGGAGAGTGGAAGATACTCTGTTAATGTGGTTCCGGAAATGATCGGATTGAGGAATCTGAAAAACTTCCGCAACAAATACAAAGAATATTTTGGAATAACGCCCAGTGAATCTATTACGAAAAAACAATAATATACAAAGTTGGCTATTTGCTTAAAGGTCACATTCATCGAAACCTTTGCAACAGCATTCTTGCAAAAAAATATTCTGTTTTTTATTTCCTTGTGCAGTATTTTACAATTACCGGCATTTACCCTATGTACGTACACCTTAATTTTGAAAATTAATAATCTAATTTTAAACAGTATGAAAACTTTAACTGAAATAAAAAAAGTTCGTTGTTTTAATCGCTTAGTTTTATTTGTAGTGGCGTTGGGCCTGATTACCACTTTTACAGCATGTAGCAATGATGATGATTCAGACATTCCCGTATATTCTCTTAAAGATGTGGATGGAAATTATTCCGGTACCATGTTGACAGAGTCTGATCCGCCCGTTAACCCACAAACTAATTCCCCAAAAGAAGAACAGCCGGAAGGAGCCACCGTTACCGCTGAAGTAAAAGACAATCAGGTCATGATTAAAAAACTCCCGGTAGACGATCTCATCAAAAGTATCGTTGGTGAAGAAGCTGCCGGAATTATCATCGAAAATCTGGACGATATCAATTACAACATTCCTTATACCGCTGCCTTTAATGATGACAGTAAAGGCTCTATTCTACTTCAATTAAAACCTGAACCTTTGGAAATAAAATATACTATCCCGACTCAAGCACAAGCAGACGGAGAAGAAGCTCCTCAAATTACGATAAAAGTAACCATAGAAGCGGAAGAAAAGGGCCAATATACATATAAAGACCAAAAGCTTACATTTGAAATCAAAGCAACCAAAGTGGAAGTAGAAGGACAGCCGTTTGAAGACTTCTCGCCTACTACATTCAGTTTCGACATGGCCAAGAAGTGACTAACCGTATAAACTTTCCCAAAGTATTTTCATTATGATGGGAATTATCTCCCAAAAGAGTATGCCGTCACATGATGCGCATGCTCTTTTTTTTATACCTTTGTGAAATAACCAACTATATCAAAATGACTACAACTGAAAACATACGGAAAGAGTTACAAGCATTAGTAGATGCCAAATATAAGGAATTTCACTCTTCCCTCCTTCCAGGAGCGAACAATATTCTCGGTGTACGTATCCCCCAACTGCGAATCATGGCCAAAGAAATTATAAAAAAAGAGGACTGGCGTACGTTTGTAGAGTCAACCGATACGAACTATTATGAAGAAACAATGCTTCAGGGAATGATTATCGGACTGGCAAAAATGGAACTTGAAGAACGAATGAACTATGTAGCGATGTTCATTCCCCGTATAGATAATTGGGCTGTATGCGACATTTTCTGCAGTGAACTGAAAACTGCCGTAAAAAAAGGAAAAGAAACCGTATGGCAATTTATCCAACCTTATCTGAAATCCTCTAAAGAATTTGAAATACGCTTCGGGATTGTGATGCTTTTCCACTATGTGGATGACGAACATATCGATTCGTTACTGGAATATGCCGATTTATTCAATCATGATGCTTATTATGCACGTATGGGTATGGCATGGATGCTATCATTGTGTTTCATCAAATTTCCCCAAAAGACAATGGAATATCTGAAACATAGTACATTGGATAACTGGACTTACAACAAAGCACTGCAAAAAACAATCGAGTCTTTCCGGGTAGACAAGGATACCAAAGATATACTTCGAAATATGAAAAGACGATAAAAACAAAACACGGTGAACATCCCGCTATTAGCATTCCGTTCACCGTGCTTCTTATTCTTTCTATAGATACCACTTCTATCTTCGCACCTATTTATTTTTTATTTGCAATACGGAGAAATACTAATTCCTCCTCACCTTTTTCCTTCTGCTTCTGCGCCTCTGTTGTTTCTGGCGGCTGTAACGCTGCCATCTTTTATAAATCATCCAGCCACTCATCAATGCAACAACGACAAAGATAAGAATAGTTATGCCAACCCCCAAATTATCGCCCTTAATACGCGACCAAATATCAAGAACTTCTTTTGTCTGATCGCCAAAGTCACGAATCATGGCACATCGTTCTACCACTTTGCGATCCGGGTATTGTATCTTATCAATTTGTATGCTGTCTGCACCCGGTCCGAAAAAGTAACTTAAATCGGCATAATAATGGAGGATCGTGTCTGTTTTCTCTTCCAGTATTTCGGGCGTAGCTATGGAACTTACATATCCGCAGAAATCCATATTCCGCAAAGCAATGTCCGGACGGCACATAAAATTGATGAAATAACTGGCTGCTTCCGGATTTCTGGCGTATTTCGGGATTACCCAACCGTCATACCAGATATTGCTCCCTTCCTCGGGAACTTCATAATCCAAGTCCACTCCTACCGCATTTGCCTCTTCAATCGCCCAAATCGCGTCACCGCTCCAAGTCATATTCAGCCAGGCTTTATTCTTCGTCATCATCTCCTTGCCGAAATCCGCCTCCCAACCGGCAATATTCGGTTTCAAGGCTTTCAGGTATTTTTCGGCCAGTTCCATCGCACGTGGAGAATAGTCGTTCATCAGCTCTTCCACTGTCACCGTTCCTTCTTTCAGCTCCTTCGCATGCGCATAGATGACAGCTGTTCCGTAAGCATCACGATAACTATCCTTCATCAGAATTTTTCCGGCGTACTTTTTATTCCAAAGACAATCCCAGGACAGCGCTACCGAATCGGGTACATAAGCCCGGTTATACAGAATTCCAGCCGTTCCCCACATATAACATACAGCATAGCGGCTCGCCTGCTCACCCGGTTGGCTCAATTTATTGATTTGTTCGCGGATAAACGGAGCTACATTATTCATGTAGTTGGGAGAATGTGCAAAATTCGTATCGATGGGCAGCAGCAAATGTTTCTTCAGCATACGCTCGATGATGTATTCCGAAGGACAGACCACATCAAAATCTTCATGCCCCTTTTCAATCTTCGTCAGCATGATCTCGTTGATGTCGAATGTCTGGTAAACGATACGGATATTCTCACCGGTCTGTTCTTTATAATATGCCTGGAAATCCTCGAGTACACCTTCGCCGATGTAATCTGCCCAGTTGTAGATTTTAAGAACCCGCTCACGAGGTTCACCGGAATTATAGCATCCGGTCAAGGTCAGTAAGAGCAGGATTACGGGAATTATTCTTTTCATATTATTTATGTAGTAGCACATTTGATGGTCTATTAATCTTTTTTCTTCGCTTTTCCTGCCCGATAATTGATGCCAATCAGCAACGCCAGCACCACGACAAAAATGATAGCCGAAAGCGGACGAAGTTCAGGGGTCAGCCCTCCCTTGCGGGCATCGGCATAGATATAAGTAGAGAGTGTCTCCAGACCTTGATTACCGATGGTAAAGACAGTTACGGCAAAATCATCAATGGATAGAGTCAATGCAAGCATAAAACCACTAATCATTCCCGGACGAATCTCCGGAACAATAACTTTCCACAAAGCTTGCATGGGAGTCGCTCCCAAGTCAAGAGCGGCCTCATAAATATTCGGGTTCATCTGCTTCAAACGAGGCAGAACGCTCAAAACAACGTATGGCGTACAAAAAGTAATATGAGCAAGCACTACGGTTGTGTATCCTTGTGTGATTCCTAAAGAAACAAACAAAAGGAAAAGCGAAATACCCGTGATGATATCTCCGTTCAGAATAGGAATACTATTCACAAAACTAATCGCTTTACGCGAACGGGATTTCAGATTAAAGATGCCGATAGCAGCCACACTACCCAGCAAAGTAGATGCCGTTGCAGCCAGCAGAGCAATAGTAATCGTGTTAATCAATGCATTCATCAAAGAATGATGCGTGCCTGTAGTGAAAAGCGAAGTATAAAGTTTTGTGGAGAAACCAGTCCAGTTGCCCAGCACTTTCGCTTCTGTGAAAGAATAGATGACGATAATCACGATAGGAGAATAAAGCAACAACAGCAATATCCACAAGTAAGCCTGCGCAAATATTTTCTTTACCATAGCCCGCCTCCTTCGTTTGAATTGTCCTTATCGTCTGTGCTAAACAAAGAAGTAGCAGCAATCAGCAGCAACATAATAAGCGAAAGTGCCGCTCCATAGTTCCACATGCTGTTATTGATATTTTCCTGAATCGTTGTACCAAAGAGTTTGATGTTATTCATCGTCAGCAACTCGGCAATGGCAAATGTAGATATAGTCGGCATGAACACCATCATAATCCCACTCATCACACCCGGCATAGAAAGCGGAAGGACTGCTTTCAGAAAGACTTGCAGCGGATTGGCTCCCAAATCTTGTGCGGCTTCAATATAACTATGATCCATCTTCTGCAACGTGTTGTAAATAGGATAAATCATAAAGGGGATAAAGTTGTATACCATACCGAATATCAATGCTCCCTCGCCCAACGGTACACTAAAAAAGTCGAACAAGGCAACCGTAGCAAGGGTACGCACAAGAATATTTACCCACATCGGCAGGATAAACAGTACGACCATCGTCTTAGAACGGTTCAGCTTACTGTTACTCAATATCCATGCTGCAGGATAACCCAGCAAAATACAAACAAGGGTGGTAATGATGGCAATACCGATAGAATACACAAAGGTATTGATTGCTTCGGGATGTTCGAAGAACTTCTGAAAATTGGCGAGTGTCAAATGACCGCTATCATCGGTAAAGGCATATACGACAATTAAAAACAGCGGTATAATCACAAAGATCGCCGAAAAAATAATGTAAGGGAGAGTCCAACTCTTACGTGATGACAAAAAGACTATAAACTTCTTATTCACTTCCTTTCCTGTTAATCGGTTATTTTAATTATACGAATGGCATCTGGAGGGATGGTAATACCTACACGGTCTCCGTCGTCCCATACATCGTTCGTATCTACAAATACATTCTCGTCCCAGTCTGACAATACGGTCAGATGATAATGGTCGCCCTTGTAAAGGATGAATTTCACCTCACCTGTCAGCGTTCCGTCTTCTTCATTATCCTGCAGAATCACTTTTTCAAAGTCTACCTCTACTTTGACATTCGTATCGGCAGCTATATCTTCCACCGGAGTACATTCAAAGTTACAGCCCAGGAATTCCACATGAGTGGCATCCAGCAATTTTCCTTCAAACGTATTGCAGATACGCTCTTTCTTCATGATGTGAATATCAAACGGCTTCACCAGCAGTCCGACTTCCGCTCCTACTTCAAAATGATGGTAATCCTGCACCAGAAATTCATATCCGCCGCACATCACCGTCATTTCATAATGCACACCTTTGAAAATAGAAGTCTCTACCACACCTACCAACTGCGCCATATCCGAAACGGGGAAAATATAAAGATCTTCCGGACGGATGACTACGTCTACCGGAACATTTTCACCAAATCCTTCATCTACACATTCAAACTCCGTGCCGCAGAAGCGTACCAGCTTATCATGAATCATGGTACCATTGAGGATATTGCTTTCTCCGATAAAGTCGGCAACAAAAGCGTTGATGGGTTCATTATAAATATCAATCGGTGTACCGATCTGCTGAATTTTTCCTTCACTCATCACAACAATCGTATCACTCAACGTCAATGCCTCTTCCTGATCGTGAGTGACGTAAACAAATGTTATACCCAAAGATTTATGCATTTCTTTGAGCTCCATTTGCATATCCTTACGCATTTTCAGGTCGAGCGCTGCCAGCGGCTCATCCAATAGCAACACTTCCGGCTCATTCACAATGGCACGGGCAATGGCTACACGTTGTTGCTGACCACCGGAAAGAGAATCCACATCGCGGTATTCATAATCTGTCATACCTACCATCTTTAAAGCAGCTTTCACTTTCTTCTCAATGGTTTGTTTCGGTGTCTTTTTCAGTTTCAGGCCGAAAGCAATGTTATCATATACATTCAAGTGCGGGAATAAGGCATATTTCTGAAATACCGTATTCACGGGACGCTTGTGGGGAGGGGTTTGTGTTATTTCCATCCCCGAAATTCGGATCTCGCCTTCCGAAGCCGTCTGAAAACCGGCAATGAGACGCAACAACGTGGTTTTACCGCAACCGGAAGGACCAAGTATAGTGACAAACTCGCCCTTTTTCACGTTTAGAGTCACATCATCCAATGCTGTTTTATCGCCAAAATACTTCGATACATGGCTCACCTCAATGATGGATTTATCTTCTTGCATATTCATACTAAAGTTTGGGCTGCAAAGGTACACATTTCTGCGGTTTTCACCTAGGTGTTAATCTAATATAACAGTGTTTTTCGATGCCCGACAGAAAAAAAATCTATCTTTGCATAAATATTTATTCACTAATTTTACAAAAGCATGAAAAAGTTAACTTATTTAGTTATTGCAACGGCAGCGTTAGGCATGGTAGCTTGTACGGGCGGAAACAAAGCCGGATACGTTGTCACAGGTACGGTAGAAGGTGCAAGCGATGGTGACACCGTTTATCTTCAGGAAGCTACTGGCAGAAATTTGACCAAACTAGATACAGCCGTTATCACCAAAGGTACTTTTACCTTTGAAGGTACACAAGATTCTGTGGTTAGCCGCTATGTCACTTGCGAAGTGAACGGAGAGCCATTGATGATTGATTTCTTCCTCGAAAACGGAAAAATCAACGTTGCCCTGACCAAGGATAACGACGCTGTGACCGGTACTCCTAACAATGATGCATACCAGGAAATCAGAGCTCAAATCAATGACATCAGCAAGAAAATGAATACCATTTATGAAGCAATGGGCGACACTTCTTTAAGTGATGAGCAGAAAGAAGCCAAACAAAAAGAGGGTGCCCAGCTGGAAGAACAGTATGACAAAGTAATCAAAGAAGGTGTTAAGAAGAACATCGCCAATCCGGTTGGGGTATTCTTGTTTAAACAAACGTTCTACAATAACTCTACTGACGAAAATGAAGCTTTGTTGCAACAAATTCCTGCGAATTTCCAGAATGACGAAACAATCGTAAGAATCAAAGAGATGACCGACAAGCAGAAAAAGACTGCCGTAGGTACTCAATTTGTTGATTTCGAAATGCAGACTCCGGAAGGAAAGGCTGTGAAGTTGTCTGACTACGTTGGTAAAGGTAAAGTGGTATTGGTTGACTTCTGGGCTAGCTGGTGCGGTCCTTGCCGTCGCGAAATGCCTAATCTGGTAGAAACTTACGCTAAGTATAAAGGTAAGAACTTCGAAATTGTAGGCGTATCTCTCGACCAGGATGGAGCTGCATGGAAAGAAGCAATCAAGAAGATGAATATGACTTGGCCACAAATGTCCGACCTGAAATTCTGGCAAAGTGAAGGTGCACAGCTTTATGCAGTAAACAGTATTCCTCACACTGTATTGATCGATGGCAGTGGTAAAATTATCGCTCGCGGTTTGCATGGAGAAGAACTTCAGGCTAAAATTGCAGAAGCTGTAAAATAACAGATCGAAAGAGAAGGTTTTTCAAAGGCTTTAAAGTTCAAACAAGGGGCTGTTCGAAAAGCCTTGATCCTATAAAATCACGCTTACTACGACATGTTGCAGTAAGCGTGATTTTTCTTTTTAGAGACTTTTCAGATGGTTTCTTGCTTATTAAAAACTTCACAAGTCAGCAACCAAACAGATAAAATTCAGCCCCTGTAATTCTCGAAAGAACACAGGGGCTGAATCTATATATGAAAGTAAGGGAGAAGGACTCCCCTACTTTTATTTCAAACAAATTAGATAAACCAACGTACGTAGCAGAAGTCTTGACGGTGTGGAAGCTCCGGATTCTTCGGGAACATACGGTAAGACACCTTGAAGCTACCTGCATTTGACAAGCTGTGTTTAACTTGGAATGTATACAAGTTACCTTCTTTCTTGATGACACTAAACGGTTCTACAGAGTAAACATGTTGTTTGCCGTCTGCAGTTGTGTAAGTAGTAACCAATTCAAGTCCCACTGCATCATTCAAGCCTTTTTCATCGATCACGTAAGTAATAGTATATTCTTTTCCGCTTTCGATGTCACCGTTCTTCAGGTCTTCTACCTTGTCGCAAGATACGATTTCAATAGCATCCCATTTAGCAACCACTTCTTCTTTCCAAGCTGCGATTTCTTTTGCTTTTGCATTATCATTAGCAGCCAAAGTCTGGAAGCGTTTCGCCAGTTTGCAATAGAATTTGCTATAGTAATCATCCAACTGACGCTTCATTGTATAATGAGGAGCGATCTGTGCGATAGAATTCTTCACCACTTTGATCCAGCCTTCAGAATATCCTTTCTTATTACGTGCATAATACAACGGCAAGATTTCAGTTTCAAGAATACTGTAAATAGTAGCAGCATCCAACTGATCCTGATGTTCCTGGTTCTGATAAGTACGTTTTTCTGTCAACGCCCAACCTGCACCTTCACGGTAACCTTCCAGCCACCATCCGTCTAATACAGAGAAGTTAACAACACCGTTCATCAAAGCCTTTTCGCCCGATGTACCGGATGCTTCCAACGGACGAGTCGGAGTATTCAACCAGATATCAACGCCTGAAACCAGACGACGAGCCAATTGCATATCATAATTTTCAAGGAAGATAATCTTACCCAGGAATTCCGGACGGCGAGAGATCTCGATAATACGCTTAATCAACCCCTGACCAGCACCATCGTGCGGATGAGCTTTACCTGTAAACAGGAATTGTACCGGGTAATCAGGATTATTCACAATCTTAGAAAGACGATCCAAGTCGGTGAACAACAAGTGTGCACGTTTGTAAGTAGCAAAACGACGACCGAAACCAATCAGCAATGCATTCGGATTGATCTTATCCATCAGTGAAACGATACGGGAAGGATCTCCCTGGTTCTTCAACCATGTATCGCGGAATGACTTACGGATATAGTCAACCAACTTATTCTTCATAGTCATACGAGTCTTCCAAATCTCTTCATCGGGCACATTGTAGATAGCTTCCCAAATCTTAGGATTAGATTGATCGAACCAGAAGTTTTCGTTGAAATATTTAAAGTACAGTTCTTTCCATTCAGTTGCACTCCAAGTCGGGAAGTGAACACCATTCGTTACATATCCTACATGGCTTTCTTCCGGGAAATAACCTTTCCAGATAGAAGAGAACATTTCTTGAGAAACCTTTCCGTGCAGCCAGCTCACACCGTTCACTTCCTGTGAAGTGTTACAAGCAAAAACAGACATACAGAAACGTTCGCCCTTGTCACCCGGATTGTTACGTCCGAGATCCATCAAGTCATCCCAAGTGATACCCATTCTGGAAGGATAACCACCCATATATTTGCCGAACAAGCCTTCATCAAAATAGTCGTGACCTGCAGGAACCGGAGTATGAACAGTGTAAAGAGAAGAAGCACGAACCAACTCGATAGCTTGATCGAAAGTCAATCCTGTAGCTACATAGTCACAGATACGCTGAACATTGATTAATGCAGCATGTCCTTCATTACAGTGATAAACATCTTTCTTGATGCCCAGTGCTTTCAAAGTCAAGATACCACCGATACCCAACAAGATTTCTTGTTTCAAACGGTTTTCCCAGTCGCCGCCATAAAGCTGGTGAGTGATAGGACGGTCGAATTCGCTGTTCATTTCATTATCCGTATCAAGCAGATACAAAGAAATACGTCCAACGTTTACACGCCATACGTTTGCATGAACAAAATAATCAAGATAAGGAACGTCAACTATCAACGGCTGACCATTGGCATCCATTACACGTTCAATAGGAAGTTGACCGAAGTTTTGTGCTTCGTAGTTGGCAATCTGCTGTCCATCCATAGACAACGTTTGAGTAAAGTAGCCGTAACGATACAAAAAGCCTACTGCACACAAATCAACATTGCTGTCGGAAGCCTCTTTCAGATAGTCACCAGCCAATACACCCAGACCACCGGAATATATTTTCAGGACGCTGCTCAAGCCATATTCCATACTGAAATAAGCGATAGATGGGCGTTGCTCATCCGGCTTCACATCCATGTAATCTCTGAATTTCGTATAAACTTCATTCATTCTTCTTAGAATCACTTTGTCTTTTGCCAGCGCTTCCAGCTTTTCATAGCTCATACGTTCCAACAACAGTACTGGATTCTGTCCACATTCTTTCCAAAGTTCCGGATCTAGATCTCTAAACAGTTCAGTCGCTTCAAAATTCCATGCCCACCAAATGTTGCGTGCGATTTCAGACAACTTCTCCAACTCTTCCGGTATACGTGATTTTACAGTAACCTCTTTCCAGTTGGGAGTATTCACATTACTAACTTTGATTTTCATAATGTTTACGTTTACTTATTGATAAATAATTCTTTCTTAACTCAACTGACGCTTCATAGCATTGCGTAAGGCAATGTCATAAGCCTCATAGTAATATTGTATAAAGTGCTTCCATAAAGCCTGTTCTGCCACTTCGGCAGCACGCTTACGGATTTCCTTCACTTCTTTCTCCGTCTTATCCGCAAATAACGTAATTGTATCTTTAATACCATCCGCTACTTCCGAATAATTATAGTCCGAACGATGCAGCACTTCTACTCCATCATTAATGCCATGCTGGTTCTTCAGGCTGTTTACCCAAAGTCCGAATCCTGCCAGATCAGTAGTGATTGTCGGCACATGGAATGCTACACTTTCCAACGGAGTATATCCCCACGGTTCGTAATAAGAAGCATAGACACTCAAATCCTGTCCCAACAATATATCATAATATTCTTTATTCATGATGCCATCACGACCATTCAGATAACAAGGTACAAAAATCACTTTTACCTTATCTTCCGGACGATTGCCCATTCCCAGATATTTCAACATGTCCAACACCTGGTCATGAGTCATATTATGCAGCCAATGAGTGATAAATGGTACTTCGAGCGGAGTGTCGAACTTCTCCTTGCTTTTCAAACGTCCCTGCAAATCCTCACGGGGGTCTCCTACCCAACCGGGTACATTGATGAATGCCAAAACATTCTTATGCAAATTCTTATCCCTGTTCAAGCGGTTTAATGATTCCAAAAAGACATCAATACCTTTATTCTTAAACTCATATCGTCCACTGGTTCCGACAATTAACGTATCATCACCCAGATTTGTTCCCAATAATTTATTCGCTACATTGAGCATCAAGGCACGCGCACGTTTACGTTTTCCGGTAAATGTGCTTCCTTTCGGTACAAAATCATCTTCAAAACCGTTCATCAGAACAACATCTGCCGGTTTATCCAGTAATTCCTTACACTCATTATTGGTTATTTCGCTCACTGTCGTAAAACAGTCTACATAATGTGCAGTCTGTTTTTCAATCGAGTGTTTCGATTGCATGTTCAGTTCTTGCGCCATCTGATCGCCATTATAAGCAAACAGATAGTCGTACAACGGTTTATGATTACCGGCAATAGAACGACCGATAGAAGTAGCATGGGTCGTAAAAATAGTAGCCACCTCCGGCACAGCCTCCTGTACATAAAGTGCTCCCATTCCAGTCATCCATTCATGCGCCTGATATACCACCTTATCCGTTTCTGTCAGGTTGTAGCGATAGAAACTCTCCACCACTCTTCCCGCAGCGTATGAAAACATAGAAGCTTCGTCGTAATCGCCATAAGCGTGCAACGAATCTACTTGATAACGATTCCACATTTCTGTGTATATATCGTCTTTCTTTTCAAAAAAAGGTTGGAAATCAACAAGAATGACTATGGGTTCACCGGGGATATTCCATCGTCCTATACGGACAGAAAGTTCGTCTTTCTCAAGTGCATGCTTTTTCCAGGCAGCACATAGGTTATCCGACTCGATGAATAGAGGGTTTTCTTTTCCTTGCCATACATCAGGACCTATGAAGAAAATTCTGTCGCGGAACTTTTCCTGCAATGTATTTGCCCGTGTCGACAAGACGGTGTATATTCCTCCCACTTTATTACATACTTCCCAGCTGGACTCGAAGATATAATCGGGGGTTAATAAATCTTTTACCATATAATATATTAAAACTCTTTTTAGTATGCGAGTGCAAAAGTACACATTATTCTTTGAAAAATAATACTTTATGCGAAAAATATGAGTTAAGAAGAGGAAAGAAACGTTGCCCTATAATGAAAAAAGAATATCCCCTTGCACATGCAAAGCTGCATGTACAAGGGGATTGAAACTCCTTTATAGGAAATATTCTTGCTAAAAATTATGCAACGAGTGCACTACCGATCAAGAAGGTTGCAGCCAAAGCAACGATTGCATAAAGCTCGGGGAATACGGCAAGAATCAACGTATTACTAAATACATTGTGTCCCTGTCCGATAGCTGCAATACCGTTTGCACAAACTTGTCCCTGACGGATAGCGGAGAATAAGGCAACCAATCCTAAAGCAATACCTGCACCAAGAACTGCTGATGCCTGGATAGCTGTAATTTCAGGAGTCAAAATGCCGAAGATAGTCTGAAACATGAAATAACCGGCAAAACCATAAAGCCCCTGTGTACCCGGAAGGGCTGTCAATACCAGGAAGTTACCGAATGCACTATCATTCTTCTTCAATGCTCCGATGGCAGCATTACCTGCAATAGTTACTCCGTAAGCACTACCGATGCCCGACAAACCAACCATAATCGCGATGCCAATGTAGGCGATAAACAAATTCATTTCCATAATCTTATTCTATTTTTTATTGTTTAATTCTTAAAATATTAATTCTCTATTTCTAATTTTTAATCTTCAGTTTTTTTAATTTCTGAACGGTTTGTACTCTTTACCGCCTCCTTCATATCCGGAGTTCTTGAAGAACTCAACGAACGTCAGACGCATTGGGTGAACCATTGCACCCAGCACATTCATGAAAATATTGATTGCATGACCGATCACGAAAATCAGCACCATTACAATCGGGCCTGCTATTACATTATCCGGACTCATACCTACTGCCAGACTGTTGAACACTCCCGCCAGAATACCTCCGGAAAGTCCGAGAGCAAACAGACGAACGTAGGACAAAACATCTCCAAGCAAACCAGTAACCATGTTGTATGAATCCCACAATCCCAATCCGATATTCAGGAATATGTTCTTTCCCGGACTGTTATAAAGGAAAATCATAGCAGCTGAAACACCCAGGATTATCAAGTGCACCGTGCTTCCCATCGGCATTACGTCCGGTAACAAAGCTGAAACTGCCATTGAAACCAGCAGGATGATCCATCCGATAGTTGCCACTGCATATTTGAAACCAAACTGAATCGTCTGATTCACAGCTTTCAGTACCATACCGAATAAAATCTGGATAGCTCCCAATATCAACGATAATTGGAACATATCATTATTATCCATCATGACAGCATGTTTCAAGCGTTGCACAATCGGCCAATCCAAATTGTAGATGTTCGCTCCGAAGAACGTACCAGTCAGCAAACCGCAGAAGAACGTTGATACCGCCAATACCTGTATCAATGAGATGATTGACTTCATTGACGGGGTTACTTTCTTCGCCATCAACCGATAGGCCGTAGCTCCCAGGAACAGGAACAAACCATATCCGGAATCTCCCAGACAAAGTCCGAAAAAGACCATAAAGAATGGGGCAAAGAACGGTGTCAAGTCCAACTCATTATACTTCGGAAGCATATACAGCTTACAGATCGGTTCGAACCAAGCAAAGAATCCCTTATTATTCAATCGAATAGGAACATTATCGCCCGGCATCGGATCGGTAATCTCATAATATACATGTGCGTCATTCAGATAAGCCTCTATCTCCACTTGACTGAATGCAGGCGCCCATCCTTCAATCAACATCAGTTTGTCACCGGCAGTCTGCTCGGAACTTAACACAACTTTAGAGAATTCAATCTGACTTTGCAACTCTTTCAGAGCAGCCTTCAAGGAAGGAATATCCGTTTCGGAAAGTGCAACCAGTCTTTTTTCATTCTCTTCAACGGCCTGTTCTGTTGTATTGTAAAGCGTTTCAAGATGTGCCAAAGAGTATGCAGGTAATTTAGCCTGCTCTACATCCAAGTCCACTTCCTCTCCGCCTTTCGTTACAGTCACGAAGAATACTTTAGAAGAAATGCGGTTCACAATCATTGCATTGTATTCCGTTTCCCACTCTTCTTTGTAATTTCCTTCCGAACAGCTATAGAAACCGATTACATAACCGGCATCTTTCAGCTTCTGAACATTTGCCGGTTCAAAGTTGCCCCAGGCTTCCAGAGCTTCTTTTTCTTTGGCATAGCTTTGCAACTGCTGCGACAACTTTCCATGCTCTGTCTGTAAAGCATCCACTTCGTCCAGCACTTGCATTCCACGGGCAGCCGTTCCTCCTTCCGTAGCAATCACGGCATTCTTTTCATGCTTCTGGTTCTGAAGCAACTTCAAGGTAGCCGCCAAACGGTTGGAAAGACGAATATTATCCTGCAACTCCGTGTTATCGGCAGCCCCCTGTTGTTTCTCCACAATGTGGACTACCCCAAGTTCCCGCAGACTGTTCAGGAATTCTTCATATTCTTTGTGATACACCAGAAAGGTGAGTTTCTTCATTTTTGTAATCATGCCTCTACCTCCTTCCTTTTTTCTTGATGGGACTTCATGATCTTTTGCGAAGATTTCGACAGGTTTTCTTCATCTTCCATAAATCGCTTGATCTTTCGCAATGCATCCTGATAGCCCGGTATCTGCACCTTCTCAAAAAGGTTCACCTTTTGAGTGGTCTTTTTCCTTGCATGTTCTAACAAGTTCAGCTTGGCGAGCATAAATTCACGTTCAATTGCCGTATGAGCCAGCTCTTCCAACAGGTGGATACCGTCGGCATACCACTTGGGAGCATTAAACATACTGTACGGACGTATCTCGAATTCTACATTCTCGAGCAACGGTACGCGCACACCCGCAATCTTTTTCACGCCAAGATGAACATCATTCACCTTTATTAATGAAGCGTCAAACTCATTCCAAAGGGCGAACATGGCTTCATAGGCTTGAATTTGTTGTTCGAGCCTATCCTCCAGATCGGCAGCTTCCGTTTTACAGCGTTTCACTTCCATGCGGAGGGCGCTTTCCTTATTCTTAATGATAGGAAGCGTACGCACCCGCACTTTCAGTTGCTTTTCGAGCTGCTGAAGAGAGGTTTTGTTATATTGAAACTTTATAGCCATCTCGTTGATTTACTAATTTAACGATTTACAATCAGGCGATTGAAATTACTTCTTATAAACATAAATAATCCACAAACTTCAACCGTAAATGGTAAATCGTCTAATCGTCTAATTATTTTGTTTTGGCCAGTATTGATCCACCAAGTCTTTCTTGATATTCACTTCTTCCGGACGGAAGTATTTACCGAACAAGCCCCAAGCAACGTCCAGCATTTCAGTTGTATCAAGGTTAACATCAATAGCCAATAACTGATTGGAATAGTCCTTCGCAAAAGCCAACGTACGTTCGTCGTAGTTTGTCAGGTCGAAACCATTTTCCATCTTCGTCTTAGCGTTAGCTGCATCGGCATAAAGACGTACGGCAGCATTCATCACCTGCGGATGGTCTTTACGCGTCTTCTTACCGGTAACCAGCTGTTTCAAACGAGACAACGAACGGAACGGGTCAACAATAACCTTACCAATATCACTATCACGACGCAGGAACAACTGACCCTCTGTGATGTAACCCGTGTTATCAGGCACAGCGTGAGTAATATCTCCACCGGACAAAGTAGTCACCGCAATAATTGTGATTGAACCACCGGAAGGGAACTGCACCGCCTTTTCGTAAATCTTCGCCAAGTCCGAGTAAAGTGATCCCGGCATAGAGTCTTTAGACGGAATCTGGTCCATACGGTTGGATACGATTGCCAACGCATCAGCGTAGCTCGTCATATCGGTCAGCAGTACCAGCACTTTCTCATTATTATTTACTGCAAAATATTCAGCAGCAGTTAATGCCATATCCGGAATCAGCAAACGTTCTACCGGCGGGTTTTCGGTCGTATTCATGAAACTCACGATACGGTCGAGCGCACCGGCATTAGAGAACACATTCTTAAAATACAGGTAGTCATCATTCGTCATACCCATACCGCCGAGGATAATCTTATCCGTTTCAGCACGTAAGGCCACGTTTGCCATTACCTGGTTGAACGGTTGGTCCGGGTCGGCAAAGAACGGAATCTTCTGACCGGATACCAATGTATTGTTCAAGTCAATACCGGCAATACCCGTTGCAATCAGTTCCGACGGTTGTTTACGCCGAACCGGATTCACAGACGGACCACCAATTTCCACTTCCTGTCCTTCAATGTCCGGACCTCCATCAATCGGGTCACCGAAAGCATTGAAGAAACGTCCGGCCAGCTGCTCACTCACTTTCAATGTAGGCGATTTGCCGAGAAATACTACTTCGGCATTGGTCGGAATACCTTCCGTACCTTCAAATACCTGCAAAGTGACATCGTCACCGGCAATCTTTACCACCTGTGCCAGTTTACCGTCCACGGTGGCAAGCTCATCATACCCTACTCCTGTCGCTTTCAACGAACAAGTAGCCTTGGTAATCTGAGTAATCTTGGTATATATCTTTTGAAAAGCTTTTGTTGCCATCTTACTTATTTACGATTTAACAATTTACGATTTACGATTGAAGTTTCCTCTCTTCAATCAATTCCTTCAGTTGTTTCTGGAATCCTTCATACTGTTCTGATTTGAACTTCGAGTAGTTCATCTGCTTACAGATATTAATCATCTTCTTGAAGTAGTCCATTACTTCGTTGAAGTTATCAAATTCAAATTCCGTATGACAGATGTCGATTATCATATTCAGAATGTCTTCCTGACGTTCCATCGGAGTTACCGCGTCAATTTCGTCAAAAGCATCCTGTTGCAGGATTACAAAGTCAATCAATTCAGATTTCCAGAAGATCACGTGATATTCTACCGGCACACCATCGTCACCGAGGATATTGATCTGTTCGGCAATTTCCTTACCACGCTGTAAACGGGTCTTAAGTTCATTTACCTTTCCGATCCATTCATCATTGATATGACCTTTGATATACTCTTCAAATTCCGGATATTCGATATATTTTGAATAAGAATCAATCGGATTCACTGCCGGATAACGTTTTTTATCGGCACGGTCCTGTTCCAATGCATAGAAACAACGGGCTACCTTCTTCGTATTTTCAGTTACCGGCTCCTTCAAGTTACCACCGGCAGGAGATACCGTACCGATAAATGTAATAGAACCCGTTTCGTCATTGCTCAGTTTTACATATCCCGCACGACCGTAGAAGTTAGAGATAATAGCCGAAATATCCATCGGGAAAGCATCTGGTCCAGGCAACTCTTCCATACGGTTGGACATCTCACGCAGAGCCTGTGCCCAGCGGGAAGTAGAGTCGGCCATCAACAAGACTTTCAATCCCATTGAACGGTAATATTCCGCCAGTGTCATCGCTGTATATACAGATGCTTCACGCGCAGCTACCGGCATGTTAGAAGTATTGGCAATAATAATAGTACGCTCCATCAACTTACGTCCTGTGTGCGGGTCTACCAGTTCGGGGAACTCGGTAAAGATTTCCACCACCTCATTCGCACGTTCACCGCAAGCTGCAATGATAACGATATCCGCTTCCGCCTGCTTAGAAATAGCATGCTGAAGCACCGTTTTACCTGTACCGAACGGACCGGGAATAAATCCCGTACCACCTTCCACAATCGGATTCAGCGTATCAATCACACGTACACCAGTCTCCAACAATTTGAAAGGACGCGGTTTTTCCTTATAATTCGTCATCGCACGTTTTACGGGCCATCTCTGAATCATAGTTACAGGAATATCATTACCTTCTTCGTCTGTCAGGATTGCGATAGTATCTTCTATCTTATAATCACCTTCCGGCATGATTGTTTTTACGGTAGCCGTTCCCTTCATAGTGAACGGGGCCATTATTTTCAACGGCTGAAAGTTTTCATCCACCTGTCCCAACCATACAGAAGCCTGCACTTTGTCACCTACATTCACCAATGGTACGAAATGCCATATACGCTCTTTATCCAACGGATACGTATATTGTCCTCTCTTCAGGAAAACTCCGTCCATTTTGTCGAGGTCATTTTGCAGACCATCATAGTTTTTCGATAACATACCCGGGCCTAATGTCACCTCAAGCATGTGTCCTGTAAATTCGGCTTCGGCGCCCACTTTCAGTCCACGGGTACTTTCAAACACCTGGACATATACATGTGAACCTACAACCTTAATCACCTCCGCCATCAACTTATCGCCACCGGTCGAGATATAACAAATCTCATTTTGAGCTACCGGTCCGTCAACGACGAGGGTCACCATGTTGGCAATAACGCCACTAACAGTTCCTTTTGTTGCCATATATTTCTTTAATTTTATTATCTGAATTCTGCAGGAATCTGCACTTCGTTCTTCAGCGACTCAATAATGCTTCTGAACAACTGATTACCTCTTTCCTTATCCAGTGAAATCCACCTTTCAATCATTTCCAGCTTCAGCAGGAAAGCGAAAATACGCTCAATAGTGAAATAGTCGAAGAAAATAGCATCCTCCATCCAGTTCCACCGCAGGGCATCCAACTTCTTCTCACGCTCCACCAGTTCTGTAATCTCACTGATTTTCACTAACGATTCAAAAACATCCACTTCACCGGACAGTCCGAAATCGCGGGCACTTGATGTACGCAATGCTTCGCATACTTCCGTATTTCCCACAACATTGGAAGCAATATCCCACTTGAATTTACGGCTGGTAAATGCAACAAGAATATTATTGATGTTCAGATTGAATTCAAACCAGGCAGAAACAAACTTATTTCCACACTTCATGGCATACTCATAATACAAAGCAGCCAGATGATCTTCGTGCAAAGTCGTACTTTCAGCCGGAGTATTCAAATAATCAGTTATAAAAGTGGAGAGATAAACCGGAAATTCTTTAGGACTGATTTCTCCGCCTTCTCTCAGAACAGAAATATATTCTGTGAGTTCTTCAGCAGAGTAGTTTCCCCGTTTGTCGATTTCCGCTTCTTTATCTTTGAGAAGTTTCAGCACATTTGCATTATCAAACTTCAGATAAAACAAGTCGATCAACTTCCGGTCTGAAGCAGACAATCCATTGTAGATTTCAGTTTTAAAATCGGCTACTGTATAGCTCAGCTTACTGTCTTCCAGTGAAAGTTCCGGCAAACCTGCTACCAAGTAATAGTACTTACTACTCATAGTCGCTTTTTTTAAAATAGCATTTCTACTAATTGAGGACGCAAGAACGCTTTGAAGTAATTCATGAATTCTTCTTCTCCGAAGTTCACCTTATACGAACCGTCCGCCGGAGAAACGGTAAACAGAGTCTTGATACCATTTACTTGCTGGATAGTCACTCCCTTGTCTAATAAAGCTTTTGCATGAGCTGCAAAATATTTTTTCAGTGATTCCGCATCGGCTGTTGAGATGACGATAGGTTCGTCTATGCTCCATTTGGATGCCAATGCTACGATAAACGCGTTCAGATAATCTTTATCCTGAGCGAAATCTTTCACGGAAGCGGTTATCAACTTATCAGTTACCATTGTAGCGACTTCAGATTTGAGCGCATTCACAGCCTGACCGGCAAATAGTTTTAACTCTGATTTAGTATTTTCTGCTAACTCATCAGCAGATTTACGAGAGGAGTTTACAATTGATTCCGCCTCTTTACGGGCATCCTCAATGATTTTCTTAGCTTCTTCCTGAGCATTCGCGATAAGTCTTTGCGCTTCCTCGTTTCCTTTTTCCACGCCTTCACGATAAATCTTATCGGTCAACTCTTGAATTTTGTTTTCCATATTAACAGGAGTATTTAGTATTATTACTATATTAACTATGTGTCCTTTCTCAGATTCTCGCCAAATTTACAAAAATCAATTTGATAAAAAAGAGAAAGAAGAAAAGAAAAAAGATTCGTTTGCAAAAAAATCACAGACCTACACCTATTTTGTTCCACTTTTGCCCTTTTCCTATTACTAAATGACACATTTCCGGATTTTTCAAACCGGAAAACAAATATAAGGAATCCAAAAGATATTTGAAAACAAATATATATTGAAAGCGACAAACAGGATATTAATACAAGATTAAATAACAAAAGCTATTGGTATCACATTTGGCATTAGTGAATACTGCTATCCTATTTGCGGAAGAAGAGAAGAGGTTATCTTTTATCCGTCCTTAAAAACAGCCCCTCTTGATTCATTGATGGATCTTTTTGCAAAGTACCAAAAACAGAAAGCCCCTTGATTCGTTGCTGAA
Source organism: Bacteroides sp. AM16-13 (assembly GCF_003602705.1). Lineage (NCBI taxonomy): Bacteria > Pseudomonadati > Bacteroidota > Bacteroidia > Bacteroidales > Bacteroidaceae > Bacteroides > Bacteroides sp. AM16-13. The sequence continues at coordinate 88,791 of NZ_QTLK01000026.1, forward strand.
TCAAGGGGCTTCTCTAAAAACG
>NZ_QTLK01000027.1:0-78808 GCF_003602705.1 Bacteroides sp. AM16-13
TTGCCTGGTAGCTTGCTAATGCTACATTTACTATATGCCCCTTATGGGCGCAGCACCTCGTGGTCGCAAATTCCGCCGCCGTTCTGTTTCAACATCCAGACGCAATCCATCTGTGAGGGATAGACGCTCTTGATACCCCGGCTTGCCAGCCCTTTCAGGTTGAGGTCGGGAAAGGTCTGATGGGAGCCGTCGTAGCGCGGGCGCACGAAACAGTTGAACTTGCGGTTATACATCGTCACAAGCCGCTCCTTGAACTGCGGCGACTGCTCTTCGAGCCATTCGGAGAAGCCGTTTCGTATCTCGTCAATCTTGGCGTTGGCGAGTTGTATTCCCTCGCTGTCGCGCATCTTGATGTCGTTGCCATGCTCGTCCTTGCCGATGGACTTCATCATGTCAGGGCAGGTGTTGTGCAGGGCGTGTTTTAGGAGGTGCATACCGTCATAGTTCCGGTAATACCCCTTCACCAGAAACTCGTCCGTGATTTTCATGGTGCGGTAGCCGCACACCACCGAAAACTCGTCCATGCTTGCGGAATAGGCGATTTTCACCTCCGTGTCGAACAGCCGGCTCATGTAGGCGGCATAGACACCCGTCGGAATCCAGCGTTCCCCGAAATTGAAGTCCAGATCCTCGAAGGCGATGCGCTGCGGCTCGGCATCTTTCAGAGCCTCCAACGCCTGCTTCACCTCCGGCATACGCTCATTTTCGGGATTGTCACCCATCCATGCCTCTATGCGTTCCGCTTTCTCTATGACATTTCCGGCGATGAAACGGTCTTTGATTTCGTAACCGGTCACGAGCGGATTGTAGTAGATGCGCCCTTGCAGGGCAGTGAGCAAATCCTCCGCCGTGCTGTCGGTTATCTCCCGCATATAGTCGAGATTGACCGTACCATATTTGTTGAGCGACGCAGACAGGGCTTCTTCGGGAGAGCCTACGTTGGCATGGCTCTCCACCGCGAAGGAAACAGGATGCTCGAAGATGTCCGCCTTGACGAACTTTCCGTTTTCCATCCGTTCCAGCGAAAGGATGTCGCGCCCGCCCGCATCCATCATCACTAACTTCACGTTCTGCTTGGCGTTGAGGTTGCCGTAGCGCATGACAAACTCATCGTAACAGGTATTCAGATGCTCTCGCCACGGAACATTTGCCTCGCGCCGGAGCGATTCATAACGGTACAGACGCTCGTAGGCGTCACGCAGCGACACATACAACAACGCCTTTTCCTTCTGGTATCCTTTCAGGTCGAGCGGCTGGAATGTCGCCCCGTATGGCGTGATGTCTTTCAGGTAGCCGATGTTATGACGCCCCCGGTCAGCCACCAGCGACCCTTCGCGCAGGTGCATCTCCGGCGTGCGGTGGTAGGCACGCGGAGAAAGGTCCACGACTTCCTCCTTCGGCTTTTCCGCTTCGATGTCGGGGAAAAGGAAAGTCCCCACCGCTTCCGATGGGGTATCTGTAACGGCAGGTGCGGCGACTGCCTCCGGCTGTGTTTCCTCCTGTCGTGGCTGCTCACGGGAAGTTTCCGGCACGGCTTTCACTTCCGTCTTTTCCGCCACTTGTTTCTCGTTATGCTGCCTTGCCAGTTCCCGAAGTTCTTTCCTACGCTCCGGCGTCAAACCCATCATCATTTCATAGAAACCGTTGATGGGAGGATTGGTATCCCAGTCCAGTGTGGCATAGATGTCGTCCGGGTCGGCAGGCTTGGCGGTGTTCTCCGCTTTCACCTCCTTATTCTCCATTGCGGGTTTTGCAGTTGGAGCTGTCGGTGTAACCGTGACTTTCGGTTTGGGCGGAGTGGACTTTGCCGTAACTGCCTTTTTCACCGTCTTTTTCTTTTTGGAGGTTTTCGGTTGGCTGACCTCTTCCGTCATCCCCCAGAGGTCAAGCAGGGTGAGCTGCACGCCTGCGGAATATTGCGGGCGCGGTTCTATCTCCGGCTTTTCATCTGCGGGTTGCGGCTTTTCTGTCGGAGTTTCCACCGTCTGCGCCGAGGATACTGTTTCCAATTTTATGGCAGGACGCTCTACTTTATTTTGAACGGCAACTTTTTCTTCCGTTCCTGCCTGCCGGATTGAACCCGAATACAAGCGCATGGCAAGCCTGTAATGGAAATCCTCGTCGAGCATACGGCGCAAATCCCCGGCGATGCCTGCTGCCTTGCCCTCGTGCAGATAAACCATAGCGGGCTTCCCGTAGGGGTCTGTGTCAAGTTTCGCCATCGTATGCACGATGCGTTCCGGGTGGTGGATGAAATAGGCGTTGTCGGTCAGGGCGGTTTTCGTGTCCGTCTGTATCACGGTCATCAGCCGCTCGTCCTGCGACATTTCCTTCTTGCTGAGGTTCTTTTGCAGGACAATCAGGTCACTGCCCACCTCCGTGCCCGCGTTGTCCGTGAACAGGTTGTTGGGCAGGCGTATCGCGGATACCAGATTGGCCTGACTGAACAGCTCGTTACGCACGGAGGTCTTGGTGCTATTCAATACCCCTTGCGAGGTGATGAACGCCACGATACCGCCGTCACGCACGGCATCCAGTCCTTTGAGAAAGAAATAGTTGTGGATGGTTTTCTGGGCGGAGCGTCTGCCGAAAGAGTCGCTCCGCTGAAACTCCGCGTCGAACACGGCAATGTCACCGAACGGAATGTTGGACACCGCCAAGTCGAAATAATTGTTGAACGGTCTTTCGATTTTCTCAAAACCGCAGGTGCGCATTTTCTGGTCGGGATAGAGATGCCTCAAGATTGTACCCGTGAGCAGATCCTTCTCGAAAGCCATCACATCCGCATTGGGGCTGTGCCGCAGCATGGAATCCACGAACACGCCGACACCTGCCGACGGTTCGAGCATACGGGCGGGGCGGACGCTGTAATCTGCCAGCACGTCCGCGATGGTGTCGGTTATCTCTTTGGGGGTGTAGAAAGCGGTCAGCACGGACGCTTTCAGCGAATCCACAAACCGCTTGTACTCTGTTTCGTCCTTGCTGTTCTCACGGATAAGCCTGTGCAGCTCCACCGTCGGGGCGAACAGTTCGAGGTCGGATTTCGCCCACCGGACGGCATCCGTCAGTTCCTTTGCAGGGTTGAGGATACATTTCAGACCGCCGAAACCGCAGTACCTTTGAAGTATGGCACGCTCTTCGGTTGTCGCTGTCCTATTTTCCCTGTCAAGGATGAATGCCGTCCGTATCGCCTCGATGTTGTCCCGCAGTTTCTGTTTGCGGTTAAACGCCATATTCGTCTAAGTAAAGGACGGTTGCTCCCGTCAGCTCCGTGTAGAGCAGGTCGTAATCGGAAGACAGGGCGAAATTGTCATCCGAGAGGTCATAGACGGAGAACACGTTGCCGACAAGCGGCAGCAGTTTCAGGACAAAGGCTTCACGCTTCTCTTCCGGCACTTCATCGGCAAACTCGTTTTCCACGACTTCGCGGAGGATGGCGTAACGGGAATAATGCAGCCCGCGCAGCAGCGTGTCCATCGCCAGTTCCTGCGCACCATCGGCGGGATAGCCTTCAAGCCGTGCCCTCTCATACGTTTCGGCGGCACGGTCGGCCCGTTCCCGTATGAAAGCGGTGTCGTCAGCCTGTTCAAACTTGTTCGTGCGGAGATAGTCCAGCAGGTACAGACCGTAATAGGAAAAGTCGGTCTGACCCTCGTTTTTCTTCTTGTTGTTCATTACTTTGGATTTAGCGGATTGATAATTAACGGGATAATCGGTTGGAAAAAGGAAGAAAAAGGCACTCGGTATCCCTCCGAGTGCCACCACTAAATCCAAAGTATGAGTGTAATCCGGTATCGAAGAACAATTCATTACTCTGAACAAGTGGCAAAGTTAATACTATTTCTTCCGTCCTGAAAATTTCTTGTCCTTTTTAGCCTCCGGGAACACAAAAGTCGTGTTATATTCCCCGTCAAAGGCGACAACAGCATCGAAACTCTTGCCCTGTTTGCTCTTGAACCCTTTGAGCAGCTTGGTATGCCCTTCGGTGAGCAGGTCTTTGATTTCATCGTCGGACAGGGTGCGTCCCGCTTTCAGCCGGAACACGGGCAGTCCGCACTCCGTGTTGTCGCAGCGTACCACCTTGCCGTAGAACCGCATCCTGCCCGTGCCACACTTGGGACACGCGCAGCCGGAGTCACGGCTGCCGAAGAGCTTGTCGCACGAGATCAGTTCGGAGGTTATCTCACGTGTGTACGCCTCTATCTCCTTGCGGAAGGTGTCGTCGGACAGTTCCCCGCGCTCGATACGCGCCAGCTCCTTTTCCCATTCGCCCGTCATGGCAACATCGGCGATGCGCATCGTCTTGACGACGGAATTGAGGGCAAGTCCTTTTTCGGTGGGAACAAGCGACTTCTTGCAGCGTTCCATGTAACCGCGCTTGAAAAGCGTTTCGATGATGGAGGCGCGTGTGGCGGGAGTACCGATGCCACAGTCCTTCATCGCCTGCCGCAGTGCGTCGTCCTCAATTTCCTTGCCCGCCGTTTCCATTGCCGAGAGCAGGGTGGCTTCGGTATGCAGCGGCTTGGGTTTGGTCTTTCCTTCGGTAATGGACGAGCCTTTCGGTGTCAGCGTGTCGCCTTCCTGCCAGCCGGGGATGGTAATTTCCTCTTTTTCCTCGCCATAGACGGCACGCCATCCGGTTTGCTTCACGACGCTGCCTTTTACGGTAAACTCCACTCCGGCACATTCCGCCGTGACAGTGGTCACATCCTTGACGCATTTCTCAGAGAATGCCTCGACCATGCGCCCGGCAATCATCTGATAGATGGTATTGTCCTCTTTGGAGAGGAAGAGCGGTTTCTCACCCGTGACGAGCAGGGCATGGTGGTCTGTCACCTTGCCGTCGTCCACGCTGCGGCGTGTCGGGGCGGCTTTTGCCCGCACCTTGTCTTTCCATTCGGGCTGTGTGCCGATGAAAGCGAGCAGTTTGGGAATTTCGGCAAACACGTCTTCGGGGATGTAGCGGCTTCCCGTTCTCGGATAGGTTATCAACTTCTTTTCGTAGAGTTTCTGCGCGATTTCAAGCGTCTGTTCCGCCGTGAAGCCGTGCTTGGCGTTGGCTTCTTTCTGGAGCGTGGTCAGGTCGTAGAGCAAGGGAGTTTCCTCCGTCTTCTCCTTGCGCTCGGCTTTCGTGACAGTGGCGCAACCTGCCGCCTTTACCTTATTATATAGTTCCATCGCCGGTTCTTTCTCTTTCCATTTCTCGGAGGATGAGAATTTCACGACTTCGCCGTCGCAACCGTCCGTTGCGATATGGAGCTGCCAGAATGCTTCGGACGTAAAGCGGCGGTTCTCCCAGTAGCGTTCACATACCATAGCCAACGTTGGTGTCTGCACCCGCCCCACGGAATACGTGCCGTGTCCGGCGGCGATGGATAACGCCTGTGTGCCGTTGATGCCCACGAGCCAGTCGGATTCGCTCCGCGCTTTGGCGGCGAGGTAGAGGTTGTCGTATTTGCTGCCGTCTTCGAGTTTCCGCAGTCCCTCGCGGATAGCTTTGTCGGTGAGAGAGCTGATCCACAGGCGCACGAAAGGAGTGGTGCAACCCGTATAGTGGTAGAGGTAGCGGAAGATAAGCTCTCCCTCGCGTCCGGCATCGGTCGCCACGATGATATGTTCGCTTGTGTCGAACAGTCTTTTGATGACTTTTATCTGCGACACCACGCCGCTGTCGGGCTTGTAACCTTTCTCCGTCCTGACCTGACGGGGGACGAGCGTGAATGTGTCGGGAATAATCGGGAGGTTGTCACGGACAAATCCGCGCACGCCGTAGCCGTCGGGCATGGCAAGCTGAACGAGGTGTCCGAATGCCCATGTCACGGCATAACCGCCTCCCTCGAAATATCCTTCCTCTCTCTTTGTCGCGCCCACGATGCGGGCGATTTCACGTGCCACGGAGGGCTTTTCTGCAATGATTGTCTTCATGTCTTCTTCTTTTTTGTTGATACTTTGGATTTTATTTTGGATTCAGTGGCGGACACGGGATTACATTTTCATGCCCTTGCCCGTTTTCTTCTGCGGCTTCTCCTGCTGCTGTTGCTGGCGGGCGTCCTTCGGGTTGGTCTGACCTTTCTGCAACGGCTCTCTCAGATTCTTTGTAGCCTCGTTGGTCTTGCCATCGTTGTTCACCGCCACCTGCGTGCGGCTCTCGTTGGACGGAGCAACCTGCTGTGCATTGTCAGGGTTCGTGTCGTAGCGGTACGGGCGTCCCTTCTCCGGGTTGAACTTGATATACATCGTGGCATGGAAGCCCTGCTTGTCGGTCACGTTCTCCAGCTTCACGGCTTTACCCGCCACATAGTCGGCTTTCTGCTGGTCGGTGAAGCTCACGCCGCTCCATTTGCTGATGGGGCGGATGCTGCCGTCCTCGTTCGTCCACGTGTTGCGGCGTTGCTCCTTCTTGGTCTGTGCGGCATTTTCCCCGCCCTGCGCCTGACTTTTCGATGTGTCGCCTTTGGTTTCCTGTGTCTGTGCGGTACGGGGCGACTTGCCGGTTCCCGGCACGAACTCCACGCCGCGCTGCTCCACGTTCACTTGCAGGGTGGTGACGAACTTTCTGCCGTCGTTGCGCTCGATGAGCTTGTCGCGTACGGGCAGTCCGGCGCGGAGCATGTCCCGCTCCTGCGTGGTGATTTCCGTCTTGCCGATGCGCTCCGGGATGCGCACCCTGCTTGCCGGAATGTCCGTGATTTCATTCGTCTTGCGGTCGATGCTGATGTAGGAGGGGATGATCTCGCCCGTTTCCCTGTCCACAATGTCCACGACCCTACCGAGATTGCCCGTTTCGCGGAGGTTCTTCCGGTCATTGTCGGAGAATTTGTGTTCCTTGTACTCATCCAGCTTCTGCTCCTTGCGGATGAAGTGCGGCACGAGGCTGATGTTTCCCTCACCGTCCTTCTTGAAGGAGAGGCGGGCGTCCAGCTCGAATGATTCGCCGCCGAAGGTCGGTTTGACCTTTACCAAGTCGGACTTGCCATAGTTGAGCATCTTCGTAAGGTCGCCGGACTTTTCAAGGTTGTCCCGCTTTACGCCCCATCTGTCCTCCAGCTCCTGCCAGTTGATTTTACTCTCGTCGATGGGCTGGTAGCCACGTTTGCCCTGCATCTGTTCGGATTTGTCCTGTTGCTGTTCTTTCCGTTGTTCCATGTTCTCCTGTTTTTGAGGTTCTTGTTTCTCTGTCTGTTGTGCTGCCATCTCTTCCTGCACCTTCTTCTCATAGTCGGAGGTGTCCACCTTGTGAGGGGCGAGCAGCTCCTTGTTCGCTTCGGGGTCTTTCAGCAGTTGCTTCATCACCTCTAAGAGATTTTCAGCTTGGTCTGCCGCAATGCGGTAGAAACCGAAGCGGCTGGGTTCCTTGCACTGCCGGAAGAAGTTCTTGAAGAAGTTGTCCAGCACGTCGCCATGTCGGTCGAATTGCAGGAAACTCTGCGCGTTCTCCGCTTTTGCGGGGGTGCGCTTGGGTGTGCCGTCCGCGTTCAGCCCGGCTACCACGCTGATCTCGCCTGTCTTCTCGTCACGGACTACCAGCACGTCCTTTTCGTCTTTTTTCTTTGCCATCTGAAAAATGTTTTAATGGGTTATTTATGAAAGAAATTATGGATACGAGCCTTGTAGAAGGCTATATCTTCCTTTTTGAAGTCCTTGATATGGTTGGAAAGGAATGTCAGCACGTCCTCCTCGCTGTAATAGGTCTTCTTGCCCAGCGTCTTGTAGGGCAATGCGCCTACGCTGCGGTAGCGTTGGAGGGTGCGTTTGCTTATCTGGAGCAACATGCACAAATCCTGATTGTCGAAAAGGCGGATGCTTTCCGTGATAGTGGGCTGTTTCCCCTCAGCCTTCATCGCCAGCAGCAGTTCGTCCTGACGGTCGAGCCGTTCCATCAGCTTCTGCATCCAGCCCTCGAAGTTGTTTCGTGTGAGCAGTTCCATGACCTATGTCCTCCTTCCTTTTGGTTTGCCGCCCGTGCGCAGCGTGTGGTTGTGGAACAGGGTGTCTATTGTCCCTTCCTCGTTCCTTACTGTGTTGTCCTCCAATAGCCGCAGTATCTCGGAAAGGCGGTAGCGGCAGCTTCCGCGTACCACCACATACTCGATACGGTGGTCGGTGCGCATACGCTGCATGGTGCGCTTGCTCACGTTGAGCATCTTCGCCGCCTGTGCCGTGTCAAGCAGCTTGTCTTCGGTTTCCCGCTTCCGTTTCTTCTCGTCCCTTGCCTCGCGGATGTACCCTGCGATGTTCGCAATCTGCGCCATCATCTCCTTGTAGGCGGAACTTTCCATTGTTATCACTTTCATGTTCAGTCCTTTCTTTTTGTTTCTGCGACAAAATTCGGCAATAAACAAAAGGGGCTTTAACAACTCACTACGTGACTCACGTAAGATTTTTGCGGAAGATGGCTCCGTAACCCGGTCAAACGGCGCAACAGGCAGCCTTTCAGCGGAAAACGATACGTCTTGTATGCCGTTTCGTTACCTTTGCGGCAAACTCTAAATGACATGAATATGGAAATAGTATCTATCGAGAAAAAGACTTTCGAGATGATGGTGGCGGCATTCGGCGCACTCTCGGAGAAGGTCGCCGCCCTGAGGCGCAAAAGCGACACGGGGCGCATGGAAAGATGGCTCACGGGCGAGGAGGTCTGCGGGCAGTTGAGAATAAGCCCGCGCACGTTGCAGACGCTGCGTGACAGGCGGCTTATCGGCTACTCGCAGATAAACCGCAGGTTCTATTACAAGCCAGAGGAGGTGAAGCGGCTGATACCGCTTGTCGGCACGCTCTATCCGCACGGCAGATGATTTGATTTATTCACCCACTGAATCCGAAGTTATGATGAACGAGAACAACGATGTTTTTACGATGGAAGACGAGCCGATAGCCTCTGTGGTGCAGGATATGCGCAAAGGCTCGAAATGGCTGTCCGCATTTCTGGAAAGCTACCGTCCTCCGCTGGACGGGGAACGTTACCTGACGGACGGCGAGGTGTCGGAACTGCTCCGTGTGAGCCGGCGCACCTTGCAGGAATACCGCAACAACCGCGTGTTGCCCTTCATACTTTTGGGAGGGAAGGTGCTTTACCCGGAAACGGGGCTGCGCGGGGTACTGGAAGCGAACTACCGCAAGCCGCTGGAGTGAGGCGGTTTCATGAAAAAGTAAACGGGTGACACCTTTTGTGGTGCTACCCGTTTACTTGTCTTATGGGGTATGTGCAATCAGCAATACCCGGCTTTTCCGTTCTGTATGAACATCACGTATGTCTGCCGTTTCTCTTGTGAGAGTGCCTTTCCCACCAGCCATGTGCGGAACAGGTGGGTGTTGTAGGTATTCACCCTGAAAGCGACCGGGATGATGATTTCAAGGGCGTACACGTCCGCGTGCAGCCCGTTTTCAAGCTGCATGTAGCGGCACACCTCGTAGTCGTTCAGCACGTCCGACTTGCGGACGGCTCTGATGGCGGCGTTCACTGCCGGGACGGTCGTATGGAACAATCCGGCTATTTCGGTGGCGGTCATCCACACGTCGTTACCGGTTACGCTGACTGCCTTGTCCTCGATGATGATTGTGTCACGTTTCATGGCTTTTCTTTTTAGATGGTGCAACCTGCAAATTCCTCGACGCCGTTCAATCTTGCGGCAAGGTTCTCCATGTCCTGATTGAGCTTCTCTTTGGTTATCTTTGCGTAAATCTGCGTCGTCTTTATGCTCTTGTGTCCGAGCATGGAGCTGACCGTTTCGATGGGAACACCGTTGGAGAGGAATATCGTCGTGGCTGCCGTGTGGCGGCTCTGATGCCACGTGATATGCTTGGTGATGCCGCAACGCTTGGCGACGGCACGGATACCGGCAAGGCACGTGTTATAATGCGGAACGGGAAATATCCTGCCGTCCCCGCACAGTCCCCGGTATTTGCCGATTATGCGGTTGGCGATGTCGAGCAGGCGGATGTTGGACACCACGCCCGTTTTCTGGCGGTTGATGTTTATCCACTCGTGTTCGTCGAAGTAGGTGCGGATATTCTCTTCCGTAAGGTTGCGCATATCCGCGAACGACAGCCCCGTGAAGGCGCAGAACAGGTAGAGGTCGCGGTACAATTCCTGTTTGGCGTTTTTCAGTTTCCCCTCCATCAGCAGGCGGATCTCATCTTTGGTCAGGAAACTGCGTGTTGTTTCCTCCTTCTTGATTTCATACTCGCGGAACGGGTCGCGCGTCAGCCACTCGTTGTTGATGGCGATGAATACCATCGTCCGTAACGGGCAGACGTACAGCCACACGGTATTGGTGCAGCAGTGCTTGTCCGTGCGCAGGAACATCTCGAAGTCGGAGATGAAAGCCGGGGTAAGCTCTTTTAGGGCGATGTCCTTCACATGGTAGCGGATGTCGAGGAACTCTTGCATGTGCTTGTAAACGGTGCGGTACTTCAGCAGCGTGCCTTTGGCTTTCATGCCTGCCTCCACCTGCTTCTCGTAGTCCTCGTTGTGCTGGCGGAACACCTGCATCAGCGTGTGGTAGCGGTGTTCCAGTCCGAGAAAGGCGTTCTTCACCTTCTCCGCCGTGACGAAGTTGTCACGCTCCATGATTTCCTGATAATGCCTGTTGATGCGTACCCGCATCTTGTCAAGCATACGGTTCGTTTCGAGTGCCGCCGTGCTTCTGCCCGTGACACGTCCACCTTTGGTGTCCCACAGTTTCGGATCGACAGTCAGTTTGCAGCTGAACTGTGTCTGGCTGCCGTCCACCGTGATGCGTCCCATGACGGGAACTGTCCCGTCCTTTTTCACTACCTGACGCTTGAGGTAGTAGATTACTGAAAATGTACTCTTCATTGTCCTTAATTTTTGGGTTTCAAAATTAGTTGGTGAAGAGTCCGGTGTTGGTACGCAAAACGGGGAGGAACGGCGCAATCTTTTTCCGTAACCTGATTTTTCGCATGAGTTATGGATAACTCACTATTCCTTAGAGCCTTGTTTCGCTATTCGTACCCGTTTGTCGCATTTTCGGGCATGGTTACGAACAAGTAACGTAGCGGCGTCAGGATTTGGCTTCGGCAGGGATTGTAATGGCTTCACGGATTATCGCCACTTCAACCAAAACCCTTGTAACTCAATTCTATCACTATATCTTTCCGCATTTCACTTTTTTGTAGTAACTTTGCGGCAAAAATATCAAACAGATGATCTAAAATTCACCATTAACGACGAAAACCGATGAAAGAACTTATTAAAGTCATTGCTTTTGATGCAGACGATACCTTGTGGAGCAATGAACCTTTTTTCCAGGAAATAGAGAAACAATATACAGACCTATTAAAGCCTTATGGCACTTCTGAAGATATTTCAGCCGCTTTATTTCAAACAGAAATGAATAATCTGAAGTATCTCGGATATGGAGCCAAAGCTTTCACCATTTCTATGATAGAGACAGCTTTGCATGTGAGTGGACAAAAGATTTCAGGTACAGACATTCAACATATTATTGAATTAGGCAAATCATTACTGAAAATGCCTATTGAACTATTGCCGGGAGTAAAAGAAACACTTAAAGTATTGAAAGAGAAAGGAAAATACAAATTAGTAGTTGCCACTAAAGGAGATTTACTCGATCAGGAAAATAAGCTGGGACGTTCCGGATTAGCCTCTTATTTCGATCACATTGAAGTGATGTCCGATAAAACAGAGAAAGAATATCAACGAATGTTGAATATCTTACAGATTGCTCCTTCTGAATTTGTCATGATTGGCAATTCTCTGAAATCGGACATTCAACCTGTTCTATCGCTGGGAGGATATGGCATACATATTCCTTTTGAAGTGATGTGGAAACATGAAGTAGTAGACACATTCACACATGACCATCTGAAACAGGTGAAAAGATTTGATGAGTTGCTGCTTTTGTTTTAAATAAGTTCTATTCTTTCTTCAGATAAGCTTCAAATCTGAAGAAAGAAATCAGTAAACAATGCCATCTTATTGGATTACAAATCCAACAGTTTCATCAATTCAGCAGCCCGACACGCTTCTATCGAATTACCGACAGAGAGTTTCTCCAAAATATTCTGGCGGTGTCGATTGACTGTATTCACACTAATATAAAGGGCAGCTGCTATTTCTTTACTAGATAGTCCTTTACGTATACAGCGAAGTATTTCCTTTTCGCGTTCGGATAGGATATTGCGATGTTCTTCCGAAAGAAAGAGCGTTTCGACCTCTCCACGTTCCATATGGGTAATAGTGGGACATATCCCCTGCTCCGTTCGTTGATCTGCAGACAAGGTATAAAGACAAAAAATCAACCATACACTTCCGGAAGGAGTATTTTCCATAATCTGCACTAAATTATCAATATACTGATAGACTCCTTTCTCATTCATCATACGTATTCTGCATCTTCCCCGGTACTTCAACCGTTCTTCGGAAGACATCGAAAAGGTCTTCTGAAAAAACTGATACTCCAATAACCGCTTTTCTACCAAGTCTTCAGGATGAATACGCCGATAAATACAATCTTCATCCATAGAATCAATCACACTCAAAGCAGCTTCTTCGGGAGTTAAGCCTAGAAAATGCGCCCAAGGATGAACGGCAATGTAACTTTTCCTATTCGAAAGATCTGAAATAACAGCACATCCACCATTAATCTCCGTCAATGAATGAATAAAGCGTTGATGTTGCTCTACAACTCCATTGTCCAATATTTCATCGGCTATCAGTTGTGTCGCATAAACTTCATCTATTTCCTTTTGTAATACGTCCATCTTATAAAATGGTTATTATTCAGTATTGTTGCACACGGAGGTATGACCTATCTTTGCACCACAAAGATAATCAAATAAGAAATGATCATGAAACATTTAAAAATCAAAATGATGTCAATAGCCTTTATGGCAGTAACAACTTCTTCTATGGCACAAAGTTTGAATAAAATGAACTGGCTGAATGAGCCTCAACAATGGGAAATAAAAGATGGCAAAACCTTAGTGATGGATGTTCCTGCAAAAACAGACTTTTGGAGGATTTCTCATTATGGGTTCACAGTGGACGACGGACCTTTCTATTATGCAACTTATGGTGGAGAATTTGAAGCCAAAGTAAAGATAACCGGCAACTATGTCACCACCTTTGACCAAATGGGATTAATGCTGCGCATCGACCATGAAAACTGGATAAAAGCAGGTGTGGAATACGTTGATGGCAAACAGAATGTAAGTGCTGTAGTTACGCATCGGACTAGCGACTGGAGTGTAGTACAATTGCCGGATGCTCCCCGTTCGATATGGATAAAAGCAGTCCGTCGCCTGGATGCAGTAGAAATATTTTTCTCACGTGATGATAAAGAATATATTATGATGCGCACGTGTTGGTTGCAAGATAATTGTCCTGTCATGGTAGGATTAATGGGAGCTTGTCCGGACGGCAAAGGTTTCACTGCTACATTCGAAGAATTTAAAGTGACTCCATTAGCCGATCAACGAAGACTGGAATGGGCAAAAAGGCAAATGAACAAATAAAAATCAGTCTTGATGCTATTTATTTAAATAGAGAGAAAGCTCTATTATAATATAAATGCGGTAGTATATCTTACTTTAAATATTCTATTTTTAATATGATGAGTATAAATAGCATCACACGGATTTCCTCTTCCAGCAGTTCTGTTGTATAAAATAATGCAAGAATATACAGTTCCCGAGGAGTTTTTTACATAAAAACAGTCAAAAGATACACTATAATAAACTTATTGACAATCGTTTCTTTAAAAGGAATAACCAGTTCCTTTTAAAGGAACGATTCATTGATCGGTGAGAAACACTTTATTCCTTTAAAAGGAGCATATAAAACTTTATTTTAAGTGCTATCCCAGAGCTAACCTACACCTGAAACAGCCAACACTCCACATATCAATTTGAGACAAAATAAAGGCAAGTTCTATACATCTATTCTATAAAAGACACAGACTAAAACAAATTATTCCAAAACACAATCGATTTATTTCTTTTCTAAATTCGAAAACAGCAAATCCTTCTCATTTTCAACTCATGCCTAAATATATCCTGCATATATGGAATTATACAACGATAAAATATACGTTTTTTCATATATTATCGCCAAAACCGTATATACTTATCTTTCTCACGATCCAACGCACCTTCATCAACACAATCATCCAACCGGAACCATGAATGTTCTATCAATGAGCCTCTCTTTTTAACAGACTTATCCCAGTTTCCTATCACTTGTCCTTCATGAAGAACAATCGGATAAAACAGACCATTATTGGTAAATGCTTTCGAGTAATGCTCTTTAGGCAAAACGTCTGTCCGGTCTTTATAACCAAGCAAATATTCATCATAAGAAGGAAGAAGATGCAAACTGCCGGTAACTTTTCCACGAGTCCGGCAATCTTCATGAATATACCATGTCTGTCCATTCCATTCTTCTGCCGTTAATTCCGAATCAATCAAATAAATAGCTTGACGTGCATCTGTAATAGGCAGCCCCGACCACCAGACAAAATCTTGCAAAACAGCAGGAGCATGACTACGAAAATAGCTTCTAGCCAAACGAGCCAAAGATTCATCTTTGGTCAATTCCGGCATCGGCGGAACACGCTCTTCCAAAAGCGCATACGTACATTTACTTCCTTTATCTTCCCCACTACATACAATCCCCACCTGCTCCGCACGAGCCATAAAGCGGGTCATACGATGATTATCCGCTACAATCCCCGAACGGTTAAAATGCTCGGCAATCTCCTGCCTCGTCAGACTTTTCTTCCCACAAAGAATTTTCTCCAACAGATTATGACTTTTCGTATAGAGCTCTTCAGAAATTTCCAAGTCATGCCCCTTCGCATAAGACTCATTAGCAGATATAATACGCCCGGCGGAAAGTTTCAACATCCACCGGATATCTTCTGCTGCTACGAGATGCCATGTCGGACGCATTACATGAGTCCGCAGGATTTCACCATCACGGAGCGCTTTTTCCACAGTTTGAATCGTTGCTGACTTCAAACGCATTCCTACTGCCCATTTCACCATGGAATAATTCTGTGCCTGCATAGCTCCCATCCAGGACACAAGTTCCTTGGGTTGAAAGAAAAGAGGACTTAATAACTGTTGGTTGAGTAAACGTATATTCGGTATTTTCATCATACTTATTTATAAAAGAAAAAACAGTTGTTCTTTGATTAAATGACACGAGTAATGGAATGTAACAAAACAGAAGACAAGAAGTCTCTAATATAAATATGTTCTATCCCTTCATAAGTATTTTCAAACATTTTTTCTCCGGACACTACCACTTTCGGATAATTATCTTTAATCTTCAATAAATTCCCGAATTCTCTTTCAATAGTTTCCTGTTTAGAAAGTTCAAGAGAGACTTGCACATAGAGAATCTCTCCATTCCGTTTACAGACAAAATCTATTTCTTCCGTACCCAATGTCCCGATTTTTACATCATATCCACTATATACCAAATGATTATAAACCAAGTTCTCCAAACGCATCGCTCTGTCCTGTGGCTTGTACCCCGTAATCACATTACGAATCCCCATATTCTCAAAATAATACTTCTCCCCTCTTTCGAATAATTTCTTTCCGGCAATATCATACCTTCCTACCCTGTGTACAATAAAAGCATCCGATAATGCCATCGCATACTCACTCACAACATAAGGAGAAATATCCACTTTCTGACTTTTCAGAAAATCACTAATACTCTTGCTGGAAAATAAGTTGCCAATGTTACCTGCCAAGAACGAAACTAGTTGTTCCAAAAAGACCGTATTCCTTATATTCTTTCTCTGAATCACATCTTTTAATATAATGGTAGAGTAAATGCTCCTCAAATACTCCATAACAACAGGTTCTTCCATCGGCAAATGTATCAGATAAGGCAATCCTCCATAATGAATGTATTTCTCCAATGACGCATCCGTATTCTCCAGTTCATGGAAATCCAGAAATTCAATATACGACAAACTATAAACCACAAATTCAACATACCGACCTCCCAATTCATTCGCTAAATCACTGGAAAATATCTCTGAATTACTGCCTGTCACATATATATCATTATTATCATCCAATGCCAACGAACGGATAGCCAACCTGAAATCTTGTATTTCCTGTATTTCATCGACAAAAATATAATTCATTCTATCATCTACCGATTTTGAAAGAATATAATCATTCAGTTCTTTATAAGTCTTTATATCTATGAAATTGACATCTTCCTTATTTATATAGATAATGTTCGCATCACTCTCTTCTTTCCGTATCAACTCCATGAGTTGATACAAAATAAAGCTTTTACCGACACGACGATGACCAACCATCACTTTTACCAATGTTTTCCTCATGAAAGGTCTTATGCGGTCAACATAAGTGTTTCTTTGTTTAATTATGCGAGGTATTTTCATTCTACTTCTTTTTAAATACGATTGCAATACATCACAAATATAGCATTTATTTTAAATACAATTGTAATTTCTTGAGATTTTATCCTCTACTTCAAATACGATTGCAATTTCCCCATTCCAAATTTTCTATTGTTTTTCTGACTTTATAACTGCATATATACCAATTTATGTCTATTTTTGTCATCTCAAACCAAAGAAAATAGAAATGATGCTCTATAAACTCATCCCTCCTTCAGTAGTAACAGCAACCATCCAGTTGCCGGCTTCTAAAAGTATCAGTAATCGTGCATTAATCATCAATGCGCTGGGCAAAGGTATTTATCCTCCTGAAAACCTGTCCGATTGTGACGATACACAGGTGATGATAAAAGCTCTCACCGAAGGGAAAGAGACGATTGACATCATGGCTGCGGGCACTGCTATGCGTTTCCTTACCGCCTATTTAAGTGTGACCCCGGGGGAACGGACAATCACAGGAACAGCCCGTATGCAGCAACGTCCGATACAGATATTAGTCAATGCGCTCCGGGAATTAGGAGCTGAAATAGAGTATGTCCACAATGAAGGATATCCTCCCTTATGTATCAAAGGTGCAGAGTTGAAAGGAAATGAAATAACCTTGAAAGGAAATGTAAGTTCCCAATATATATCTGCTCTATTGATGATAGGTCCGGCACTCAAAGACGGTTTGACTTTGCATTTAAGCGGGGAGATAATTTCCCGTCCTTATATCAATCTTACATTGCAACTGATGCAGGACTTTGGAGCCAAAGCCGCATGGACTTCTCCCAATAGCATTTCCGTTGCTCCACAACTCTATCAGAGCATTCCTTTCAAAGTGGAAAGTGACTGGAGCGCAGCTTCCTATTGGTATCAGATTGCCGCCTTATCTCCCAAAGCAGAAATTGAATTATTGGGGTTGTTTCCTAACAGTTATCAGGGAGATAGTCGGGGAGCAGAAGTTTTCTCACGCTTAGGTATAACTACCGAATTTACATCACAAGGTGTGAAACTGAAAAAAACAGGCAAAGCGCCGGAAAGACTGGAAGAAGACTTTGTCGACATTCCGGATTTGGCACAAACATTCGTTGTTACCTGTGCCTTGCTGAATATCCCTTTCCGTTTCACTGGATTACAAAGCCTGAAAATAAAAGAGACTGACCGTATTGCCGCCCTGCGAGCCGAGCTTAAAAAGCTGGGATATGTGATCGAGGAAGAAAATGACAGTATATTAATGTGGAATGGCGAACGATGTGAACCGGAAGAAACTCCGGTGATTGAAACCTACGAAGACCATCGGATGGCAATGGCATTTGCACCGGCAATTATCCGCCATCCCAATTTACTTATTGCCGATCCGCAAGTCGTTACCAAATCATATCCCGGATATTGGGAAGATTTGAAACAGGCCGGATTTCAGGTTATAAACGAAGGCTAATTTTCATACGCTGTGGAAGATTTCAACAAATATACTTCCCACATCAACTACTCCCCTATTGTAGATTTTGTATTGCAACAGGGGAAGCAGACCTATTATAAAAAAGGAGACTACTTTTCCCGCCAAGGAGAAGTATGCAAAACAATGGGGTTCGTCAGTTCCGGTTCTTTCCGGTACTGTTGCACCAACAGTGTAGGCGAGAGTAGCATTGTAGGCTATACTTTCGATCATTCTTTTGTTGGCAACTATCCGGCGTTTCAGTTACAGGACAAATCAAATGTAGATATACAAGCCTTATGTGACTGTTTGGTATACGTAATCAATTATCAGCAAATGGCAGACTTCTACGATACCAACGACGCTCACCAAAAGTTAGGACGCCGCATCGCAGAAACGTTATTGTGGGAAGTCTACGACCGGATGATTTCAATGTACAGCCTGACACCGGAAGAACGCTATCTTGAAATTATCAACCGTTGTCCCGACTTACTGAAACTGATAACTTTAAAAGAACTGGCTTCCTATCTTCTCATTCGTCCCGAAACATTAAGTCGTATCCGAAGAAAAGTCGTACATAAATAAATTCTTGATTTCAATCAAGAGTTTATTTATTCCCTACCCTTACTTTTGCGGGCAAACAAAGTATATTGTATTTCATGAAAAAAATTATAATTATAGGTGCAACTTCCGGCATCGGTCGCGGATTGGCAGAAGTCTATTCTCAAGAAGATTATCTTATCGGCATTACCGGTCGCAGGGAAAATCTATTAGAAGAAGTATGCGCCCGGGACAAAGACAAACTATTCTATCAAGTGTGCGACATCACCGATACACAAGCTACCATTTCATCCCTCGAAACTCTCACTCAAAAGATGGGTGGAATGGATATATTGATTATCTGTGCTGGGACCGGAGAACTAAATCCCGAACTCTCCTACCAATTGGAAGAACCGACCTTACTAACGAACGTGATAGGATTCACCAACATCGCAGACTGGGGTTTCCGATATTTCGAACAGCAAAAAAGCGGGCATCTGGTTACTATTTCCTCTGTTGGAGGTACACGCGGCAGTGGCATCGCTCCCGCCTACAATGCGTCGAAAGCCTATCAAATCAACTATATGGAAGGATTACGACAAAAAGCAACTAAATCTCCTTATTCTATTTACACTACCGATATTCGTCCCGGATTTGTAGACACCGCTATGGCAAAAGGAGAAGGATTGTTTTGGGTTACTCCCGTTGATAAAGCTGTGAAACAAATTAAAAAGGCTATTTCTAAAAAGAAAAAAGTAGCTTTCATTTCCCAAAGATGGAGATATGTAACTATCCTGTTTCGTCTGTTGCCATCTGCTATTTATTGCCGGATGTAATGATAGATACTCCATAGCCAACACATATTTGTCTAAGTAAATCTAATAAAAAACACCTGCCCCAACTGTTTATACAGATATTGGTATCTACCAAATTCTAGTTATGTATATAAGTCTGTACGGGAATCATATTAATGATAATAGCTAACTCACAAATAAACAGCTCTCTTACAATTGGAGGACACTTTTAAGGTTCAGTAATCAATGATGAAAAAATAAGTTCTTTCAGAACTAGGATGGTTTATAAAATTAGAATTAACGGCACAAATATATAATATATTTTAATACATAGCATGTATTTTCAAAAATAATATCAAATTCTCATTCATTTTTTTCTTTTTAAGAATACCCAAAGCCGTATTTTATCTTCATATTGAAATGAAACTACTTGTTTATTTCATCATCCTTGTTATTTCATCTAACACAAACAGGTACGAAATAGATATAAAATGGGTATAAAACAAGTAGAAAAGATCGCTTAAAAGATGACTCTTTTTTTGAATTTAAGGCTTTGAATCCAACGTTTTACGCACGAAATAAGTTCTGAAAGAACTTATTAAAAGTAATTCCGGATTCTAGGAAAAACTCTAAATTCAATGCTATGTTAAAACAACTAAAGTCAGTTAGTATGTTGTTGTTCCTACTGACAATGTCAGTAGAAGCAGCTTATCCGGAAACTGGTGAAAGCACTCTAAAAGTTTCCGTTGTACAACAGGGTACTACTTGTAAGGGTGTAGTAAAAGATGCAGCAGGTGAAACCATCATCGGTGCATCCGTCGTAGCCAAAGGTACGACGAACGGTACAATCACCGGAATCAACGGTGACTTCTCTTTAAACAATGTAAAAACCGGAGATATTATTGTAGTCTCTTTTGTTGGTTATCAGACTCAAGAAATCAAATTCACAGGACAATCATTGAATATCATCCTTAAAGACAATACACAAACATTGGATGAAGTTGTTGTGGTTGCTTTTGGCACACAAAAGAAAGTGAATGTAACAGGATCTGTATCTACGGTAGGAGCAAAAGAAATTTCGGCACGTCCCGTTAACTCTACCATAGAAGCTTTGCAAGGTATGGTTCCGGGTATGAATATCTCTACTGGTGATGGTGGTGGCTCCTTAGGTTCAGACAAAAAATTCAATATTCGTGGTGTTGGAACAATTGGAGCTGGTTCAAAGGTAGAACCATTGGTGCTCATTGACGGTATGGAGGGAGACATGAACGCTATCAATCCACAGGATATTGAGAATATTTCTGTACTGAAAGATGCAGCCGCTTCCTCCATTTATGGCTCGCGGGCACCAGGTGGAGTCATCCTGATTACAACAAAGAAAGGTAAGTCGGGAAAAACGGTAGTTAACTATAATAACAACTTCCGTTTTGTATCTCCCTTGAATATGCCTGAAATGGCGGATTCATACAATTTTGCTCTGGCAGTCAATGACCAGTTAACTAATGGTGGACAGACTCCCATGTATAGCGCCACCAAACTTCAACAAATTCTGGATTTTCAGGCAGGAAAAAGCACACAATATATGTGGTCGACCGATGCGGGAAGATGGAATTCATTCGATGATCCCCAACGGCAAGACGTGATGCCTACCGGCAATACCGACTGGTTAAAAACGTTATTTGGTAATAGCTTTACCCACGAGCATTCATTGAGCGTAAATGGTGGAACGGATAAAATACAATATTATCTTTCTGCGAATTATCTGGCCCAAGGAGGTCTCTTGAAGTTTGGAGATGATAACAAACAACGCTACTCCTTTACTGCAAAAATCAATGCGGACTTAACCAAATGGTTGAAAATAAGTTATAGTATGCGTTTTAACCGGACGGATTATGAAGCTCCTTCATTTGCCGGAGGCGATATCAAAAGTAATGTATTCTATTTCGATGTATGTCGCTACTGGCCTGTCATTCCGGTAGTAGACCCAAACGGATTCTATACTGTCGAATCCAAGATTTACCAATTAACAGAAGGAGGCCGATATAAATCACAAAAAGACGTGATGGCACACCAGCTTGCTTTCATCGTGGAACCCATCAAAGACTGGAAAATTAACGTAGAATTGAACTACCGTTCCAACTATAATTTCAACCATACCGATTATCAAACCGTTTATGGTTATGATGTGAGTAAAAATCCCTACATTATTGCCAATCAAACTTCCAGCGTTACAGAATATGCTTATAAGAGTAATTTCTTCAATCCGAACATCTTTACCGAATACGGCAAATCATTAGAAAGCGGGCACAACTTTAAAGTGATGCTGGGTTTTCAGAGCGAACTATTCAAACAACGTGATATTACCGCTTCCCAAGACGGTATCATGTCGGAAGTGGCTACCTTGAACACCACGCAGACAAATGCACAAAACAGAGGAGGGTACTCCGAATGGGCTACAGCCGGCTTCTTCGGACGTGTTAATTACGACTACCAAGGACGTTATCTGGCTGAAGTAAATATGAGATATGACGGCACCTCACGTTTCCTTCGAGATAACCGCTGGAATCTATTCCCATCATTCTCCTTAGGATGGAACATGGCCCGTGAAGCATTTTTTGAAGACCTGACCGATTTAATCAGCACATTCAAAATACGTGGTTCATGGGGTGAATTGGGCAACCAAAACACAGATAACTGGTATCCATTCTATCGAACTATTGATATTAACAAAGACCAATGGGGCAATTACGCACTAGGCAGTTGGCTGGTAAATGGCGTAAAACCAAATATTTCCAAAGAATCTGCGCTGGTATCTTCCTTACTGACATGGGAAAAGACGCAAACACTGGATTTAGGTTTCGACTTATCTATGCTCAACAATCGTTTGAATGTAACATTCGACTATTTCCAGCGTAAATCTAAAAACATGGTAGGCCCCGCCCCCGAACTACCCAATCTCTTAGGCATTGCCGTTCCCAAAGTAAACAACCTCGATATGACTTCCAAAGGTTGGGAAATACAGGTGAACTGGCGCGACCAGATACGCGACTTTAAGTATGGAGTTACCTTATCTTTGTCAGACAATCAAGTGGTTATTGATAAATACCCCAATCCGTCAAACACAATTTTAGATAAAGACAATAATAATACGTATTATGCAGGCGCTCACGTAGGTGATATATGGGGATTCCAAACAATCGGCATCGCAAAGACCGATCAAGAGATGAAAGATCATTTGGCCGGTATGCCCAATGGCGCACAGGATGTACTCGGTTCCGGCTGGGGAGCAGGTGACATCATGTATGCGGATTTGAACGGTGACGGCCAGATCAGCAGAGGTAACAAAACACTGGCTGATCATGGTGATTTGAAGAAAATAGGCAACAGTACACCACGCTACAACTTTGGTTTGAATCTGGATGCCGCCTGGAAAGGGTTCGACCTTAAATTATTTTTCCAAGGAACGATGAAACGTGATTATATGCCGGGGAGTGGTTCTACAATGTTCTGGGGAGCAGTAGGCTACTGGCAAACCAACTTTTTCAAACCTCATCTGGACTATTTCCGCGGAGAAGATACGACTAATCCGCTAGGAGCTAACCTGGGTGGTTATTATCCGCGTCCTCTCGAGAATGATAGAAACCGTAATCCACAGACCGGATATTTGCAAAATGCGGCTTACTGCCGTCTGAAAAATGTTACTTTAGGTTATACATTACCTAAATCTTTGACAGAAAAATTCTGCGTCAACAATCTGCGATTCTTTGTTTCAGCAGAGAATTTATTTACTATTACCAGTCTGGCCGATACGTTTGACCCCGAAACTGTTGGCATAGGCAACTGGGACGGATGTACCTATCCGCTATCCAAGACTGTATCATTCGGTTTAAGTGCAACATTTTAAATGATAAACGATTATGAAAAAACATATTAAACTTTTGACAATAGGAACATTGCTATTGGGCGGACTGACCGGTTGCAATGATTTTCTCGACAGGGAACCACTGGATAAAGTAATTCCCGAAAAATATTTTGCATCCGAAAGTGATCTGGCTGCATACACAATCAATGCTTACCCATTTGAAACAGTGACCGATGCGTATGGCATCAATTTCTTCGGCAAAGATAATGATACTGATAACCAAGCCAGTGGTGACTCACCGGCCTTCTGGATACCCGGGCAAAAGAAGGTGCCGTCTGGTGAAGGCGAATGGGACTGGAGCAAAATACGAACCTGCAACTATTTCTTTGATAATACTTTACCGAAATTCGAAGCCGGCACTATTACCGGCAATCAGGATAATGTGAAGCATTATATCGGAGAAATGTACGTGATCCGGGCATACAATTATTATAAATTATTGGTTTCTTTAGGAGATCTACCTATTATCACTACTGCATTGCCCGACATAGAAGAGACTTTGGTGGAATCCAGCAAGCGCCAGCCGCGTAATAAGGTGGCACGCTTCATTCTGGACGATTTGCAAAAAGCAACAGAATTGTTGCTTGATAAAAGTCCCGGTGGCAAGAATCGCATCAGCAAAAACGTAGCTCACTTGCTACGTGCACGCGTTGCCCTCTTCGAAGCAACTTGGGAAAAGTATCACAAAGGAACAGCTTTTGTACCCGGTGGAAAAGGATGGCCGGGTAATCCCGCAGATGTAAGCGGTTTTAATAGTGATGCAGAAGTGGCTTATTTTCTTGATGAAGCAATGAAGTCATCAAAAGTGGTAGGCGACTATATCGTCGGAAAACTGGCAGACAATACCGATACCCCCGAAGGTATGAACGCCAGTCTGGTTTCCATCAATCCTTACTACACCATGTTCTGCGATGAAAACATGGAAGGATATGATGAAATACTGATGTGGAAACAGTTCAAGGAAGGATTGGTAACCAGCAACTTGCAAATGGAGTTGGCACGCAATGGCGGTGGTTCCGGATGGACTCGTGGCATGGTCAATTCATTCCTGATGCGCAATGGGCTTCCCATCTATGCAGCCGGTTCCGATTATAATCCCGATTGGGAGAAAGAAGGAGTAAATTCCACTTTACAGAATCGTGATTCACGCATTGTTATCTTTACCAAAAAGCCGGGTGATGCCAACACTGAAAATAAAGGTGATGTGAATTATTACGGTGATGACGGAACTCCCAGTTATTGCTCAATCCGTTTCATTTATGGCGATAAAGGAAGTTTGGCAACAACCGGATTCATCATCAAAAAAGGCAAACACTACTCCAGTCACATGGCAAATGACCATAGTGCGGGAACATCAGGTGGTATTGTTTTCCGTGCGGCAGAAGCCATGTTGATTTACATGGAAGCTTCGTATGAAAAAAATGGTAGAATCGACGGAACAGCCGACGGATATTGGAAAGCTTTACGCCGACGCGCCAAAGTGGACGAAGACTATAATAAGACAATCGCTGCAACACAGATGAGCGAAGAGGCTAAAGGCGATTTCGGTGCTTATTCTCATGGCCAATTGATAGACGCGACGTTATATAATATCCGCCGTGAACGCCGTAACGAACTTTGTGCAGAAGCTTTGCGCTGGGAAGACTTGAAACGCTGGCGTGCATGCGACCAGTTGATATCCAAACCTTACCGTGTAGAAGGTATGCTATACTGGGGAAGCAACTATGAAACGCAACTGGCAGATTTATGTAAAGTAGATCCGGCAGAAGGTAATATGTCCTCACCTGATTTAAGTAAATATATTCTTCCATACGAAAAAATCACGAAGAATAATCTGATTGCCGGGCAGAAGGGATTCCTCTTTACACCTGCTCATTATCTGAATCCGATAGGTATGGCTGTATTTCGTCAGACAGCCTCGGATAAGAATGATTTTACAAGTTCAGTCGTTTATCAGAACCCGGGATGGAAGATTGAAGGCGACACCGGCGCACAACCTGTAGAATAATAAAAAGATAAAAGAACAACTCTTTGAGCTTACAAATATATCGACCTTAATATTATATATCTGTTATCTTTTTATTTTTATAAACTTCATTGTCTCGCTTCAGATTAGGTAGAACTGCGGTCAATCTAATCCTAAGTTAGGCAATGAAGTTTTACATTCGCATGAGTTCTCGTTCAACATCCTCTGCAGATGTATAAAAAGTCTTTGTGATTTCCATAGTCACCCAACAGAGATTATCCGCAAAATTCACTACATTTGTATTTGCTTATCTGTCAACCGGGCTAATCAAGTATTACAATTACTACACTATCCGATTGATAATATCTAACTTGAAACAAAGGTGTATATGAATACTGACTTTACAAACTTAACAACAGAAAATCTTTCTAATGAGCATTTATGCTGCATCATCCGCAGCAAAAAGTCTCATCCTGGTATTGAAGCAAAGCGGCAATGGCTTTCCGACCGGCTGAATGAAGGCCATGTCTTTAGAAAGTTAAACGCCAAAGCTACTGTTTTTATTGAATATGCCCCTCTTGAAACAGCTTGGGTTCCCGTCATTGGCGACAACTATTATTATCTGTATTGTTTATGGGTGCTAGGTAGCCCCCGAGGAAACGGATATGGGAAAGCATTAATAGAGTACTGTATAGCCGATGCCAAAGAAAAAGGTAGATCCGGCATTTGTATGCTTGGGGCAAAAAAACAGAAGAGCTGGCTTTCCGACCAATCATTTGCAAAGAAATTTGGTTTTGAGGTGGTTGACACTACTGATAACGGATATGAATTGCTTGCTCTTTCTTTCGACGGAACAGTACCGCAATTTGCGCCAAATGCCAAAAATCTGAAAATAGAAAGTGAGGAACTGACGATTTATTATGATATGCAATGCCCCTACATCTATAAATACATTGAAATGATCAAACAATATTGTGAAACAAATGATGTCCCTGTTTCTTTTATTCAAGTAGATACGCTACAGAAAGCAAAAGAGTTACCGTGTGTTTTTAATAATTTTGCTGTATTTTATAAAGGAAGTTTTGAGACTGTGAATTTGCCACCTATCGACTATTTAAAAAGAATACTCAAAAAATAAGAAATACAATCCTGACTTTTCCCGCTAATTATCAGGATTGTATTTTATCTGCTTCATTAAAAAGACTTCTCATTTGCCATCTTCCACATATTGAGAAAAGAGGCTTTGGTGATTTCTACTATCTTATCCCAATTCAATCGGTCGGCATGATCGGAAGGCTGGTGATAATCAGGATGCCCGTCCGTATGATACCAGATGATCGGAATACCTACTTTGGCAAACGAACCGTTATCACTTCCTCCTATCGGATTTTCCCAGGCGCGGTAATCCGGTTCCAATTGCAAACCGTATTTTCTGATATCCTCTTTCAACCAATCCCCAAAGACCGGATGGGCGGCTGTGTAGAAATAAACGACTTGTTTGGGTTGTTGAGGTTTGTTGTTACGGCCAATCATGTCAAAGTTCAGATAGCCTTTGATTTGAGATAGGAAAGGACAAGTTTGTACAAAATATTTAGAGCCTAGCAGTCCTTTTTCTTCTCCATCCCAAAAAGCAAAGATTACATTTCTTTCGGGTTGCTGTCCACTGGCTAAAAAGGCTCTTGCAATTTGCAGCACTGCCGATACACCGGAAGCATTATCGTCAGCACCATTGTATATTTGGTCGCCATCAAGTACAGGATCAATACCTAAATGGTCGAAATGAGCCCCCACAATCACATATTCTTTGGTATTTTTACCGGGAATCATTCCCAATACATTCCTCATGGTAAGCTTCTGATGAACTTCCTGTTTCAGTTTTGCTATGGAATCAGGATGTACTTCCAGACGTCCTTTTTTCTGACGTTCTTTACGGTAAGCATCAAAAGGCTGGAAATAGCTGTCAGCCAAAGGCGATACTCCCATCCATTGCAACAAAGAAACAATATATTCTGAAGTCACACGCGAACCATGAAACCCAGCCTCACGCCCTTGCAATTCATCACTAGCCAAAAAGTTGATAGTAGCTTCGGCAGAGGAACGGTTAATTGTATTCAAGGCCCTCTCAATAGGAGATTGGGCAAAAGTAATGTTTCCAACCAACAGTAACGCTAATAGTAAATAATCTCTCTTCATTGTACTTCAAATATCTTAAGTCATTTTCATTGATTGGTGAAATTTAATTCACCCGCCAATGTTTATTTTGTAGGTAACATACAAAAGTACGAAAGAAATAGATAGCATACATGATAGAATGCAAATTTATAAGTAACTTTGCACAAAATTGATTGGTAACTGTTATATTGTCATGTGGATACTTATTATAAGTCTGGTGTTGCTGGGTGTCATTGCGCTGATAGCCGGAATTATCCGCAACAAAAGACTGCAAAAGAAAATAGAAAAGGGCGAACTGGACCGTATGCCGGAAGTGAAGGAAGTAGATGTGGAATGCTGCGGACAACACGAAGTATGCGAACGGGATAGCCTGCTGGCAGCTGTCAGCAAAAAAATAGAATATTACGATGACGAAGAACTGGATCAGTTCATTGGCAGGGCAGGAGATGCGTATACAGAAGAAGAAACAGAAATGTTTCGGGATGTATTGTATACGACACTGGATGTAGAAGTGGCCGGATGGATACGTAGCCTTCAGCTCCGTGGCATTGAATTACCGGATGATCTCAAAGACGAAGTTTTTCTGATTATCGGAGAAAGAAGAAACGTAGAAGTAAAAAAAGCAGATGAGAGGTGATGAATTTACTACAATATACATTCTTTCAACACGCCCTATTGGGAAGTCTGCTGGCAAGCATTGCCTGTGGGATTATCGGTACATATATCGTAACCCGCCGCCTGGTATTTATCAGCGGAGGAATCACCCATGCTTCTTTCGGAGGGGTCGGGTTAGGATTGTTTGCCGGAATTTCCCCGATACTCTCGGCAGCCGTATTCTCGGTATTATCGGCTTTTGGTGTCGAGTGGCTTAGCAGACGGAAAGATATGCGCGAAGATTCTGCCATTGCAGTATTCTGGACGTTAGGGATGGCACTCGGAATTATGTTCAGCTTCCTGTCGCCGGGATTTGCGCCTGACTTATCGGCTTACCTCTTTGGCAATATCCTGACCATCAACCAAATCGATTTATGGATGCTCGGCATATTGGCACTAATACTGACCGGATTCTTTTATCTGTTTATCCGCCCTATCGTATATATTGCTTTTGACCGTGAGTTTGCACGTTCGCAAAAAATTCCGGTAGAGATATTCGAATATGTGTTGATGATGTTCATTGCGCTGACAATTGTAGCCTGCCTGCGTATGGTAGGCATCGTACTGGCCATTTCTCTTCTCACCATTCCACAGATGACAGCCAACTTGTTCACTTATAGTTTCAAGAAGATTATCTGGTTATCAATCGGCATCGGTTTCTTGGGCTGCCTGGGTGGATTATTTATTTCTTATCACTGGAAAGTTCCTTCGGGAGCTTCCATCATATTCTTCTCTATCCTGATTTACGCTGTTTGTAAAATCGGAAAGAGTTGTTGCAGGAAAAAGTCATAATAATAGATAGTATATGGAAATCAAAATTCAATCACTGGAAAGTATCCATGAAGCAGCCCGTGAATTTATCGCTGCTATGGGCGACAACACTGTATTTGCTTTATACGGAAAGATGGGTGCCGGCAAAACGACATTTGTCAAAGCGCTCTGCGAAGAATTGGGCGTAACGGATGTTATCACTTCTCCTACTTTTGCCATTGTCAACGAATACCGTTCGGACGAAACCGGAGAATTAATCTATCACTTCGATTTTTACCGTATCAAGAAACTAAGCGAAGTGTATGACATGGGCTACGAAGACTATTTCTACAGTGGCGCTCTCTGCTTTATCGAATGGCCGGAACTGGTAGAAGAACTACTTCCGGGAAATGCCGTAAAAGTAACGATTGAAGAACTGGAAGACGGAAATAGAGTGATCAGACTATGACCGGACAATATATCGTACAAGGAATCTTTGCGCTGGCAGGAATCGTCTCCCTGCTGGCGTCATTGCTGAACTGGGACTGGTTCTTTACAACGCGCAATGCACAAACCATTGTCCGAAACGTAGGACGCAACCGGGCAAGGCTCTTCTATGGAATACTGGGAATTATCATCATTGGAATGGCTATATTCTTCTTTGTGGAAACACGGAAAGCCATCACTCTTTGAGACATTTTTTCAGACAAAAGAACATAAGTACAAAAGACTACAAAAATATGTTCTTTTGTTCTTATGTCTAAAGCAACTGTCGTGACTTCATCTCCAGATACTTATTAATCACATCAATCGAAAGATTCTCCGGTGTAGTTAATAAAGAATAGATGCCATGTTGTTTCAAAGTAGATACAATCAGCCGCTTCTCATAAGCGAACTTTTCTGCAATCACGTGCCGATAATACCCTTCCGTATCTTTTGCCGGTTGGGCGATATATTCCTTCAAATCGACATCTTCAAAAAAGACTACAAGCAAACGGTGCTGGCGGTTTAGTTGTTTCAGGTAAGATAATTGACGGTTCATTCCTCCTATACTCGAGAAGTTAGTATATAGTACCAGCAGGCTACGTTTACTGACATGTTTGTTTAAATGAACGCAAAGAGCCGAGAAGTCTGTCTCCCCAAAAGTGGTCTGCTGGCTATAAAGACTTTCCAGCAATGTCTGCATATATCCCGATTGCTTGGAAGCAGGCACGAAAGTATCGAAGTGTTCATCGAAAGTCACTAATCCGGCTTTATCTTCTTTCTGCATAGCAACATACGAAAGCACCAGCGAAGCATTAATTGCATAATCCAGCAAGGTCATTCCACGGAAAGCTTGCTGCATCACTCTACCTTTATCGATCACATTATAAATCTGCTGTGAGCGTTCGTCCTGATACACATTCACCATAAGTTCATGCCGGCGGGCACTTGCTTTCCAGTTAATCGTACGGTAATCATCCCCCTTTACATACTCTTTAATCTGCTCAAACTCCGTATGATGCCCAACCCGGCGAATACGTTTGATTCCCAATTCTGTCAGATTATCACTTATTGCCAGCAATTCATATTGATGGAGCATCAGATATGACGGGTACACTTTGATATCCAAAGGTTCTGCACAAGTATAGCGCCGGGATATAAAGCCGATTTTTCCGATCACAAAAACTCTGATATGACCGAAAGAGTAAACACCACGATGAGTAGGTCGAAGACGATAGGTAACTGTTTTTCCCTCGTTTGCTCCAAGCTTCACCTGAAAGTCGACATCACGTTTCTGAAAGATAAAAGGGATCTCATCTATGATTTCTAAAGATACAGGATGCGGATAACTACTTTCTACCCGAATACTTACTTCATTTTCGTCGCCATTAGAGAAACGGTCGGCACACTGGCGGAAAGCACGGATTCCACGAATACGATAAAGAGAATATACGTCTGCCAGTACCACCAAAAGCAAGACAAAAAGTGCCCACTGCCCGATAACAAAGAACGGAGTAAAAACATATCCGCTACCCAACAACAGGATAACCAAGACAAGGGCAATATAGAAACGACGAGTTAGAAACAAATGAATTATGATTTATGAATTATGATTTATAATTTCTTGGGTTTACGATTTCTTCAACTTACAATTTACGTACAGTTTATAATTTACGATTTATGATTTCTTCGATTTATGTTATGAATAGAGTCAGACATCCAACGCGCAGCCCAAATCATAAATCAGAACTCATAAATCATAAATCTTTTCATTTTGGTACTTCCACTTTATCAATTAAGCGTTGCGTCACTTTCACTGGAGAATAGCCTTCCATTTCAGCTTCCGCAGTCAGGATCAGACGGTGCTGAAGTACATAAGGAGCTACAAACTTGATATCTTCCGGTGTCACAAAATCACGTCCCTGCAAAAGAGCATACGCTTTCGACGATTGCAGCATGGCTACAGATGCACGTGGAGAAGCTCCCAAATATACAGCTTTGCTGGTACGGGTCTGCTGTACAATCAATGCGATATATTGGAGCAACGTGCGGTCTACAAATACCTGATTCATGAAAGCACGAAGCGACAACAGTTCTTCTTTGGTAATAGCGGGAGTGATGTCGCCCAACTTCACCAATGCGGCATTGGTATGATGACGTTCCAAGATATTCACTTCCTCTTCCAATGAAGGATAATCCATCGTTATCTTCATCAGAAAACGGTCGAGCTGTGCTTCGGGAAGTTTGTATGTTCCCTCCTGCTCTACCGGATTCTGGGTAGCCAAAATCGTATAAAGATCTCCCATCCGGTGAGTCGTTCCATCAATACTGATCTGGCGCTCTTCCATTACCTCAAACAAGGCAGCCTGTGTCTTGGCAGGAGCACGGTTGATTTCATCGACCAATACAATATCCGCAAAAATCGGTCCCTGATGAAAATCAAAACCATTCGTTTTCATATTAAACACAGTCGTACCTAATACGTCACTCGGCATTAAATCCGGAGTGAACTGGACACGACTGAAGTCTGCATCAATCAGACGAGCTGTCAAACGGGCCAACAGTGTCTTCGCAACTCCCGGAACACCTTCTATCAATACGTGTCCATTCGCCAAAATTGCCGTCAGTACCAAATCCACTGTCTGCTCCTGCCCTACTATGACGGAAGCAATCCGGTCTTTCAACTCTTGTATCTTCTCGGAAAAGAGAGTTAAATCTACTCGCTGTTCTGTATTCTCTTCCATAAATTTCTTCTTTAGATATGATTGATTATTTCATTCATTTTATCGATATATACCTTCATCTGCTC
This sequence comes from Bacteroides sp. AM16-13, assembly GCF_003602705.1. NCBI lineage: Bacteria > Pseudomonadati > Bacteroidota > Bacteroidia > Bacteroidales > Bacteroidaceae > Bacteroides > Bacteroides sp. AM16-13. Next base: position 31,941 of record NZ_QTLK01000027.1, read on the forward strand.
CGCATCAATAACACGTCCTCCGTAAATCACGGGTCTGACTTCGCGGATAAATTTTGCAATCTCTCCGGCATCCATTCCGGTTTTCCGGGCAATCCGGTGGAAAGAGCGTTCATCGTCGGCCACTTCCTCAATATCCACCTGAATCTCTCTCCGAAGTTCTTCGGCTAAATAGGAAAACTTCTTGCGAACTAAATCCGCATGGTCTTTCTTCTGAAAGTAAAGCGTGCCTATCAGTTCGGTAAATTCAAGAGATTTATTGGCCGGCTCGTGAACAACAGGGATCACCCGTTGCCGCCTCTTCGCTGTGAATATCATAAAGAGTATGATGGTAATCATCGTCAGATACAAAGCCCAACGAAGCGGCTGATGTGCCAACAGATAACGGAAAGGTGATTGCTGCACCTGTGCAGTTTCTTTCATGTACCCCTCCGTGCGAACGATGGGAAGCTTCCCCATCTGCGACAACAAACGGAAGATATAGGTTGCATTTTTGCCGTCCAACATTCCGTAATTGGTAAAAATCAAAGGAGTGGAAACTAAAATAACTTCTCCTTTCCCCCACCGACGGGACATCGCTACAGGCATATAAACAAGACTATCCGTTGTCAACGAGTCCACCTCTGTTTCATACCGGAACTCATTCGACTCAAAAACTCTTTGTGCCAACACCCTTTCCGGAAGTGAATCTCCCCAAAAATAAGAGGAACACAACTGGGGATAAAAATAGAAAGTCTGACGGGGATAAACCGTCGAATCTCCTATCCAATGCAAGCTATCCTTTTTCATAAATGAAGTTGCATATTTCTTCAAAGCCATCGGACTGAAGTAAGAATAGTAAGACCTGAACTGCAAGGTATCTTCCAAATATCTGCCGAACAAGGTACTCACCAACATGATCTTATCTCCGCGTTCCGCCATTTTCAACAGAGCGTTTACATCGACGTCCGACAATCGCAAATTATCAGAGATAACCAATATACCTCTGCGTTGCGTCGTATCTTCCTGCTCCAATTGATAAAGACTTTTCCTCGAAAAAGTGTAGCCCTGTGGCAAAGAAGAAGACAATACACTATCGAATACTGCACATCCGAAAGGTTGCTCGTCATGATGTCCGAAAGTGGGCTTCCACACAAAATTCTTCGGCAAATGATATTCTATTGCAAACATGATGAATAGAAAAGCGACAATAAAGACAATGAACCAGCGACTTCCTTTCATGAGACGCCTCCTTTCCCTATTTCTTCCTGCAAGGTCTGCATTATCCGGAAGAGTTCTTCCGTCGCCTCAAAGTTGCCATAACGTACCCGCAGGAAATGATTGGTCAGTTGCCTGAAAGCCGGTAGCCGGACTTCATTGATATACTGGGTAGGCGTTTTATAAAGTTGCCAGTCAATACGTTCTGCGTCACTAAGTTGTTTCAAAGTTTGCAGATAAAGCAAACGTACTGCTTCCCGGTAATTCTGACGGGAAAGCGCTTCCGCAATCCCTCCCGGAAAATCTACTCCGTAAATGGTGTCTTCTTCAACTGTATAAGGCAACGCATTTTTATGCGAGACCATAAACAATTCCGGGCGTTTCCGATAGACAAACCAAACAATCAGCAACAAAAGAAGAATGGCAATACATACCAGGATAAGCCCTGAATACTCTTCAGCAAAATGACTGCCGAATATTTTACGCAACAACTCCCCAAACTGCCGACTGATCCACTCAAAGACATTCATCTCCGGAGTAATCAGTTCACGGTTATAGTTGTATGCCGGATCAGACTGCCAGAGGGCAATCTGCGCCGTATCACAAACTAGTGTATCAGCCGGGGAAGTGAGATTCATCTAGTGGAGGTTTAGTTTAGAGTTTATCAAAATTGTCAATATCACTTTCTACCGTTATGCTGTCCACCACTTCCGATGCATGACCATACTGATAAACCAGACCGACGATACCGAATATAGCCGATAAGTAAGAACCATACAACATCAGGATAGAGAACAAATATTGCGCAAAGTTCAGTCCGACTGATGAAGAGGTTGCACCTCCGTCACTCATCGTAAAGATCATTTTTACAATATAGATCACATACCAGGGTATAGAAACGATTCCTTGTAACACACTGGCAATAATCCCCATCACAATTAAAATTAGAAAGACGCCTCCCCAGGTAGCAAATCCCAACCGGAATGTTTTTGCAAATGCCTCACCCAACGAAATGTCTTCAAATAAGTAGATGGGAGCCATTAATGCCAAAGGAACCATAAAGGCGAATAAAAGCGGGATGGTCAGAATGAGTGTGAAAGGTGTCAATACAGCCAATAAGACAATAAAGATCACCGCAAAGATGAATAAAAAGCTGCAGGCGATCCCCATCAAAAACAGTCTTTTAACATTACGGAGCAACAACGATTTTATATCGCCGAATACAACCCCGTTCAGGCGTTCTTCCCGTTCATTATACAATCGTACCATCGCATAAATCAAGGAAGTCATCAACAAAGCTCCCAAACATGAAAAAAAGATAACTCCTGCATAATTCAGTGCAAATGAAGGTCCCAGAGCAGCTAAAGGATTATCACTTATTCCTCCGGACGCCTGCATAGCAGTAATATCTGTCATACTTCCCATTAAACCACTAAAGTTTGCGGCTTGAATTGAGCATATAGGGAGTATCAGATAAGTTGAATACTTAAACAATTGTTTCCAATTCTCTTTTATAAAATCAAAAGAAGCGTTCAACTTCTCACCGAAAGGACGTTTCACATACATCGCAATCTTAGGTTTCTGTGATTCCATGTTTTTTTCTATTTGGTAAATAAATATAGTAGAATATAATAAATGCCAGAGAAGTGAATATCACGCCAAGCCTCAACACATCGGGAAGCTCTGTGTGCCGGGTAAGAAAACCTTCTATAAAGCCTGCCATAATGAACACCGGAACAGTGCCGATCACTATTTTCAAGCCTCGCTTCGCTCCTCTTCTGAAAGATTCCAGTCGGGAATAAGTGCCGGGAAACAGCCAGCCGTTGCCCAAAACCAATCCGGCGGCACCGGCTACGATAATCGCCCAGATTTCAAGCGTTCCGTGCAACCAGATGGCAAGACTGGATTCCCACAACAAATCGTGTTGATAAAAGAATGTTTGAAAAGCTCCTACCATGATACCATTGGAGAGAAGCATATACCCTGTTCCAAAACTAGTCAGCAATCCCATTGCAAAGCAGTTGAAAGAGACCATCACGTTATTAAGTGTAATGCCCAAGAACATCGGTACTTCGGAAGAACCATTATATACGGCCATCGGCTCCCCATTGGCAATATTGTCGAGTGTCATATCCACATAACCGTTTCCCAATATCAGCCGGACAAAATCCGGGTCATTCGCTGCTGATAATACGCCGATTAATGCGCTGGCAACAAAAATCAAAAAGGAGGTCAGTAATTCGCGCCGTGCATCGTGCATGGTTCGTGGCACTTCCTGTGTCCAGAAGGTAATAATCCGTGTCCACTTCTCGCGTTTATTGCGGTAGATTTCGTTGTGCAACGCTGAAGCCAGATTATTCAGATAAATAGTAATACGGGAAGTTGGGAAATGTGTTTGGGCAAATGCCAGGTCAGCTGTCAAGTCCGTATACGCATCGGCTAGTTGGTCGGGGGACAGACTTGCCGCCCGCTCCACAACTTTCTCTGTCTCCTTCCATTTTTCAATGTTCCGACGAATAAACGTTACTTCTTTCATGCTTTTCAATAGATTTCGGATAAGTTTTGTCCGAAACCGGAAGCAAAAATAAGAGAATTATGATATATTTGCAACGGAATCCTAAAAATGTTTAACCTGAAATGGCAGAATCTACGATAATAACCGGACAATTCGTTCGTATCAGCCAAACGCCCGCCAGTATCGGCGAACGACTGATGGCTTTAATCATCGATTATTTTCTGATCGGGCTTTACATCTTGTCCACTATTACGCTCTTGTCTAAATTAAGTTTACCGTCAGGATTCAGTTTGTTCTTTTTTCTGTGCGTCGTTTATTTACCGATTCTCGGTTATTCTTTTCTTTGCGAGATGTTCAATCACGGACAGAGCTTTGGCAAAAAACTCATCAATATCCGTGTCGTAAAAGTAGACGGTTCTACTCCAAGCATCGGCTCTTATCTGTTACGATGGCTTCTTTTCCCAATTGATGGTCCCATCACAAGTGGCCTTGGACTTCTGGTCGTTTTATTGAATAAGAACAACCAACGATTAGGGGATCTAGCTGCCGGCACTATGGTAATTAAAGAGAAAAACTATCGTAAGATACATGTCAGCCTGGATGAATTTGATTATCTGACCCAAAATTATCATCCGGTATATCCGCAATCGGCTGATTTATCTCTCGAACAAGTGAATGTAATTACCCGGACTTTGGAATCCAGCGAAAAAGACCGGGCAAGACGTATCACGGCACTTGCCAAAAAAGTACAGGAATTACTTTCCGTTACTCCCCGTGAGGGTAATCAAGAGAAATTTCTTCAGACGATACTTCGCGATTATCAGTATTATGCATTGGAAGAAATATAACCAGAATACGCTGTTTCAGACTATTCAGGCAAGGGATTATTCTCACTGTAGTGAGAATTAATTCTCATAGCAATGAGTATTTTTTCTCATTGCAGTGAGAACTTTTTCTCATAGCATAAAACTGTTTGAGAAAAAGCCCGCAAAAAAAAAAAGGGGTATACTCACAGAGCACACCCCTTATCTTAATTTTATCTGCAATGAGACCGGACGTCGTTTAGTCCACCTGTCCCAGAGAGTTTCCGTATTCCATTTCTCCCTGAACCACAAAGAGGACTTCTTCAGGATCGTATTCCCCTATTTCATCCTTTTTGGCTTCTTTTACAATGTAAGCCACAACCTCTTCCAAATCGATGTTGACATAGCCGTCTTCATCGGGTTGAGCGTCGAGAATGCCACTTTCAGAGTAATACTCGTCGATTAAATCGAGAAAATAATACAATTCATCGTCCGAGAACTTCTCTTTCAGTTCTTGAGGCAGATAGTTTTTGATAAACTCGATGGTCTTTTCGTCATCGGCATCTGCTAATAAAAAATCGTCTTCCAGTCCCATTTTTTTAAGTATTAAGTGATAAGTATTAAGTATTATCGACTATAAAAGCTTCTTCACCTTTTCTGCGAATACCGGTTTACCAACTGCACCTACCTGTTTGTCTACTATTTCACCGTTCTTGAAAAACAATACAGTAGGAATATTACGGATACCATATTCAGCAGCCATATCACCATTTTCGTCTACATCGCACTTACCGATGATTACTTGTCCTTCAAACTCCGCAGCCAATTCTTCAATGATAGGAGCCACCATCTTGCATGGGCCACACCAAGGAGCCCAAAAATCTACAACAACCGGTTTTCCTTCTGCAAGAACCTCTTTATAGTTGCTGTCTGTAATTTCTAAAGCCATTTTTTTAAGTATTAATTATTAAATGTTATTTCGTTAGCTTATTCTCGCCACAAATATAATCAATTTATATGAAATCCCAGTTCGGGACGTTCCTTTAAATATGTTATTAAATCCCGCCCCACCGAAAGCTTAATCGGACGAGAAATCAAATCAATTGACATGTGACTTACATCGGCATCATCCGTCACTTTAAAATACAATTCCGTATTTCCCGGATGTTCTTTGGTCAGAGTGGCAAGCTCAGTAACCAAAGCCGAGTTCAAGACTGACAGAGGAATGATAATCGTGATCTTCTGTACCAGTTCTTCTTTCACGTCGGGAAGAAGTTCCATAGAAGTGATTTTCACTTCCAATTCATCCTGTCGCCATTGTTTCGCTTGGCAACGGGCTTTAATATATAGGAACGTTCCTTCGTTGAGATATCCCTGATAAGTCACCCAGTCATTTCCCCAGAATGGGATTTCGGTAGAACCGGAATAATCTTCAATCTTGGCGATACCATACGGATTTCCATTCTTGCTGACCCCGCGACGAACACTAGTCACGATTCCTCCCATCGTTATTTCACGACCAACAAGTGCAGCTTTATCTTCCAAATCTGCCATACGGGTATTGCAGACATGTTCCAACACGATAGAGAATTCATCCAACGGATGAGCAGAAAGATAGATACCTACCAAATCACGCTCACGATTCAGACGATCGAGATCACTCCAACGTTCTGCACCTTGAGGAATTTCAGGAGTTGCAACATCAATAACGTTTTCACCACCGAACAAAGAATTGAAAGCAGCTGCCTTATCTGCCTGATAACGGTTGCCATAACGCATCAACGTTTCCAGAAATACTTCACCCTTAGAATTTACAGCAAAGTATTGCTCCCGCTTCAGTTCCGGGAAACTATCAAACCCTCCGGCTAATGCCAGACACTCCATATTCTTCTTGTTGCAGGCATTCAGGTTGACACGTTGCACAAAGTCGAATATACCGAGGAAAGGACCATTCTTACTACGTTCCTCCATAATACTATGAACAGCAGCTTCACCTACACCTTTGACAGCCCCTAGTCCAAAACGGATATTACCATCATGGTTTACTGTAAACTTCAGGTTACTTTCGTTTACATCCGGCCCCAGCGTCTGAATACCCATTGCCTTACATTCGTCCATCAGTTTCGTAATATCGGTAATGTTCGACAAGCTTCGGCTCATCACAGCAGCCATATATTCAGGAGGATAATTAGCTTTTAGATAAGCGGTTTGGTAAGCTACCCACGAATAACAAGTAGCATGTGATTTATTGAAAGCGTATGACGCAAACTTTTCCCAGTCGGTCCAGATTTTTTCAAGAACTTTCGGGTCATGCCCGTTCTTACGCCCACCTTCAATAAATTTAGGTTTCATGTGGTCCAGCTTGTCACGCAGCTTCTTACCCATCGCTTTACGGAGTGCATCAGACTCACCGCGGGTAAAGTCCGCCAATAAACGCGACAGAAGCATCACCTGTTCCTGATAAACCGTAATACCATACGTATCCTTCAAGTATTTCTCCATTACCGGAATATCATACTCAATCGGCTTACGCCCATGTTTACGGTCGATAAAATCAGGTATATAATCCATCGGTCCCGGACGATAAAGGGCATTCATGGCAATCAAATCTTCGAATGTAGAAGGCTGCAATTCGCGCAGGTATTTCTGCATGCCGGCAGATTCAAACTGGAATGTACCAATCGTCCGTCCGTCACTATATAATTTATAAGTAGCCGGATCGCAGATGTCTATCGCATCGACGTCTACTTCAACATTACGACTTAAACGGATATTTTCAACGGCCTCTTTGATAATAGACAAAGTTTTCAGACCAAGGAAGTCCATCTTAATCAATCCGGTATCTTCAATCACCGAACCTTCATACTGGGTAACAAGCATTTTTTCGCCCGTTTCCTTATCATCAGCAGTGCTGACAGGTACCCAGTCGGTGATATCGTCACGACAGATAATCGTACCACAAGCATGTACACCTGTACCACGTACGTTACCTTCGAGCATCTTAGCGTACTTGATCGTATCCCGTACCAACGGATCGGATGATGCTTCCGCAGCTTGTAGTTCGGGAACATATTCAATCGCATTCCGCAAGTTCAGTTTCTTATCAGGAATCTTATCCGGCACTAATTTAGCCAATCGGTCAGACTCCGATAGAGGCAGCTTTTGCACACGGGCAACATCCTTGATAGCTAACTTGGTAGCCATTGTACCATAAGTGATGATATGAGCTACTTTTTCCTGACCATATTTATTCGTTACCCAACGAAGTACCTCTCCACGCCCGTCATCATCAAAGTCCACATCGATATCGGGCAAGGAGATACGGTCCGGATTCAAGAAACGCTCAAACAGCAAATCGTACTGGATAGGGTCGATTTTCGTAATTCCCAGACAATAGGCCACCGCCGAACCGGCAGCCGAACCACGTCCCGGACCGACCGACACACCCAATTCCTTACGTGCCGCATTGATAAAGTCCTGTACAATCAAGAAGTATCCTGGGAAACCCATCGTTTTCATGATATACAGTTCAAAGTTCATTCGCTCTTTGACTTCTTCCGACAGAGGTTCACCATAAATTCTCTTAGCTCCGTCAAAAGCTAGTTTCGCCAAGTAATCTCCTTCAAGTTTAATACGATAGAGTTTATCATAGCCACCCAAGCGTTTGATTTTTGCTTTCGCATCCTCTTCACTCAATACCACATTACCGTGCTCATCTTGAGTAAACTCATCAAACAGGTCTTTTTCCGTAAACTTCGCCCGATAGCCTTCTTCCGTCCCAAAATCTTCGGGAATAGCAAAAGTAGGCATGATAGGTGCATGGTCGATGGAGTAATATTCTACCTTGTCAAGAATCTCCAGCGTATTGCTCAACGCTTCGGGAACGTCGGCAAAGAGTTCGTTCATCTCTTCGCGTGTTTTCATCCATTCCTGTTTGGTATAAAGCATACGGCTAGGATCATCCAAATCCTTACCGGTACTCAAACAGATCAAACGGTCGTGCGCTTCCGCATTCTCTTCATCTACAAAGTGAACATCATTCGTACAAATTAGTTTGACATTGAACTTCTTAGCATATTCAATCAGATATTTGTTCACATTTACCTGCAACGGATAACATTCGTGATTAGCACGGGGAACAGTCGCTTTATGACGCTGCATCTCCAGATAATAATCATCCCCAAACAGGTTCTTATACCATTGTATGGCTTCTTCGGCTTCTGCAAATTGCCCGGCAGTAATCCGCTTCGGCACTTCACCACCGAGACAGGCCGAACAAACAATAAGTCCTTCGTGATATTTTTCCAGTTCGCTACGATCAGTACGCGGGCGCATATAATATCCGCGTGTCCATGCGTGCGATACTAATTTAATAAGATTATGATAACCTTTTTCATTCTTAGCCAATACAATCAAGTGATAACCACTTTGGTCGGGCTTACCTTCTTTTAAGTCCATAGTGCGGCGCGCAACATACATTTCACAACCGATGACAGGTTTGAAAAGCTTGTTTTCCGCTTCCACTATCTTAGCTTTGCAGGCAGCAATCTCCGCTTCTTTATCCGCGCACTCTATTGTGCCGGCCTCAATTCCTGCAATTCGCTTCTTCAGGTCTTTGACTTCACCTTTCGGACCGCTGTTCTTTTTATTAACGTAGTTCGTAAATTCCTTAATACCGAACATATTTCCATGATCGGTCACGGCAATACCCTTCATCCCATTTTGCATGGCTTTATCGACCAGACGAGCTACACTAGCCTGACCATCCAACAGAGAATATTGAGTATGGACATGTAAATGAACGAAATCCTGCATAATGATAAGTAGTTAATTTGAAGGCATAAAATTACTACCTCTTGGGTTATAAACAAAAATAATCCTCAAAAAGTTATCAACATTCGCATTTCTATGCTCATTTACTTGCTGATTTTTTAAATTAAGTATATTTTTGCAGACAATATCATTAAACAGCATTCATGGGCCGACTAAAGAAATTGAAAAAAATACGTATTCACCGCGAAGGAACACATATATTATGGGCAAGCTTTTTGCTATTGCTATTGATTAATGCGGCTCTTTATTGGGGAATCGATTGCAAAATACCTTTTTATGTGGTAGCAGTAGCGAGTATAGCAGTCTATCTGCTGATGGTGAATTTCTTTCGATGTCCGATCCGTCTCTTCGGGCAGGACACTGAAAAGATTGTCGTAGCACCCGCCGATGGAAAAATCGTCGTCATCGAAGAAGTGGATGAAAACGAATATTTCCATGACCGCCGCTTAATGGTATCTATTTTCATGAGCATCGTGAATGTACATGCCAACTGGTATCCGGTAGATGGTACTATTAAAAAGGTAGCGCATCATAATGGCAATTTTATGAAAGCATGGCTGCCGAAAGCCAGCACAGAAAACGAACGTTCTACGGTAGTGATCGAAACTCCGGAAGGAGTGGAAATACTCACCCGGCAAATCGCCGGAGCAGTGGCACGCCGTATTGTCACCTACGCTGAAGTAGGAGAAGAATGTTATATTGACGAACACATGGGATTTATCAAATTCGGTTCCCGCGTGGATGTGTATTTACCCATTGGCACGGAGATTTGTGTCAAAATGGGACAATTAACGACCGGTAACCAAACGGTTATCGCCAAACTTAAATAATTCTGTCACAATGACAAACGTTATTAAAAATAGTATTCCGAATACCGTAACCTGCCTGAACCTTTTCTCCGGTTGTATTGCTTGCGTCATGGCTTTTGAAGCAAAATATGAACTGGCTCTACTTTTCATCGCTTTAAGTTCTATTTTTGATTTCTTTGACGGATTGTTGGCTCGTGCACTCAATGCACATTCCATTATCGGAAAAGACCTGGATTCATTGGCAGATGATGTCAGCTTCGGAGTTGCTCCCTCACTGATCGTATTCTCCTTGTTCAAAGAAATGTACTATCCGGCAAATATGGAGTTCATCGCTCCTTATCTACCCTATTTGGCATTCTTGATTTCTGTTTTTTCTGCCTTGCGTCTGGCTAAATTCAACAATGACACACGGCAGACCAGCTCTTTTGTCGGACTCCCAGTACCAGCCAATGCTCTGTTTTGGGGTTCATTAGTGGCAGGGGCACATGACTTCCTGATATCAGACAACTGCCATCCTGTCTACCTTCTTATACTTGTCTGTCTGTTTTCCGGACTACTGGTATCAGAAATACCGATGTTTTCTTTGAAATTTAAAAACCTGTCATGGAATGACAACAAAATCAGTTTTATATTCCTGATTATCTGCATTCCTCTTCTTCTATTTCTTGGAATTAGCAGTTTTGCCGCCATTATTGTATGGTATATTTTACTTTCACTTTTTACAAGAAAAAGTAAATAAACAATCTCTTGGCACGTTTGTTGTACTATGAGTTTTATCAAAGTAACAACATAAAAATCATAGTCCGATGCATATACTTTTATTCATACTCATTTTTATCATTGCCATTTTCGTATTTGGCCTTTCTATTGTCGGCTTCATACTAAGAACGATTTTCGGATTAGGACGTAGTTCTTCTTCATCCCGCCCGAAACAGACGGAATCAGGACGTACAAGCCAACAAAGCTATAACCAAACGAATCGCCGTTCAAATGATGATGAAGAAGAAATATATTCCGAGAATGTTCCGGAGAAAAGACATAAAAAAATATTCACCCAGGATGATGGCGAATATGTAGATTTTGAGGAAATCAAATAGCCATTACACTGCTTTCATTTCCGTTTCGCTGCAAAGAACTCTTTCATTAGTGCAGCGCATTCGTCAGCCATTATCCCTTTTACAACCACTGTTTTAGGATGTAGAGCCGAACCGGCATATTTCTGATAGCCGCGTTTTTCATCTTCGGCACCAAACACAAGCTTGCCTGTTTGTGCCCAAGCAATAGCCCCTACGCACATCACGCAAGGCTCAACGGTGACATACAGGGTACATTCGTTCAAATACTTACCACCAAGCACGTTGGCAGCAGCTGTAATAGCCTGCATCTCGGCATGAGCCGTTACATCATTCAATGTTTCTGTGAGATTATGGGCACGCGCAATAATCCGCTCTTTACAAACCACGACAGCTCCAACGGGAACTTCTCCCCGCTCGGCAGCCTTACCTGCCTCTATCAAGGCTTGTTTCATGAAGTAAATATCGTCCAGCATTCCCCTCTTTAATTTTTAATTTTCAACTATCGCCTCATATCATGTTCACCAAAAAGGGTGGGATAATCTTCTTCCATATTCTTATGGATAAACATGAGAATTGTTTCACGAAGCCAACGTGACTTGTTCGTTATCTTATATTTCTCAAGATAACGATCTACAATCTGCTGCTCTTCGTCGCTCAATAAAATGCTCATCCGTCGTTCCCTTTTGGTACACTCGACATGCATTTTCAGGCACTTCTTACTCCTTTTTCTCATATCTTCTGCAAAATTACTTTTACTTCTGTAAAAACAAAGAATAAAAGCAGTAAATTTGCAAAAAAAGATGGCTGAACATAATGATTTAGGAAAATCCGGAGAAAATGCCGCCGTAGCTTATCTTGAGCAGAAAGGTTATCTTATTCGTGACCGGAATTGGAGAAGAGGACATTTCGAACTGGACATTGTAGCTGCAAAAGACAATGAACTGATTGTAGTAGAAGTGAAGACGCGCAGTGACACTCTGTTTGCAGCCCCGGAAGATGCTGTAGATTTACCTAAAATAAAACGTACAGTACGTGCAGCAGATGCCTATATCAGATTGTTTCAGATTGACACTCCTGTACGCTTCGATATCATCACTGTAGTAGGCAACGACGGGAATTTCAAGGTTGAACACATAGAGGAAGCATTTTATCCTCCTTTATATTAAAGAATGCTGTGGATTTAGATATTCATCATTATAAAAGCCGTGAAATTCGTGCAATCTGCGCTTTAATTTATGATATAACCAATTATGAAAACATACTATAATTATTAATTCATTATGAATGTAGAAACTGTCAGAGAATACTGCTTGAACAAGAAAGGAGTCACCGAATCTTTTCCTTTCGATGATGTATCACTGGTTGTAAAGGTAATGAACAAGATGTTTGCTCTCATTGACCTGGAAGAAGCTAATCACATCGCACTAAAATGTGATCCGGAAAAAGCAATCGAATTGCGTGAACATTATTCGGGAATTGAAGGGGCTTATCATTTTAATAAAAAGTACTGGAATAGTGTCCGCTTTGACAGTGATGTAGACGATAAATTGATGAAAGAGCTTATTGACCACTCTTATGATGAGGTAATCAAGAAATTTACTAAAAAGTTACGCGCAGAATATGATGCCCTCCCCTGATACATTCCCGGTTCCATTGATTCATATCAACGAGACGAACTCTACCAACAATTATCTGCAATCTCTCTGTTCTGAACAGAAAGTGGAGGAACTAACTGTCGTTGTCGCCGATTTTCAAACTTCCGGTCGGGGACAGCGTGGAAATTCGTGGGAATCAGATCCTGGCAAGAATCTTCTTTTCAGCACCGTTATCTTCCCCGAGTTTTTGGAAGCACGACGTCAGTTTCTTATTTCACAAGTTATCTCTTTAGCCATTAAAGAAGAATTAGATACTTATACCACCGACATTTCTATCAAATGGCCGAATGATATTTATTGGAAAGAAAAAAAAATATGTGGGATGTTGATAGAAAACGATCTAATGGGGCGGAATATCAGTCAGAGCATTGTAGGAATCGGAATCAATATTAACCAGGAAGCATTTCACGGCGCAGCTCCCAATCCTGTTTCGATTTATCAAATCACAGGAAAGCAATATGATATTTTTGAGATACTGAAAAATATCATGCTACGCATCCAGTCTTATTATTGCCAGCTTAAAAAGGATGATACAACATCAATCGTTACCCGATATACAGAATCGCTTTTCAGAAAGGACGGGATGCATCGATACAAAGATGCTGACGGAGAGTTCCTTGCACAGATTGTATGTGTAGAGCCCGAAGGAAAATTAATTTTGGAAGATGAGATACAGACAAAAAGAGGCTATATGTTTAAAGAAGTGGAATATTTATTGAAATAAGTAATATACAAACTGATTAAAACATTATCTTTGAAGCCGATGTTCTATATAAAAACTCTCTCATTTATGAAAACTAGATTAATATTCCTGCTTCCATTACTATGGATGCTAATAGGTTGTAGTGATTCAAATTCTGATTCAGCAACTCTAGAAATTTCCCAATCTACATTTGATAATATTAATTCGGAAGGAAGTATTATAAAAGTATCTGTTACATGCAATTCTACTTGGAGGACGATCAGTAATCAAAGTTGGTGTATTCCAAACCTGCAAAATGGTAGTAATGACGGAGAACTCGTTTTGACCATACATGCCAATACCACTTCCAAAGAAAGAAGTGCGACTGTTACCATTATAGCAAAAAAAACAAATAAAACTATTAAAATAACCCAATCCCCTTCTACAAGTACAACTGGCGAACATCATTACAGACTACCCGTTATATTCCACGTCCTTTATGAAGACCCTGATAATAGAAAGCAATACGTAGATGAAGGGCGCCTTGCTCAAATCATTAACGCTTGTAATTTGCGATATAAAAATAAAATGTATCAAAACGCAAGCCATAATATTAGTCAGGATATGAATCTTGAATTTGTTATGGCAACAGAAAAGCCGGATGGAACTACTTTAGAGGAAGCTGGTGTTGAACGAATAAAATGGGAAACAACCCTTCCTATGTCTTGCGAACAATTTATGGATGGAGAAGATAAAAGTCAAGCTAAGAAATATGCGAAAATGCTATGGAATCCTAAAGTATATATCAATATCTTTGTATACCCATTTAGCGAAAAAAATATTTTAGGAATTGCACATTTACCTTATTATTTATCATCATATCCGTTAGAGGGCTTAAACAAAGGAGATTATTTCTTAAGCCATGAAGTGGAATATCCTCACTGCGTCTCTATTAATAGTAATTATATTTATGTAAACAGTAATAATGAATACTACTACACGACCGATGTTTACAATACTCTCGCACATGAATTAGGACATTATCTTGGACTACATCATGCTTTCTCTGAGGATGGAGATAATACAGATTTGTGTGAAGATACTGATTATTGTACAGATACTCCGACTTACAACATTACTAAATATACAGAGTGGATTAATGGTATAGATAATCCAGATAAGTATTCCTTTGATGAGTTGTGTACAAGAACAAACTGTGAAGGCAGTACCTTTATTTCTCACAATATCATGGACTATGCTTTTTGTTATTCAGACCAATTTACATTCCAGCAACGCAAGCGTATCCGCCACGTATTATCTTACAGTCCTCTTATTCCCGGAGTAAAAAAATACACATCAACAGATACCCGCTCATTAAGCTGTGATGAACAGCCACCTATACAATTTAGATATTAGTATTTGAATAAGCTAAAAGAGGTGAACCGCTTAGCGATTCACCTCTTTTTCTATCCTCAATATCTTATCCAATGTCTTTTGAGCTTCTGTTGATGGGAAACGCAGAATCACTTTCTGCAAAGAGTTACGCGCTTTCTCATACCGGGTAGTAAATAACTTCGATAATCCATCCCGGTAGCGGGCATACTGCATTTTAGTGGGAGAAGAAAGTTTTTTATAATCCGTCTCCAACTTTTTCTTCTCCTGTTCTGCTGTCAAATAATAATAGTTTCCTAAAAAGATATTAGCCGCCAGATTATCCGCCTCAAGTTGCAATATTTTTTCGTACATACGCAAAGCATCTTTCTCCTGCCCGCGACATACCTGCATTTCTGCGCAAGCTTCCAAACAATCTACATTATTAGGAGCCTTTTGCAGTAATTCCTTGTAAAATAAATAGGCTTTGTCGTAATTCCGATTCTTTTTATAGGCAAGCGCTAATTCTGTAGCCAGTTTGGAGCTAATTTCACTGTTCTTGTCTACATTCGTCCAATAATACATTTCCGTACGGTCTATATTCAGAGCGATAGTCTGCCGGAAATAGCTCACAGCTTGCCCATTCTGCCCTGCCTCAATGGCAGCAGACACTTTTTGTAACATCTCATCAACCGACTGCGCATTCAGCACCAGCGGCAATGAAAATAAAGAGATAAGAAAAATAGTTAAGGTCCTCATAATCCATCTGATTGCTATTTAGTTCGTGACACACAAAGATACAATAAAAAAATAAAAAATGTACCTTTGTTCGCGAAAAGAACAATCAAATTGATAAAAGTGTTTTTGTACAATGACAGATAAAAAAAAATCCTCCGTAAACAGACGAATATTACAGATAGCCATCCCATCGATTATATCGAATATTACCGTTCCGCTACTGGGACTTATCGATGTCACGATTGTAGGACATCTCGGTTCTCCGGCATACATTGGAGCCATTGCAGTAGGGGGAATGTTATTCAATATTATCTACTGGATTTTTGGATTCCTGCGCATGGGAACAAGCGGAATGACTTCACAAGCGTACGGCCAACATGATTTAAACGAAATCACCCGGTTACTACTACGTTCTGTTGGAGTAGGATTATTTATAGCACTTTGCCTGTTGATACTCCAATACCCTATCCTGAAACTGGCATTTACACTGATACAAACCACACCGGAGGTCAAGCAATTGGCAACAACCTATTTCTATATCTGTATCTGGGGAGCCCCAGCCACATTAGGGCTTTATGGATTCGCCGGCTGGTTTATCGGGATGCAGAATTCACGTTTTCCCATGCATATCGCTATTACTCAAAATATTGTCAACATTGTAGCCAGTCTATGTTTTGTCTACTTATTGGACATGAAAGTGGCAGGAGTGGCAACAGGGACTTTAATTGCCCAATATGCAGGTTTCTTCATGGCTATTTTGTTATACATGCGTTACTATAGTGTGCTTAAAAAACGAATCGTATGGAAAGAAATCATACAGAAACAAGCCATGTACCGTTTCTTTCAAGTCAACCGGGACATATTCTTCCGTACCCTCTGCCTTGTTATAGTCACTATGTTTTTTACTTCTGCAGGGGCCGCCCAAGGAGAAATCGTATTAGCCGTGAACACCTTGCTCATGCAATTATTTACTTTGTTTTCGTACATTATGGACGGATTTGCTTATGCCGGTGAAGCACTGACCGGCCGTTACATTGGTGCTAAAAACCAAACAGGCTTACGTAACACAGTGCATCACCTTTTCTATTGGGGATTCGGTCTTTCACTGGTATTCACAATTCTCTATGCAGCTGGCGGAAAAGAATTCCTGGGATTACTAACCAATGACACTTCAGTAATCAGCGCTTCAGACACTTATTTTTACTGGGCACTCATTATTCCGTTAGCCGGTTTCTCCGCTTTCTTATGGGATGGCATTTTTATCGGTGCCACTGCTACCCGGCAGATGCTTTACTCCATGTTAGTTGCCTCTGCCAGCTTCTTTGGAGTCTATTACGCTTTCCATCCCCTTTTAGGAAATCATGCCCTGTGGCTGGCTTTTCTCGTTTATCTTTCATTGCGGGGAATTGTACAAACCCTTTTGGGAAGACAAATAATGAAAAAAGTAATCGTATCCCGGTGAGGCTATCCGATAAATTATCTCTATATTTGCGGCAAACAATAAAAAGCAAAAGGTATGGCAAAGTATAAAAGAATCTTACTAAAGCTTAGTGGAGAGAGCTTAATGGGCGAAAAGCAATATGGCATTGATGAAAAAAGACTGGCAGAATATGCTGAACAAATCAAAGAAATCCACCAGCAAGGGGTACAGATTGGTATCGTTATCGGAGGAGGCAATATATTTCGCGGACTAAGCGGAGCCAATAAAGGTTTTGATCGTGTGAAAGGAGACCAAATGGGAATGTTGGCTACCGTAATCAACAGTCTCGCTCTAAGTTCTGCTCTTGTGGCTACCGGTGTAAAGGCACGTGTGTTGACAGCAGTCCGGATGGAACCTATCGGTGAATTCTACAGTAAATGGAAAGCTATCGAATGTATGGAGAACGGCGAAGTAGTCATTATGTCCGCTGGAACGGGAAATCCTTTCTTTACTACTGACACCGGTTCTTCACTTAGAGGCATAGAAATCGAAGCAGACGTTATGCTGAAAGGTACTCGTGTAGATGGTATTTACACAGCTGACCCCGAAAAAGATCCTACCGCTACCAAATTCGATGATATTACATACGATGAGGTACTGAAACGTGGTTTGAAAGTCATGGATTTGACAGCGACTTGTATGTGTAAAGAAAACAATCTGCCAATCGTCGTATTTGATATGGACACAGTAGGCAACTTAAAGAAGGTTATCAGTGGAGAAGAGATAGGTACGTTAGTACATAACTAATATTTCACTACCGATATTCATTTGTCTATCAGATGATACTCTACTCTGA
This sequence comes from Bacteroides sp. AM16-13, assembly GCF_003602705.1. NCBI lineage: Bacteria > Pseudomonadati > Bacteroidota > Bacteroidia > Bacteroidales > Bacteroidaceae > Bacteroides > Bacteroides sp. AM16-13. Next base: position 49,893 of record NZ_QTLK01000027.1, read on the forward strand.
TAAAACATTGATTATTCATTAAAAAATAAGAAGTGCGAATTTTGCAGTATAGCTTTAACCAAAACTAATCCTGTAAAATTCGCACTTTGTTTTTCCTCTCAAATATTATATAGAAACAAACACCTATTTATCAAAATACTGAATCAAATCATACGCATTAAAATTCAATTCGCGGGCAAAGAAAGATAGATAAGGAAAGAGTTGATAAGAATTATCATAAAGACCTTTATTAGCAGGTTTCGACGAATTGTCCGTACCATCATCATCCTGGTATTTGAACCAATGCCAGCCAACACAATTCTTAGCTTCAAGCAATCCTAATGTAAAATGCTGATAAGCATAAGCTCTCTCGTTTTGTGTAGGAACAGAATATCCGGCTCCCGACTGGTTATTCAGATCAGAGTCCTCCACCCCTTTCGTATAAAACTCACTTACAAGAAACGGTTTGTCCGCCCAATTAGCCCAATCAGCAATCGCTGTTGTCAGTTCAGGACTCCAACGACTATAATAGTTGATAGAAATAACATCACAATATTTTCCGGCAGCTCTCACTACTCCTTCCATATATTTAGGAGTTCCATGTAATCTTGTTCCCAGATAAAGCAACTTATCATCTACTTTCTTCACTGCCTCTTTCACTGCTTTATAATATTTCTCTGCTACAATCCCGGCAAACTCATTATTCAAGTCATCCGTCACACTTTGCATACCTTTAGAATCCATAAAAGCTTTCGCCGCAACATAAGCCGGATCACTTGAGTTACTGATAGCCAGAAAACGATCTAAAATCCGGGAACTGTTTGAAGAGAAGTTTATCTCATTATCCGAAAAGAAACCTAACACATTAGGATCACGCAAATAATCTGCGAAAGCACTACCTGCCAAATATGATTCACACCATTCACTCCATCCATTATAAAACACAAGACCTGCTGCGTTATCATCGCTTCCTCCAGGGTAATTATAAGACTTCGCACTCTTGAACTGACTTAAAAAAGCAAATGAAGGCGCCAAAGTTAACGGACTGCTCGGATTGGAAGCATTATGAGTCTGAATCAGTGAATAAGTTCCTGTGCAGAAAGCACCTGTACCGTGAAAGCCGATCTCACTCAATTCACGTTGAGTAATAGATAACCATTTCTCATCAGTTCCAAACCTGCTATTCCAGGCCGTTTTATTACGACTGGAAGTTCCCTTACGCAAAGAAGTCGCACTACGTTCCAGATGCAGACAACCTTCCGGATCAACCAACCACCAACGTCCGTCTATTTTCTTCGTATAAAATCTTCCCGTAGCCGCCTGTTTCGGAAGTGTAGTCGAACTTCCGTATTTATTAACCGACTCCTGATACGCTTTCAACGTTTTAATAGCCGGCTTATACCCGTCCATATACGCAATAATACGTGTATTCTCTGTTTTCCAACTGGATATAGGCGGATAAGCACTGGAATACTTAACACTGATAGGGCGATACATATTGGCATTTAATGACGGAGTATACATCACAGAAGCTCCGGGAGCAGGCAAATCTTCCGGATATTCCGACTCTACATCTCCCCCTCCCATCACTATGTCAGGAGGCATAAAATTAGGATCTTTATCATCATCATCCGTACAAGACACCATAGGAATAGAACTTATAAACAGAAAAGTTCCCAATATAAATAGTTTTTTCATGGTATGTATTTTATTTATTATTAGTTGATTGTTGGTCGAACCAGTCAGCCAAACGATAAGCGTTGATATTCAATTCTTTCATAGCATCGGCCAACGGTTTATAAAGATTGTATTCATTATCTACCAGCCCTTTGTTAGAGTCCAGATTCGAAGGATCTACCCCTTTTGCCGTCGGATCATTATCCTGATAACGAAACCAATGCCATCCGACACAATTCCCACTTTCCAATAATCCTAAAACAAAATGCTGGTAGGCATATCCACGTTCCTGCTGGGTTTGAACGGTAAAACCTGCCCCTGTTGTGTTTGCCAGCCCTGAATCCATTCCTTTCGTATAAAATTCCGTGATGATGAAAGGTTTTTGAGCCCATTCGCCCCAATGCTTCATGGTCTTCTCACTCGGTGTCCATGCACCATAGTAGTTAATAGCAACGACATCACAATACCTGCCTGCCGCTTCCACAATCTGGCGGATAAACTTAGGTTTTCCATGTAGACGACTACCTAAATAAAGGTGATTGGGATCATACTTCCGAATCGCTTCCGACACCACTTTATAGTATCGTTCCGCTACTACCCCCGCAAACTCTTCCCGATGTTCGTCCGTAATTTGCTGCAAAGTAATACCCTGCTGTTTCAACCAGGATTCTGCATACAATCTTCCCGGATCATTGGGATTCTTCAAAGTCAGATACCCCTCCAGATTCTTCGGCCCGAACGGCAGTTCATTATCCGAAAAATAGCCGATGATATTTTTATCCGTTTTATTTGCGACCAGTTTTTGTGCCATCTCATCGCAATAGGTTTCGAACTCCGGGTCAAAAACGAAAATACACTGATTAGGATATCCCGTATTACCAGGTAACTGATAAGTTCCTCCTCGTTTCTTCCCATATCCACTCATCAAGTTCAGAATGATTGAGCGAGTCAGTACCTCCTTATGAGAGGCATTGTAAGAGGCAATAGCTTCTTCATTACTCCAGGAGCCGGCCCCGGAAAAGCCCAGCGAATGAATCATCCGTGCCGTTCCTTCGATCCATTTTTCCTCCGTACCGAATTTGTCCAGCATTGCTTGTTTATTGCGTTCGGAAGTACCTAAACGTACTCCTACCACCACTTTCTGCAAATGCCGATACCCATCGGGATCAATCATCCACCATCGATCTCTAATACGTTCTACCCTGAAAAATCCTGTAGCCCGATACCTGGGAGCATCCAGATCACTTCCATACTTATTCACACGTACTTTACCAGTAGGTTTGAACCCATCCAATTGAGCAATAGTACGGGTATCATACTCTTTCCAAGGCAGATTTTTCTGTCCTTTCACCCACGGACGGGCAGTGACCTTAAATGTACGTCCCTGGGCATAACCAAACTGGGATAACAGCAGTAAAAACAATATAACTATACTATTTTTCATCATCTAATATTCTTTTACGATTCGTATTGCATTTAAAATGGGCACAGACTCCACCGCTCCAAAACGAACGACAAGCCCCTTTCCTTGTGAAACCGGAACAATATATTTCTTAATAACCGCACGTTCGGAACCGTATTCTTCTGCAATATTCAGTTGTTTGGCAACAGATACTCCATTTATATCCACAGAAAATACCCGGTTAATATAGTCCTCCCTCACCACATCATTTCCTAAATTATACACCAAAGCCTCTCTTTTATTTTCAGAAGTAAGTTCTGTCCAATATAAATATACAGCATAAACACCATCCGGTACATCTGCCTTAAAAGCTTCAATACCTACTCGCTGTGTCTGGAAGACAGGATCCTGATCCGTCCCCAGTATATCTGTATCGCTGGCAGGCAAAGAGCCATAACGAGTTTTGTTCGGAGCCACTTCCCCACCAATATATCCCCATGAACCTTCTGCATAAGCCTGTTCGGGTATCCAGCACATCTCTGCTATCCGGTCCTCAAAATAGCGTCGAGCACCCAGTAGTACATTGATTTCCGTAAAGCCATTCTTCACATTGACACATTTAAAATCACAAACATACTGGTCACGATATTCACGTCCCTCCTTTTCAATCACAGCATCCACCACATTCTTTCCGTTTACAAAAGGAATGTCCACGGAAACCACCTTATCTGCTACCGGATATACTCCCAAACTTTTTCCATTCAAAAAGACCTCCACCTTATCCGCGTTAGTATAAACTTTCAGCGGTTGCGTACAACTCTTTCCATCCCGACTGGCTCCTGCCCTATTCTTCCAAGATTTAGAAGCAATATGCAGAACAGGTGACTCTTTCAGATAAGCCTGATAAAGAAAATATCCGTCCTTACGTTCTCTATCCGTACTTACCAACCCTTTATTGTTCACATGAGGCATGGCATTTCTTCTGGCTTCGGAATAAAAATCATTCAAATTCCAGACCATAGCCCCCACGATATAATCCCTCTTTAGAATTTCAGGCAAATAATGTTCATGATAGACAGAGCCAAACTCACAACTAAAATCAAACCGCACAGGCGAAAAAGAATGAATACGAGTATCTACATCCGCCCCATATTCGGTAATAAGCAACGGTTTATGAGGAAACTCCTTGTGAAGTTCTTCCAGTTTCTCTTCAAATCCGCCCAAATTACCACCATACCATCCATTATAAAGATTAAATCCCAATAACATCGGCAATTCAGTAATCCCTGCTTCCTGATAGATTTGGGAAGCAGAATGACAAGGCAACATGGTATAGCGTTCCGAGTCCAGACTTCTGATCTGCGCCTCAACAGCCGAAGCTATTTGATGAAGAAACTTCATATATTCCGCCCGTTCTTTCTTGTTGTCAGGATTAAAGGGAGGACGCAAAAGCACTTCATTCATGTAAGCCCAAATGATGACAGACGGATAATTATAGTTCTGACAAACCATTTCCGTAGCCTGTTCCACACAGTTGTCCATAAACGCCCTACTTTGAGTAATGGCATTTACAATCGGAATTTCAACCGAAGTCAACAGCCCCAACTTATCACACATCTGCATCACAACCGGATCTTGCGGATAATGAGCCACTCGCAGGAAATTACTTCCCATATCCTTACTCAACTGTATATCCCGGATATGCATTTCATCCCGCAAGGCATTCCCCATTCCTTTGTAATCCTGATGCCGGCTGGTACCAATCAATTTCCGATATTTCCCGTTCAGGAAAAAACCTTTCTCCGCATCAAAATGATATTCACGGATTCCCAGCGGATTAACAACGCAATCGAGAACTTCTCCCTTTTTATTCTTCAAACGGCTATACACCTTATATAAATAAGGAGAATCAACATCCCACCGTTTGGGTTGCGCAATAGTCATCAACGCTTCAAAGGCTACATTCTTCTCTCCTGCTTTCACATTCACTTTCTTTGCGGAAAGTGCCACTCTATTACCGTCTGCATCCAAAATCTCCGTTTCAAGAATCAATGCCTGATTACTTTTCAAAGCATTGGACAAGAATGTTTTTGCACACACTTCCGCTTGAGCATCTGTTATCCCAACAGTTTTGAGATATACTCCACTGGAAGCATAATGAGTGGTAGACAGTTGCACGGGCGAAGTATACACCAGATAAACATCCCGATAAAGTCCGCCGAAGAAAGTGAAATCCGCCGAAAGAGGAGCAATATCCGGATTATAAGAGTTGTCAACACTCACTGCCACCAAATTGCGTCCGGTATGAACATAGTCAGTCACATCAAACGTAAAAGCAGAATAACCACCTTTATGATTCCCTACCAACTTTCCATTCACAAATACATTTGTCTCCTGATTGGCTCCTTCAAAACAAAGATAAACTCTTTGACCTGCAATCAGTTCCTCCACTATCACGGCTTTCCTGTACCAGCCTTTTCCCCGGAAATAACCGGGGATTTCATCTTCTGCATCTTTTGCATTCCAAGTATGAGGAATGGAAACGTCAGTCCAACCGGACACATCAAAGTCAGCAGTGGACGCGTCTCCCTCAAAGAGGGAGAACTTCCAACCATCGTTGATCGTTTGCGTCACACGCTGACCGCAGACCGTGCCGGCAACAATCAATAACAAGCAGGCTAAGATTATTTTTCTATATACCTTATACATACCTAATACCATTATTTCGAGATTGAACGGACTGCGCGAATATATCTTGCCCCAGACTTTTTCCCATTTGCTTTATCCCAAGCAAGCGGTTTTCCAAAACGTACATAAAATGCATTTGTACCACTTGACGTTTCACGACTAGCCCAATAAGAATCTCCGGTAGAAGAAGCCGCTGCCGTATTCATAGCAGTTCCTCCTACATTAGTAACTATCAGATCCCATGCCGCACGATTTGCTTTCTCAAAATCAGTAATCGCATTCGGATTATCCTCCGTCGCATCTGCTACTTTAGTCCCATTATAGGTTTCAAACATCTGTTCCAGATCCGATCTTGTAGGCCAATACCATCCGGAACCTTTATCCATGCAATATTTAAGAGCAGGCATTTCCGCTGCATTCGGCAATGCTGCCAAGGCAGTAGTATTTGCCAAACCGTTATCATTAGATAAAGTCAAACCAGTAGAAGCCGGAGAGCCTGCTGTAGACCATGCCAAATTCTCTCTGTCCAACGACATAATCTTAGCCTTACCACGATTAGTTGCATCTACCCAGAAAACAATGCCTCCTTTCAACGATCCATTATCCGCAATTACCTGTCCCACCGCAAACTCGGAACTTAAAAGTCCTCTCTGTGTAATCGTAACCTCTTGTTTAGGCGCATTCGCTCCGCTTCCGGCTGTTACCGTAGCAGTCGTTACCCGGCTAGAACTATTCAGATTGGGAGATAATGTCCAAAAATAAAGAGTTTTACTTGTTACATCAACATACGCTTTCACCCAAGATTCATCAGTGATATTTATTGCAAATTCCGTCTCATCAGAAATCATTGTAATTACCTCTGATTTTGCTACCGCATCAGGAGTAATAGTCACCGCATTGGTACTCAATTCGAGGGAAGCGTCTCCCTCGGCAGCTACATTTTGATTCACCGTTACCTCCACTGCTTTTGCGGCTGCGCCAGTACCGGCTGTTATTGTAGCAATTGTCGTACGAATATTACCAGTGGTATTTTTTGATTTTGCCTTGAACGTAACTGTTGTGCCTGAAATAGTATATGAAAGCCAGGAATCATCTGCCAACACTACACTGAACACACTCTTATTGGATGTCAACGTAACATTTGCTTCCGCTTCGTTAGCACCTTCCAATGTCACAGGATTGGGAGCAACCGTCAGAGTTGCCGGCTCTTCAGGATAAGTATAATCACCAACTGTGCGCATACATCTCACAAAACGGTTGGTAGCTGTTTTATTTCCTGCATCAGCACCAGACTTTCCGAAACGTACCCAATAAGCCTTATCCCCTGCTGCATTTTCCGTACTCGACCAATAGCTTTCCCCATTGCCCGAACCGGCAGCCTCGTTTATCACATCACCCTGCAAATCGGTCAACATCTTATCAAATGCCGCACGTGCCGCTTTCTCAACTTCCGTCAACTTATCAGGTACAACCGAAGCAAAATCCGGATCAGCATGTCCAATACCGTTGTAAACATCAAACAACTCCCATAACTCATCACGTGCAGGCAGATACCATCCATCACCCAACGACTGACAGTATGCCACTGCATCATTTGCAGCAGGAGCAGTAAACAAAGCCGTATTGGCATATCCATTCACTGTAGAAAGCGCATTATGAGACATCACAGAAGCCTCAAAAGGATTTCCTCCCTGACGTTTTACAGATACAGCTTTTCCTACCATCTTATCCGAAGGATCCACCCAGAAAATCATACCGATACCATCATCTACACTTTGTCCTACCTTCAAAGAAAGATCCGGTTCTTTGGAATCCTGTGTAACCGTCACTTCCACTGTATATGAACCGCAAGTCAGTTTCACGACAGTACTCCTTGCATCCTCACCGTCATTCTGCGTCAAGGCAGTGTATATTACACTTTTAGCGTTTACATCTACAGAAAGCCACTCCGCTTGATATTGAGCAACAACCTGACCGACATTAGTATATAATAGCGATGTAACGAAAGAACCCGCCGCTTTTGCCAAGTTTACTTTTGTATCTTTACAATTAAATTCAGGCATCACACGTACCGACGCATCATCGACACAGGAAAGCAGCCCCAGATTTAAAATCAATAACAGATATATTATTCTTTTCATACTCATTCATGTTTTTCAGATAATCAATCGCTTAATACCAATTCTCATTCTGCGGAAAATTCTCTTTCCCCATCAAGTCAATCTGCTCCTGTGGGATAGGCCAACATTCGTGCTTTCCAACTACAAAACTGGTACGACATTCCGCATAATCTTTATCTAAATAAGGATTTTCAGCTTTCGTCTCGCCATAATGCGCTTTCACCCTTTCACCCAAAAGCCCCAAACGTTTCAGTAAAGGCCAGCGGACTCCCTCGAAGTTCAGTTCACGGGCATATTCATCCAAAAGAATATCTTGCGTCAGAGGTCCCGCAAATTTGTCATTCCCGGCACGTTCCCATGTTTTATTGTAACAGCGCAGAGCATCCGTGCTCATTCCTCCGTCACGGCGCATATACGCTTCTGCCGCCATTAAGTAAGTTTCAGCCAGTCGATAGACAATCAAATCCTTGAATCCCGTTGTCCGGTCCGGATTATCGGCCATAGTCCACTGATCAAAGTATTTTTTCGACATGAAATGCAACGTCTCACAATAACTGGAACTTTTCGCAAGGGGAATCAATTCGCCATATTTAGGAGAAGTAGGATCATTGTATTTGAAACGGTGTACAAACAATTCATTGTATCGTGTATCTTTAGCCTGATCATACAAACTCAATAAATAGGTATTCGGATAAATACGTCCCCAACCATATCCACCCTGATCGGCCGTATTGATACAACCTGCAATTTTATTGATTCGGGTAGTGGTCTGAATAGAGATACGATGTCCGGCAACCGGAGTTCCGGAACCTCCTCCACCCAAGTTTTGTGAATATTGGAAACTCCACAACACTTCCGGGGATTTCAAATCTGCGCTATTAAATACATTCTCGGCCTTCTTTTCCATTGAGTAAATGCCCTCCTGTTTAAAGATGTCTTCACATTCCTCAATGGCTGTATCCCAATCCGATTCCCACATGGCAACCTGTGCACGGACATGTTTGGCAGTCGCTTTCGTTACCCGTCCATACAATACATTTCCGTTATTTTGAGGAAGTGACCAGTCCAGACCTTTCATCGCATCATCCAAGTCAGTTGTCATCAGTGTCATCAGTTCTTCATGAGAAGCCGGTTTATACTCCCGTTTCAGATTATCGACAGTGGTTGGAGTGACGTTCAGATAAAGGCGGTCAAAGCGTTTCCAAAGTTCAAAATAGCTCCGTCCTCTGAAGAATTTCGCTTCACTCCATGCGTGCAATACATCGCTGTCATCCAGTCCCAAGGCTTCTGCCGCTACAATAATTTCATTTGCTTTTCCGATAATCCCATAGTGATGTTTCCAGAACTTATTGACATCTCCAGTACTTGGAGTAAAACTTGTATTCAAACGTCCGATTGAGGTAGAAACACCTGCTCTAAGTATGGCAATATCCGTATTAAAGTCACACATGGTAACGATGTACAGATTAGATTCGTTATTATCCGCTCCACCCGGCAATTCACGTGCCAGGGAATACAATCCTGTAACGGCAGTATTCAACCCTTCGGGAGTAGTGAACAGATAATTATTCGTCACGTCTGTTTTTGATTCCAGATTTAATAAATCCGAGCAGGAAGCGGTCAACATTCCGCAAATGACAAAGGCTGTATATATTAACTTTTTCATAAGGATTCTTTATTTTAGAATGAAACATTGACACCAAACACATATTGTCTGGACTCCGGATAAGACCCTGGAGTCAGTTCGGGACTATAAGATTTAAACTCCGTAAATGTCAGCAAGTTAGTAGCAGTTGCATACAATCGTAATTTATGAATCGGAGTATTCTTCAATAGTCGGGTGGGGAAAGTATATCCCAGTTGTAAGGTGCGTAAACGGATATAAGAAGCATCCTGAATGGCAATGGCACTCAAATATGCAGGGTCCGCACTATAAGAAGGACGTGGGAATTTGTTCGAAGGATTGAACGGAGTCCAATAATCCACCTTCACCCCATTCAATTTTCCACGTAAAGAACCACCGGAATTATACTCGTACAAATAACCGTTCTTAATCTTTCTGCCGGAAACTCCATACCAGTCCATGAACAGGTCAAATCCTTTCCAGTTCCATGTAGAAGAAAGGGAGAGTGTAAACTTCGGATCTTTACGGATAGGTACCCTGTCATCAGCTGTAATCTTTCCATCCCCGTTGTTATCACGCACCTTGACCATTCCCGGTTCAATAGCGCCACCGTAATTAATCGGACTGTCGGCCACACCGTCATTATCACTATCATAGGTGTTTTTCAGTGTATAGACCAGATTTCCCGTACCATCACGAGTGATATCAAAATCATCATACTGAAAAATTCCATCTATCAGATAATCATAGTATACATTGATCGGTTCTCCGATAATCCACCCCTGGGCTACCTGACTTGCCGGTTTCCCGTTCTCATCGAGAGTATCGTCAATACGGACAATTTCATTCTTATACATGCTGAAATTAGTTCCGAGTGTCCAGGTAAACTCCTTTGTACGTACCACGTCACCATTTAAAGAAAGATCGATACCACTGGATTTCGTCTTTCCCAGATTATCTAGCATGGTAGTATATCCGAGTGACGCATTCAGGGAACGTTTCACCAACAAATCCTTCGTATGAGTATTATAATACTCAACCGTACCATTCAGACGCCCATTGAAGAAACTAAAGTCAACACCAAAGTTAGCTGTTGCAGACTGTTCCCATTTCAGGTTTGGATTAGACAGTTCCTTGCCCGGCAAATATCCCATTTGAAAAACATTTCCAAACTCATATCCTTTATTATCAGCCAGTCCCAAAGTAGTATAATTGCCGATACCGTTCTGATTACCTACAATACCATAACTCACACGCAGTTTCAGGTTATCAATCCACGACACATCTCTTAGGAAACTCTCCTGATTGACACGCCAGGCAAAAGCTGCCGACGGGAAAGTTCCCCATTTATTTTCTTTTCCGAAACGGCTGGAACCGTCACGGCGGATAGCCACGTTCAACAAATAACGATCTAAAAGCGAATATTGCGCCCGAGCCATGAAAGACACCAAGTTATTTTCATTAAACTGACGACGAGGCTTGCCTGTAAACTCACCTTGAGAAATGAAGTTCCAGTCTTTATCCACCGGAAGATTTTCAACCGAGTACCCGATAGACTTCGACCCATTATGGTCGACAGACTGAACGCCGGTCAATGTCAACTGGTGTTTCTTGTTCCGGATAGGCACTTTATAGGTCACAATGTTCTCAACCAGCCAGTTCTGTGTACGCGATTCGTCAAGAACCGCCGTTCCTCCGCCTCCCGGATATTGGGAATCTTTATAAGAACCGTCTTCAGACGTCTGATTATAAACAGAAGTATTCAGACGATAATTGAATCCCTTGAAAGGTTTCACATCCATAAAAAAGTTCAGGCGGTAATTATCACGAGTTACTTCACGTCCATAATGTTCGGCACGGTACAAAGGATTATAATTTCCTTCCGAGTTGATATATTTTGTATACTTGCCATCCGCATCATATATCTCCGCCAATGGAGAACTGGTAATAAAATCATTAAAGTTACCATCCTCACGATCTTGTTTTGTCATCGCATAAGAAGAATTGATACCGAAACTAATCCATTTAGCTATTTCAAAGTCCAGATTCAGTCTTAAAGAAAACTTCTGATACCCCGATCCGGTAACCACCATTCCTTGTTGGTCAAAGTAGTTGGCACCTGCCGATACTTTGATTTTTTCTGTTCCTCCACGTACACTGACGTCGTGATTATGATAGATTGCATTTCTGAACATTTCTTTTTCCCAGTCGATAAACTTTCCGCTGGCCCATACCCGTTGCATCACCTCGTCTTCCAACGCTTCGGCTATAGAAATCTCACGCGCATCAATTATTCCTTTATCATGCGCCTTTGCTTCACGACGAAGCTGCATATATTCTTCGGGAGAGTAGAAATCGAAATTTCTCCAGAGAGATTGAATACCCAGATAACCATTATAGTTGACTTCCACTTTTCCGGCTTTACCACGTTTGGTAGTCACCAGTACCACACCGTCACTGGCGCGTGCACCATAAATAGCCTGTGACGCAGCATCTTTCAAGATTTCAACCGATTCAATATCATCCGCACTCAACGTACTGAACTCTGTTGCACTGGAAGGAGAACCATCTATAATATATAAAGGTGCATTGTCCGCACTGATAGAACGGGAACCACGAATGGTAATCGAAGGAGTCGATCCCGGTCGTCCGGAACTACTCGTTACATTCACACCTGCCGCACGTCCACGTAACATATCAGCCACATTGCCGGCGGGAAATGTTTTCATTTCATCCGCTTTGACCGAAGCTACCGAAGTGGCTACATCACTCTTACGCTGAACTCCATAACCGACAACCACCAATTCATCGAGCATTTTCGACTCTTCCACCATATTCACATTCAGCACCGTTTTCGTACCGACACGTATTTTTTGTTCCTTATATCCTATACAAGAAAAAACAAGGGTAGATTTAGCCGATACACTGATTGAATATTTTCCATTTACATCCGTCACTGTACCGTTAGTAGTCCCCTCCTCCATGATATTAACTCCGGGGATCGGTCCAAGTGCGTCTGTCACCACTCCAGAAACTCTGACGTTTTGAGCACTAACCTCTAAAGAGATAAGAAAGGCTGTCAGGAACACAGCCCATTTAATTACGATGTTTTTCATACTATGTAATAATTTGAATGATTACAGCGCAAAAATCCCAATTATTAATGATTTCGAATAATAGAATCGTCCGTATAAAAGTTCAAATAGTACAAATCTCGTCAGGCAGAAAGTATATAAAACACTATAAATTAAGAGTTTGCATATTTCCGTCTATAAGCAGCCGGAGTAATATCATAAGCATTCTTAAAACACCGGATAAAATAACTTGGATTAGAAAAACCGTAATCAAATGCTATATCAGCAATCAGGGCATTAGGGTCATTCCGCAATTTTTCTGTTGCTTTTTTCAGTCTCAAAGATAAAATAAAGTCATTCGGGGTCTGTCCGGTCAATGCTTTCAATTTAGTGAAAAGCAACGTTCTGCTCATACACATTTCTCGTGCAAAAGTAGCTACGTCAAAGTCTGGGTTATCAATATAAGATTCCACAATCGCCGTAGCATCCATCAACATCTTTTTATCGATCGGATTGAACGGAAGGTCTTCCACTTTAGGTTCGTCGTTTCGAACAAACCGTTGTTGAAGTAGTTTACGAGTCTGGATGATATTGTTGCACCGGGCTACCAATATCTTGATATTAAAAGGTTTGGAGATATAATCATCCGCACCTGTCTGCAAGCCTTCCAAGGTATGTTCTTCCCGGTTACGGGCTGTCAGCAAGACAACAGGTATATGGCTGGTCTGCAAATTACTTTTCAACTTCTCGCACATTTCCAGTCCGGACATGACAGGCATCATGATGTCACTTACAATCATCTGCGGTTGGAGCGAAGAAGCCCGTTCCAATCCTTCCTGCCCGTCGGCAGCCGTATATACCTCATATATCTGTTCAAAAATCTGCGTCAATACTTTACGCATTTCCGGGTTATCTTCTACAATCAGTATTTTCACCGTTTTATCCGGCTTCACCATTTCCGAGATTTCTTGAGGCTCTATTATATAATGTTCGGCAACGTGCTCGTCTGCGGAGGAAGAGGCTTCCATATTCATATTCGCATCCCGGTGGAGAGTAACGGTAAAAGAGGTAACTCCATTCGGTTCGCTTTCCACTCCGATGGTTCCCTGATGCAACTCTACAATTCCTTTCGCCATCGCCAATCCAATGCCCGATCCTTTGACAGTTCGTGTGGTTGTTGCCGAATCATCCTGCCAAAACCGTTCAAATACATGTTTGATCTTGGATTTATCAATGCCTACCCCCAGGTTGTTGACTGAAATCACAATGTCATTATCTCCTTCCGCTGACAGTTCAACAGAAATCCAGTCACCAGGCTTCGTATACTTAAAAGCGTTGGACAATAAATTATAGAATACTTTCTCTATCTGTGTTTTGTCAATATACAAATCAGCTTCTTTCAGAGTGGAAGAAAAGCGGAGATCTATCTTATTCAGTTGGGCATAACTATAGAAAGAGCCACAAATTTCCTCTATCACCGCCACAATATTCTCTTTAGAAATCTTTAGTTTCAAGTATCCCTGCTCCTGCTTGCGGATATCAATGACTTCATCCACGAGGTTATTCATCCGGCGGGAATTTTTATAAATATCCAGAATCTTATTATATACTTCAGGAATAATGTCCTTATGCATCAGGAGCATTTCGAGCTGGCTGGATATAAGTGTTAACGGAGTACGGAATTCATGCGATACATTGGTAAAGAAACGCAGTTTGGACTGGTTCACACTTTCGATATACTCTTTTTCCCGTTTCTCGGCCAATAAAGAGTGCCGCAAGGTTTTTCGTATCCAGAACATACGGATAATATAGCCGGCAATAAGGATAGCTGTCAGCACCATCAGCAAAATAAACCATGCCCGCTGATAAACCGGAGCCTCCACTATCAGCTCAAAACTAACGGAAGGTGCTTCCTGACCGTGAACACCCACCTGGTCGCCACGGACATGGAAAGTATAATGCCCCGGATGAAGATTGGTATAGGTAATCATCGTATTATCGCCCGCCTTCATATATTCGTTGTCAAAGCCTTCAAGTTTATATTCCAGGCCGATATTAGAAATATTATTCAGGGTGTTACTTGCTATCTCAAAAGTGACGGAAGAATATCTGGGCGGCAATACTAACTGATGTTCATACAGTACGGTTTCTTTGATAAGCCCCAACGAATCAAGTGGTTGTATTTCCGTATTATCCACAAGCACCCGTTTTACAAACACATCATAGTCAACAGACTGTTTGTTCAGTTTTTCCTGGGCGATAGAGACAATACCCGCCAGACCACACACGTAAATATCGTGGTCGGACGCAATATAAAGCCCTCCATCATTTACATTATTCAAGGGAAAATCACTCTGTCTGTTATAGTTCTCGAATGTAGTCGTTGCCAGGTTGAATTTAGAGAAACCACCATTGGTTGCCACATAGATAGAACCATCCAAAGGGCTCTCCACCAATCCGGTTATAAATCCATTTTCCAATCCCTGTTTCGCTCCGTATCCCACAAAAGAATCTGTCTTCTTATCAAATAGATAAATTCCCGAGCCTGTCGATCCCAGCCATATACGTCCTTTCTTATCACATAAAATGTGGTTGATGTGATGCTGCGCTGTGCTCTGCGCTATTTGGGAGAAAGGATAACTATGGGCAGTGCCCGCTTTGAGGTTGACTCGTATCAGATCAAAAGAGGTAGTCAGCCATAAATCCCCGTCTTTGTCAAACGTCATATCCCAAACCTGCGACAGATGTTTGGCAGCCAACGAAGGGTGTTCGAAATGATGAAGTCGAAGGTGTTTCTTATCCAACACAAGCAATCCTCCCTTGGCAGCTATCAATAAAGAATCGTGGCCGGCAAACTCTATCATTTTCACCAGATTATAGGCTCTGTCAACAACTGTTTTTCCTTCCGGAGTATAGATGTTTTCCGAGATAGATTCTATATGCCCGGTCGACAGATTAATCCGGTTGATTCCCTGATAAAGAGAAGCTACCCAAAGATAATCCGGCTCTTTCTCATAATAAAGAGACTTCACTATCTTAAAAGAAAGCTCTTGAGAATAGACCTTTTTTAAAGGGAAAAAGCGTTTGGTATGTTTATCATAATAGTTCAACCCGCTTCCTTCACTTGCAAACCAGATCCGGCCGGAACGGTCTTCGGCAATGGAACTGATAATATAAGAATTCAAATGACCGCCAACAGCCGTAGACGAGCGGTAAAAATGGAAAGCATCATTCGCTACATTATAATATTGGATTCCCTGATAGAAAGTCCCCAACCATAAAGTCCCCGAAGTGTCGTAATGCATCGAAATAATGGAACGTATATCGGCCGCCTCCACATTCAAGTCATATTCATAATCTGTAAACTCTCCGGTAAACAGGTTTAAAGTCTGCAAACCGGCATAGGTTCCGATATACAGGAGACTATCATTAGCTTGCGTCACATGACGCACATTATTATGGTTAATCGTATTTTCAGCTACCTTATTATGCTTGAAATGAGTAAGTGTTCCATCTTCATCCAACCGTATGAGCCCTCTGTTTCTGGTAGCTATCCAGATACTCCCGTTTCTATCTTCTGTTATTGAATTGACAGCTCCCACATCCATACGCCGGGTGATATGTGCAGACTGGTCGATGCAGTATACACCTTTCGAAGAAGTACCCACCACCACTGTCTGATTCTGACGAACCATGAGACTGTTCATCAATACATCCTCCTCATCCGAAGGAAATGAAAAGAATAACTCGGGCGCCTGGTCGAGGTTGCGATAACGGTATATTTCCTTTCCGGTAGCTATCCATAATGCATCGTGCGCATAACAGATTCCCGCAACTTCTCCTTCACGCAACACCCTAAAACGATTCAAACGCATATCATAAAGAGTCACGCTCTGCAAACTGCGGATAAAGAGCAATCCGGCTTTATTTCCGCAAACCTGCCTGATATTATTGATATTGATGGAATAAGGATTAGCGTTATCCGGCTTGAATACTTCAAACTTACGTCCGTCAAATCGATTCAGCCCGTCTTGAGTGCCGATCCACAAAAATCCGAATTCATCCTGATAGAAACAATTGACCGTTTGATGAGAAAGTCCCTGCCTTACGTCCTTAAAGCGCATATTGATATCCTTCGTCACATTTGCCATGCAACAAAGTCCCGATATGAACAGGCAATAAACAACAAGAAATTTAACTTTGGTCATCTGTGTTTTTCGATAATTCAGATGCAATATTCGGGAAAATCCAAGATATATGCAAGTGTTTATTCAAAAACCTGATTGCCTATTGCCTGCAGACTATTACTCGGGAGGCGTATAACTAATCTCCCTACCAAATAAAATTAATCATCTGACGGTTAATTCTTTTTCGTCTGACTATAGTCAGACGAAAGTTCAACTATAGTCAGACGTAAGTTTAACAGTAGTCAGACGCAAGTTCGACTATAGTCAGACGATTAATTTTATGCATAAACAAGATTAGTTATCTCTTTACCAAGAAATAGTTTTTAGCATACGAAAGATTAAATTATACTATCAACCGCCTAAACACTTGTTTATCATTGGTGAACTGCGTACTTTTGCACGCCATTAAAAAAAGCAAAACAATGACTAACAAAACCAAAGGTTTTATCTATGGAGCGATTGCCGCTGCGAGCTACGGTATGAATCCTCTTTTTGCACTTCCGCTCTATGCAGCCGGAATGAGTGTCGATACCGTTTTATTCTACCGGTACTTCTTTGCGACAATCGTATTGGGTATTCTGATGAAAATGCAGCATCAGTCTTTTGCACTTCATAAGGCAGACGTTTTGCCCTTAGTCATTATGGGATTGTTATTCTCTTTTTCATCACTGCTTTTGTTTATGAGTTATAATTATATGGATGCCGGAATTGCTTCTACGATTCTGTTTGTTTATCCGGTGATGGTAGCTGTCATCATGGGAATATTCTTCAAGGAAAAGATTTCCGCCATTACCGTTTTCTCCATCCTGCTGGCACTTTCAGGTATTGCCTTGCTCTATCAGGGAGACGGCAACAAACCGCTATCGACTTTGGGAATTATCTTTGTTCTGTTGTCTTCTCTCTCTTATGCTATATATATAGTAGGTGTAAACCGTTCGACATTGAAAAACCTGCCGACCACGAAACTTACCTTCTATGCCATTTTGTTCGGACTATCGGTTTATATCGTCCGTTTAAATTTCTGTACGGAACTGCAAGTAATACCGTCTGCCTGGCTCTGGGCCGATGTATTATCACTCGCCATCCTGCCAACTGCCGTATCACTGGTCTGTACCGCACTGGCCATCCATTATATAGGCTCTACACCAACGGCAATATTGGGTGCTCTGGAACCGGTGACAGCTTTATTCTTCGGTGTTCTCCTGTTTCACGAAAAACTGACTCCCCGCTTAATGATGGGTATTTTAATGATTATCACCGCTGTTACCCTGATTATCATTGGCAAGTCACTCATAAAAAAGATGGGTATGCTGTTGCAGATGAACAAAAAATAATATACTTTTGCTACTTAATCAATCAAAATGCAATTTTAAATCTCAAAAAAATATGGTAGACGTAAAGACTTGCCTTGACAATGCACAAGAAAAGATGGATATGGCCATCATGTATCTGGAAGAAGCACTGGCACATATCCGCGCCGGAAAAGCGAGTGCACGCTTATTAGATGGTATCCGCGTAGATTCTTACGGAAGTATGGTACCTATCAGCAATGTAGCAGCAATTACTACTCCGGACGCCCGCAGTATCGTGATCAAGCCTTGGGATAAAAGCATGTTCCGTGTCATCGAAAAAGCAATTATCGACTCTGACCTCGGTATCATGCCCGAAAACAATGGAGAAATGATCCGTATCGGCATCCCTCCCCTGACGGAAGAACGCCGTAAACAACTGGCAAAACAGTGTAAAGGAGAAGGCGAAACGGCTAAAGTAAGCGTACGCAACGCGCGTCGTGACGGCATCGACGCACTGAAAAAGGCCGTAAAAGACGGATTGGCAGAAGACGAGCAGAAGAATGCGGAAGCCAAACTGCAAAAAATCCATGATAAGTATATCAAACAAATCGATGATATGCTGGCTGAAAAGGATAAAGAAATTATGACCGTCTAAAAAATAATGAAGAATTAAGAATGAAGAATGAGGAATTATAATGCTGTATTATTCAGTTGAAACACAGCCTGAATTCTTCATTCTTCATTTTTAATTTATAATTTATATGAAAGGATTAGTAATCAAAAACACGGGTAGTTGGTATCAGGTGAAAACCGATGACGGACAATCTATTGAATGTAAAATCAAAGGGAATTTCCGATTGAAGGGGATTCGCAGTACTAATCCTGTTGCAGTGGGTGATCGTGTCCGGATTATACTTAATCAGGAAGGCACTGCTTTTATCAGTGAAATAGAAGATAGAAAGAACTACATCATCCGCCGTTCATCCAATCTTTCCAAACAATCTCATATCCTTGCTGCCAATCTCGACCAATGTATGTTGGTGGTAACCATCAATTATCCGGAAACTTCCACTATTTTTATTGATCGCTTTCTTGCATCCGCAGAGGCCTATCGCGTCCCTGTCAAACTGGTATTTAATAAGGTAGATGCTTACGACGAAGATGAGCTCCGCTATCTGGACGCACTTATCAACTTATACACACAAATCGGCTACCCTTGCTTCAAAGTTTCCGCAAAGAACGGCACTGGAGTGGCTGAAATCAAAAAAGCACTGGAAGGCAAGATTACTTTATTTTCCGGACATTCGGGAGTCGGCAAATCGACTCTTATCAATTCCATACTGCCGGGCATAGAAACCAAGACCGGCGAAATTTCTTCCTACCACAACAAAGGAATGCATACTACTACTTTCTCCGAAATGTTCCCTGTGGAAGGAGATGGCTATATCATCGATACTCCGGGTATCAAGGGCTTCGGCACATTTGATATGGAAGAAGAAGAGATCGGACATTATTTTCCCGAAATATTCAAAACCTCCGCCGACTGCAAATATGGCAACTGTACACATCGTCATGAACCGGGATGTGCCGTACGCAAAGCAGTGGAAGAGCACCTCATCAGCGAATCCCGTTATACCTCTTATCTGAATATGTTGGAAGATAAAGAGGAAGGAAAATATCGGGCTGCCTACTGATTAACTCTTTTTTACTCTTCCTTTCTTTAAACCTTTCCCATCAGGGGAAGTCTAATTTTTGAAGATGTACAATATAATTGCCATATACAATACTAAACCATGAATAAGAAGACTAAATGGGGCATCATTATTCTTGTTGGTGCCGGGATTATCGGTGGAGGAATCTACTCACAATTACCGAAAAAAAACGACGAACTAGCAGCCGCCGACAAAGTGATGGGCAGTAATAAAAAAAGAGGGAAACAAGTTTTAAATGTAAATGCCAAGGTCATAAAACCACAATCTCTGACAGATGAGTTCACCACTACTGGTGTACTTCTACCCGATGAAGAAGTGGATTTATCTTTCGAAACGTCGGGAAAGATTGTAGAAATCAACTTTGAAGAAGGAACAGCCGTAAAGAAAGGCCAATTACTAGCCAAAGTGAATGACAGGCAGTTGCAGGCACAATTGCAAAGATTGATTTCGCAATTGAAACTGGCAGAAGACCGTGTATTCCGCCAGGATGCTTTATTGAAACGGGATGCTGTCAGTAAAGAAGCCTACGAACAGGTGAAAACGGATTTAGCAACCCTGAATGCCGATATAGAGATTATCAAAGCTAATATTGAACTGACAGAGCTACGTGCTCCGTTTGACGGAGTGATCGGACTTCGCCAAGTCAGTATCGGTACGTATGCGTCTCCGACCACAGTCGTTGCCAAGCTGACAAAAATCGCTCCACTGAAGGTTGAATTTTCCGTTCCGGAACGCTATGCCAAGCAAATCAAAAAGGGTACCAATCTCAATTTCAGCGTTGAAGGAACATTGGATGCTTTCGGCGCACAGGTATACGCTGTAGAATCTGCCATCGATCCGAATCTGCATCAATTTACCGCCCGTGCATTATACCCGAATGTCAATCGCACCCTGCTCCCCGGCCGTTATGCCAGTGTGCTGTTGAAAAAGGATGAAATTCCTAATGCAATAGCCATCCCAACGGAAGCAATTGTGCCGGAAATGGGTAAAGATAAAGTCTATCTGTACAAATCAGGAAAGGCCGAACCGGTGGATATTATTACCGGTATCCGCACCGCATCTGAAGTGCAAGTGATTAGAGGATTGCACGTAGGAGACACAATCATCACTTCAGGAACATTGCAACTCCGTACCGGACTCGCCGTAACACTCGACAATATTGAAGAATGAGAATGTCTGATTTATAAATTCTGATTTATGATTTATAAGCCAAATAATTTATGATTTATAAGTCAGCAGAATACAGCAAACATTCAGAAACCAGAAACCAGAAATCAGAATTCAAAAATCAGAAATCTTCAATCCATAACTCAGAAATCATAATTCAGAAATCAGAAATCATAAATCAATGAACATCTCCGAATTAAGTATACGTCGCCCGGTATTAGCCACAGTATTAACGATTATTATCCTCCTTTTCGGATTCATCGGATACAACTATTTGGGTGTCCGCGAATATCCGTCGGTAGATAATCCGATTATTTCTGTCAGCTGCTCTTATCCGGGAGCTAATGCCGACGTTATCGAAAACCAGATAACTGAACCGTTGGAACAGAATATCAACGGTATTCCCGGTATCCGTTCTTTGTCCAGTGTGAGCCAGCAGGGGCAAAGCCGTATCACAGTAGAATTTGAATTGTCCGTCGATCTGGAAACAGCGGCCAACGACGTACGTGACAAGGTTTCACGTGCCCAACGTTATCTGCCTCGCGACTGTGACCCACCGACAGTTTCAAAAGCGGATGCCGATGCCATGCCTATCTTGATGGTTGCCCTTCAGAGTGACAAACGTTCTCTGTTGGAATTAAGTGAAATAGCGGACCTGACTGTGAAAGAACAATTACAGACTATTTCCGATGTAAGTAGTGTATCTATCTGGGGAGAAAAGCGTTACTCCATGCGCCTTTGGCTCGACCCGGTAAAGATGGCAGGCTACGGTATCACTCCCGTCGATGTTAAAAACGCTGTAGATAACGAAAATGTGGAACTTCCTTCAGGTAGTATCGAAGGAAATACCACCGAGTTAACGATCCGTACACTAGGATTGATGCATACCGCAGATGAATTCAATGACTTGATTGTCAAAGAAGAGAATAACCGTATTGTACGATTCAGTGATATCGGACGTGCTGAACTGGGGCCGGCTGATATTAAGAGTTATATGAAGATGAACGGCGTTCCTATGGTGGGTGTCGTAGTCATTCCACAGCCGGGAGCCAACCACATTGAGATTGCGGATGCTGTATACCAACGTATGGAGCAAATGAAAAAAGACTTGCCGGAAGATGTACACTATAACTATGGTTTTGATAATACCAAGTTTATCCGTGCGTCTATCAATGAGGTTAAGTCCACTGTATATGAAGCTTTTGTACTCGTAATCATCATTATCTTCCTCTTCCTGCGTGACTGGCGCGTCACGTTGGTGCCTTGTATCGTAATCCCTGTTTCCCTTATCGGTGCTTTCTTCGTTATGTATCTGGCAGGATTCTCCATCAATGTGCTTTCCATGCTCGCCATCGTACTATCGGTGGGACTGGTGGTAGATGACGCCATCGTTATGACAGAAAATATCTACATCCGTATAGAGAAAGGAATGGCCCCGAAAGAAGCGGGAATAGAAGGAGCCAAAGAAATTTTCTTTGCCGTTATTTCCACCACTATTACGCTGGTAGCGGTATTCTTCCCTATCGTCTTTATGGATGGAATGACGGGACGATTATTCCGTGAGTTCAGTATCGTTATTTCGGGTTCGGTGATTATATCTTCATTCGCCGCATTGACTTTCACTCCGATGTTGGCAACGAAGTTACTCATTAAACGGGAAAAACAAAGTTGGTTCTATGCAAAAACAGAACCGTTCTTTGAAGGAATGAACCGGCTATACAGCCGTTCGCTTGCCGCTTTTCTTAGCAAACGCTGGATCGCTCTTCCATTTACTTTCATCACCATTTGCCTGATTGGTATTCTGTGGAATGCAGTTCCTGCGGAAATGGCCCCACTTGAAGACCGTTCGCAAATCAGTATCAATACACGAGGAGCGGAAGGCGTCACCTATGAATATATCAGGGATTACACAGAAGACATCAATCAACTGGTAGACTCCATTCTGCCTGATGCAGAGGCTGTAACTGCCCGTGTATCCAGCGGTAGCGGAAACGTGCGCATCACGCTGAAGGATATGAATGAACGTAATTATACCCAGATGGATGTGGCAGAGAAAATATCAAAAGCGGTACAGAAGAAAACAATGGCGCGTTCATTCGTACAGCAGCAGTCTTCTTTCGGCGGACGTCGTGGAAGCATGCCTGTACAATATGTACTTCAGGCTACCAATTTGGAAAAGCTGGAAGAAGTGTTGCCCAAGTTTATGGCTAAAGTATATGAGAATCCTGTTTTCCAGATGGCGGACGTTGATTTGAAGTTCAGTAAACCGGAAGCTCGTATTCAGATCAACCGCGACAAGGCCAGTATTATGGGAGTAAGTACCAAAAACATTGCTCAAACGCTGCAATATGGATTAAGTGGACAGCGTATGGGATATTTCTATATGAACGGTAAACAATACGAAATTCTTGGTGAAATCAACCGCCAGCAACGAAACAAACCGGCCGACCTGAAAGCTATTTACGTCCGTAGCAGTAGCGGGGATATGATTCAGCTGGACAACTTGATTGAATTGGAAAGCGGTATTGCACCTCCAAAGTTGTATCGTTATAACCGTTTTGTGTCAGCTACCATCTCTGCGGGATTGGCAGACGGCAAAACAATCGGGCAAGGTTTGGATGAAATGGATAAGATTGCCAAAGAAACATTGGATGACACTTTCCGCACTGCCCTGTCGGGAGACTCGAAAGAATATCGTGAAAGTTCCTCCAGTCTGATGTTCGCCTTTATCCTGGCTATCCTTTTGATTTATCTGATTCTGGCAGCCCAGTTTGAAAGTTTCAAAGATCCGTTGATTATCATGTTGACAGTGCCGCTGGCTATTGCCGGAGCTTTGGTCTTCATGTATTTCGGAGATATTACGATGAATATTTTCAGTCAGATCGGTATTATCATGCTGATCGGTCTGGTGGCGAAGAACGGTATTCTTATTGTAGAATTTGCCAATCAGAAACAGGAAGCCGGAGAGGATAAAATGAGTGCCATCAAAGATGCTGCCCTTCAACGCCTCCGTCCGATTCTGATGACAAGTGCCTCTACGGTTTTGGGACTTATCCCGCTGGCATTTGCCACCGGAGAAGGTTGTAACCAGCGTATTGCCATGGGTACGGCGGTAGTGGGTGGTATGGTCGTATCCACTCTGCTTACGATGTACATTGTACCGGCTATTTACAGTTACATTTCGACTAACCGAATCAAAAAACTACAAGAATGAAACAGAAAGGAATTTGCATGAAACGCATCATTTATATCACCATTGCATGTGCCTTCTTATCAGTCTCTTTTGCAAAGGCACAAGTTCTCACTCTCAAGGAGTGTCTGGAAGAAGGATTGCAAAACAATTACTCTTTACGTATCATCCATAACGAAGAGCAGATCAGCAAAAACAACGCAACGTTGGGAAATGCGGGATACCTGCCTACACTGGACTTCTCTGCCGGATATACCGGAAACCTCGACAATATTGAGACCAAGGCGCGTGCTACCGGGGAAATAACAAAGCATAACGGAGTCTACGATCAGACGGTTAATGTCGGCCTTAACCTCAACTGGACTATTTTCGACGGATTCAATATCAGTACCACCTACAAACAGTTGAAAGAGCTGGAACGTCAGGGGGAAACCAACACGCGTATTGCTATTGAAGATTTTATTGCTGCCCTGACTTCCGAATACTATAATTTTATCCAGCAGAAGATTCGCCTGAAAAACTTTCATTATGCAATGTCACTTTCCAAAGAGCGCTTGCGCATAGCCGAAGCTAGTCACCTGGTCGGTAAATTTTCAGGGCTGGATTATCAGCAGGCAAAAGTGGATTTCAATGCAGACAGTGCCCAATACATCAAACAACAGGAATTGCTACATTCTTCACGCATCCAGTTGAATGAACTGATGGCTAACAACAATGTCAATCAAAACATTATTATCAAAGACTCCACCATCGACGTACACAGCGACTTGCAATTTGATGATTTGTGGAATTCTACGTTAGCAACCAATGCTTCTTTGCTCAAGGCCGATCAAAACACGGTACTTGCCCAATTGGACTACAAGAAAATAAACTCACGCAACTATCCATATCTCAAATTAAATACCGGATATGGATATACGTTCAACAAGTATGACATCAATGCAAACAGCAGAAGAGGTGAACTGGGCTTCAATGCCGGAATAACTGTCGGTTTTAATATCTTCGACGGTAATCGCCGCCGCGAAAAGAGAAATGCAAGTCTGGCTTTCAAAAATCGTCGCCTGGAACGACAGGACTTGGAATTAGCACTCCGCTCTGATCTCAGTAACCTATGGCAAGCCTATCGCAACAATCTTCAATTGTTGAATCTGGAACGTCAAAACCTGATAACTGCCAAAGATAATCACGATATTGCCATGGACCGTTATATACAGGGGGACCTCTCCGGTTTTGAAGTGCGTGAAGCACAAAAAAGTTTGTTAGATGCAGAAGAACGCATCCTCTCTGCTGAATATAACACGAAACTTTGCGAAATATCCCTGTTGCAAATCAGCGGAAAGATTACGAAATATCTGGAATAAGGAAGTAGTTTCCATTTATTTTTTTTATTGGGTTAATCTTCTTATCGGGAGGGTTAACCCAATTTTTACTGTATAAAAAACAGTTATTACATACCGATGTTTTTCTTTCTTCCTACATTTGCATACTATAAAAACATTAAATAATAAAAGCCATGAGAAAACTAAGTCTTTTCTTACTGCTACTTTTTATCCTGACAAACGCCTCAGCCCAAAAAGCAACAGATTACAGAAAACAACAGAACTACAAAGAATGGGTACACATCGCCCCTAAATTTGACGATGATTTCTTCAAGACGGAAGAAGCCCAACGCATCGGTGACAACGTGTTACTCTATCAACAAACGACCGGAGGCTGGCCCAAGAATATCTATATGCCGGCAGAACTGACGGAACAAGAATATAATGCGGCACTAAAAGCTAAAGAAGATACCAACCAAAGCACCATCGACAACAATGCCACCACGACAGAAATAGAATATTTGTCACGGCTTTATCTGGCTACGCAAAAGGAGAAATATAAAGAAGGAGTGCTGAACGGTATTCAATATCTGCTCAAATCGCAGTATGAAAACGGTGGATGGCCTCAATTTTATCCGCGTCCCAAAGGTTATTACGTACAAATCACCTACAATGACAATGCAATGGTGAGAGTCATGAATCAACTTCGGAGCATATACGAAAAGAAAGCTCCGTACACTTTCCTTCCTGACAATATCTGTGAACAAGCACGTAATGCATTTAATAAAGGGATAGAGTGTATACTCAAAACGCAGGTGCGCCAAAATGGAGAGTTAACAGTGTGGTGCGCCCAACATGACCGTGTCACTTTGGAACCCTGCAAGGCACGTGCCTATGAACTCCCGTCACTAAGCGGACAAGAGTCGGACAATATTGTATTACTGTTGATGTCACTTCCCCATCCATCTGCAGACGTTGTAAAATCCATAGAAGGTGCTATCAAATGGTTCCAAAAGTCTGAAATAAAAGGAATACAGAAGGAATATTTCACCAACAGTGATGGCAAAAAAGACTATCGCATGGTTCCCTGTGAAGACTGTCCTACTCTTTGGGCACGTTTTTATGATCTGGAAACAAACCGGCCTTTTTTCTGCGACCGTGATGGCATTAAAAAATATGATATATCGGAAATCGGACACGAACGCCGAAATGGTTATAGTTGGTATAACAAAGATGGAAGCAAGGTGTTGAAGAGATATGAAAAATGGAAAAAAGAACAGAATAAGTAATCATAACTGATGAAAGGTTGATATTTACACTGAAAAAGTTAATATCCGGAAAGTCTTTAAGTCCTTAAAATAAGAAGAGGGGCTGTCTAACAATAAAATAGTCAGACAGCCCCTTTATTAATTCAAGGCATTTACAGCCTCTTCCTACAGTTTTATCCCAACAGGTATCAACCGGTTACTTTTTGCAATTCCACGGTTTCAACTGTTTGAAGAAGTCGTTACCCTTATCATCTACCAAGATAAATGCAGGGAAGTTTTCTACTTCGATCTTCCAGATAGCTTCCATACCCAATTCCGGATATTCCACACATTCAATGCTCTTGATGTTGTTCTGTGCAAGGATAGCTGCCGGACCTCCGATAGAACCAAGATAGAAACCACCATATTTCTGACAAGCATCTGTCACCTGCTGGCTACGGTTACCTTTTGCCAACATCACCATGCTACCGCCATGACTTTGGAACAGTTCTACATAAGAGTCCATACGTCCTGCCGTAGTAGGGCCCATAGAGCCACACGCCATGCCTTCCGGAGTTTTTGCCGGACCAGCATAATAAATAGGATGATCCTTAATATATTGTGGCAAGTCTTCACCGCGGTCCAAACGTTCTTTCAGTTTAGCATGAGCGATGTCACGACCTACCATAATCGTTCCGTTCAATGACAGACGGGTAGCAACCGGATATTTAGTCAGTTCTTTCAGGATTTCAGGCATCGGACGGTTCAGATCGATCTTCACAACATCACCTTCACCTGCCTGACGCAGTTCAGCCGGAATCAGTTCACCCGGATTTGAATCCAGTTTCTCAATCCAGATACCTTCCTTATTGATTTTACATTTGATGTTACGGTCGGCAGAGCAAGATACACCCAAACCTACCGGACAAGATGCACCATGACGAGGCAGACGGATGATGCGTACATCGTGAGCAAGATATTTACCTCCGAATTGTGCCCCCAACCCAATCTTGTGAGCTTCTGCCAATACTTCTTTTTCCAGTTCGACATCGCGGAATGCACGACCATATTCGTTTCCGGTAGTCGGCAGGTTATCATAGAAATGAGTAGAAGCCAATTTCACTGTCAACAGGTTCTTTTCAGCAGAAGTACCACCGATTACGAAAGCGATGTGATAAGGAGGACAAGCGGCTGTCCCCAATGTTTTCATCTTTTCAACCAGGAACGGAACCAATGTACCGGGATTCAGGATCGCTTTTGTTTCCTGATACAAATATGTCTTGTTGGCAGAGCCACCACCTTTTGTTACACAAAGGAATTCATATTCCATACCTTCGGTAGCTTCGATGTCAATCTGTGCAGGGAGGTTACATTTTGTATTTACCTCATCATACATATTCAGAGGCGCATTCTGTGAATAACGCAGGTTTTCTTCAGTGTATGTTTTATATACGCCCAGTGAAAGCGCTTCTTCGTCAGAATATCCAGTCCATACCTGCTGTCCCTTTTCACCATGGATAATAGCAGTACCGGTGTCCTGGCAGAATGGAAGTACGCCTTTTGAAGCAACCTCTGCATTGCGCAGGAAAGTCAACGCCACATACTTATCGTTTTCGCTTGCTTCCGGATCACTCAGAATCTTAGCAACTTGTTCATTGTGCGAACGACGAAGCATGAATGATACATCACGAAAAGCAGCATTAGCCATCGCAGTCAAACCTTCTTTTTCAATTTTCAGGATGGGATTTCCTTCAAACTCGCTTACTGATACATAGTCTTTTGTAAGCAGATAATACTCAGTTGTATCTTTTCCCTTTTCAAACATGGGCTGATACTTAAACAGAGGTGTTGCCATAAGTTTCTTATTTTATTACGTAATGTTAGTTAGTGTGGCAAAGGTAATGATAAATTAAGAATTGAGAATTAAAAATTGAGAAATAAAACATTGTAGGATAAAAATAGGTAGGTCAATAAATGATTATTTTGCGGAGTGCCCTGAAAGGGCTTAATTATATAGCGTAGGGCAACGCCCTACGAAAAAACGACAATCTGAATTTGCGCCCTGAAAGGGCATAATTGTATACAGTTCCGCCCTTTCAGGGCTTGTGGCTGGTGTGCTTTTTTCGTAGGGCGTTGCCCTACGCTATATAATTAAGCCCTTTCAGGGCACCCCAATAAATATATAATTGTAAGAACCGATAAATTCCCATTTACCGGCGTAGCGCCGGAGCAAGGTTT
>NZ_QTLK01000027.1:78818-86889 GCF_003602705.1 Bacteroides sp. AM16-13
AACCGATAAATTCCCATTTACCGGCGTAGCGCCGGAGCAAGGTTTCCATTCGGTATTCCCTGAAAGAGATACAGTTCCACCCTTTAGGGTATGTCTAAAACGATAACATGCCGAATGGAAACCTTGTTGGGGCGCTACGCCCCTAAATTCTCATTTATTTATCTACTTATTTTTGACTCGCTACACTATTTCCGTTTTATCAATCATTTTGATTCGCTCGATGAGCTCATTTCCAAGAGCCGTTTTATCTTCAATATGTTTCAACACCGCAGTCACAAATGTATTGCTTTCGAAATCACCGCGTACTTGCTCAAAGTCCTGCTTCATTTCGTCATGAGAGCCATCAGCACCGAATCCGGTCATGGAAGATAACGAGAATTCTTTCTTAGCATCCTCATATACCATCTTGTCCAATCCGACAACAGCTTGCTGCCAGGCTTTCACGATACCGATGATATCTTGCGCTGTGATCGTTTCCGGATCTAAGCCATAAAATTCCTGAATCTTATGATAAGCCCATGTCCATTCATAAGTATAATAATTCTCGTGCATTTCCGCGAAGCTTGCATTGATGGACTTTAAACGATTGACTGCTCCTTTCTCAATACCATCCAGTAGTCGGTCGATCTCACTCTTGGGAGCAATCAGTCCGGAAACATCTACCCATTCGCCAATACCAATTTCCGTATCGGGTTTCAGGCGTTGACGGATTTCTTCATTACTCTGGAAGTTAATGCCTTCCAGTCGTTTTATAATGGAGTTTCCTAAGAACTTGTGGATAGCAATTTCATAAAAACGGATTCCGTTGTTCAAAGAAGAGTTCTTGATTTTAGCACTCTGGTAAGAGTAGATTTCTGAAGTTTCACCGGACACACGTTTCAATTCTTTCAAAATGGAACGCCCTTTGAACATCTTCTGAATGGTATAAGGACTCAACAGGTTATAGTTGATATAATCCAGCCTGTTCGGGTCTTTACGATTATCACGTTTCGGCCATTTTTGTGCGTCACGGATAGTACCTACACTTCTCAAGTTGACTCCCGGAACCAGATAAGTCGTATTCCGCTGCTCTATCAGGTAAGAGAAAGGAAGATTAGAAGTATCGGCATGATTGACATGACGTCCCATGACCAATGAGAAAGCTCCGACACGTGCCGGCCACAAGATATAGGAATCAGAAGTGGTCTTCGCTCCTCTTTCCATTGTTCCTTGATGAATAGGACCTAACTTATACATGTGGTTGCTCTGATTGGATCCCGAACCTGCATTCATAAACGAGAACATTCCGGCAATCAGCAAAGTAGATTTATGATGTGTCACGGTGAAAGGACCTGCGAAAATAGCACATGCCTCACCGTTCTCTCCTTGGCAATTACTAAAAAACAAAGAATCGGAAGCGGAATAATTATGTCCCAATTTACAGGACTGCCCGACGAAGCAACGGGTCAGCATCGTACCGTCATCCACTTTTGAACCGGAAGAGATAATGAAGTCGTCACAAATTACCCCGTGACCGATATGTACAGGCGCTGTCACATTACTATTGACGCTTCCATTGGATAAGCGGCAAGTTCCACAGATATGGCAGTAATCACCAATCCGGACATTCTTGATTGAACCTGTATTGAGAATCATGACATGATTGCCAATACTGCCGATAGCAGAAGCATGTTTATTGGAATAATAATCCGCAATAGATTTCATACGGTTAATCAGTTCGGGACGATGGCGGTACAACGCAAGTATATATGCCTGATGCGCAGACAGTTTGTCGTTCATCAACACTTCACGACCTCCTGTTTCATTCAAGACAGCCACTTCTACCCCATTACCGAAAGTGCTTAATCCATCCACTAAAATAATATCTACATTCTCAATGAAAGTATCACTACCGATCTCATAGTTAGCAATGTAGTTCTGGATATTCTCAATACAACAGTTATCGCCCACTGATACATTATGCAACGTCACATGACGCAATCCCGAATGTTTCTTGATTCCCCCTGGCAATGTAAATTCTGATTCGAATACCCCCAGTTTCACTTCACCCGAGAAACGGGTATGATGAACGTACTCACAATTAAAGCCCTCTGCCACTGATACATTTCCCCAATCATCGGCCAGACACGACTGGCTCTTCAACTGAAGTACCTCATCTTCAGTCAATCTACGATAGTCTTTCATATACTAAATGATTTATGAGTTATGATTTATGAATTATGATTTATGAACTGTGATGTTGTCCGTCATAATCGCACAGCCAACTCATAATTCAGAAATCATAAATCATAAATCCCTCCCGTTTATTCTTCCTCTTCTTCGTAGGTCTGATAAAGAAAATCGTTATAGGGATATTTCTGAACGTGTAATTCTTTCACTCGCTGATAAACTACATTTTTCAGTTCGTCTATATTGATTCGTTCGCGGGCGGAAATAAAGAGGCAGTTATCCTCCATTTTTGCCATCCACGTCTTCATCAGTTCTTCGAGTGTTAAGTTTTCCTTTGTTCGGGGGGTAAGGTCGTCCGGCGCTTTCTCCACGTAGGTGTAAGCGTCTATTTTATTAAATACAAGTATCATAGGTTTGCCACTGCCGCCAATCTCTGCCAGTGTCTTGTTCACTACCTCAATCTGTTCCTCAAATCCGGGGTGGGAAATATCGACTACGTGCACAAGCAAATCTGCTTCACGCACTTCATCCAGGGTAGATTTAAAAGATTCTACCAGGTCGGTAGGCAACTTGCGAATAAATCCTACCGTATCCGACAACAGGAACGGTAGATTATCAATAATCACTTTACGCACAGTGGTGTCCAAAGTAGCGAACAGTTTGTTTTCCGCAAACACTTCGCTCTTGGAGAGAAGATTCATCATGGTTGATTTTCCCACGTTGGTATAACCAACCAATGCAACACGTATCATGCGTCCGCGATTCTTTCGTTGGGTAGCTTTCTGCTTGTCAATCTCCGCCAGACGTTCTTTCAATAATGACATACGGTTCAGGATGATACGGCGGTCCATCTCAAGCTGTGTTTCACCCGGACCACGAAGTCCCACAGAACCTTTACCGCCACCGGCACCGGAACCTCCTCCCTGGCGTTCCAAGTGAGTCCAAAGTCGCTGCAAACGCGGCAACATATATTTATATTGTGCCAGCTCTACCTGCGTCTTCGCATTGGCTGTCTGTGCACGCATGGCAAATATATCAAGGATCAGTGAAGTACGGTCCAGTATCTTCACTTTCAGTTCGGCTTCAATATTACGAATCTGTTTCGCAGAAAGCTCATCATCAAAGATGACCATTCCTACTTCACGTTCTTCTTCCTCTTCGTTACGAATATATTGTCTGATTTCTTCCAACTTTCCTTTTCCGACATAAGTCACTGAATGAGCTGTCGGTAACTTCTGCGTAAATCGTTTCACTACTTCCGCCCCAGCCGTCTCGGCAAGGAAAGCCAGTTCATCCAGATACTCGTTCGTCTTACGCTCATCCTGCGTTTGTGTGATGAGTCCGACAAGCACTGCTGTCTCTACTTTGGCTTCGGATATTACAAATTCTTTCATTCTTTACTTCTAATATATAATAATGTGGGCGCAAATATAACAAAAAAAAAGAGGACAATGTTTTATTGTCCTCTTTTTCGTATCATTTATCACCTTAGAATCTATAAATCAAACCACATCTTTTCCCAAATTTTAGGAGATTCTTTGGGTGCATTAGGATTAGCAGTCATTTCCTCAGGACTATATTCCCATCTACGAATAAGTTCCCGAGAAGTAGCTTCTGTCGGCACAGTAAGTACAGGTACCTCATTACCATTGGATCCTGATCTTCTCCACTGTACAAATTCTTCCAACGGTCTGTCCATCAAATCAATCCATTGCTGAATATGAATCTCATATAAAGCTCTATCAGGTTCCAATGTGTTTAAATCATCCAAAGCATCAATAAATTCAGTTGTCTTTACCGGATCCGCTTCATAATAATCACAAGCTGTTTGAATAGCTTTCTTATATAATTCATTAGCTTTCACCAAATTAGAAGTTACTCCCAACCCACGTACATACGCTTCCGCTTCAAAAAACAACTGTTCCTGATAAGAATAAATTAATTCAGGGGCCTCTTTTCTAAAAAGATACTTACTTATAACGGAAGATAATAACTCCGCATTTTCATCATCAGTTTCTTCTGCTGCCTGCCGAGTATCCAAGCCTCGATACAGCCCGTCAGCTCCCGGTTCAAAATATCTGGAAATACGAGAATCATTGCGTTCCTGCATAGGCTTCAATACATTATTATTTGCAAAAAACATAATATTGATGCCATTTGTATACTTCTCCAATATTTTATATTTAGGATTTTCATTACCGGCAGTCTGTAAATATGGGAACTGCAGATTATCATCAGCCGAACTAATCATACCACCGTCACTTATCAACTTTCCAATCTGTTCTGCTTTCGTCGGATCTTTATCCACCATTGTCATTAAAGTTCTGAATTTTAAAGATTTGGCCAACCGAATCCACTTTTGCATATCACCTTTATAAAAAATATCGTAATCAGTAATGGCCAAAGGATCATCCAAGTTGATCTCATTCAACGCTTCATCCAACAAGCTTACTACACCATTCAAAACTACTTCCTGAGAATCAAATTTTGGATATTTAACTCCTTCTATCCAAGCCTCCGTAAATGGAATATCTCCCCATATCATTGTTGTCTCATAAATATGTTGAGCTAGAATAATTTTACATTGAGCAATTCCATTATGATTGACAGGAGTAGCTTCTTGAGCATTTTTGATAGCTAACTGCAAATTATTACCTCCAACAGAATAGTAATGCTTCCATGTATTACCAAGGCTATATGGATCTATGACATAATAACCTTCCGCCCAGCCCCCATAATCATCGCCGCCGTCTGCCTGACACTGGATACTTTGAGAAAGAGGAATGTAAGCATCTCCTCCGGTACGACTACCAGCCCAATTCACTACTGCATAATTGAATAAATACCCGGGATCCACCTTTTCCGCAGAATTTGGATTATGATTAACATCCAACCAATCACTACATGAGCTCAAAATAGCACATGTAAATATGATTGCTATAGTATATATTGATCTTTTATTTTTCATATTATTTCTCTTTGATAATTATTATAATGTCAATCTAATATTAAATCCGAAACTTCTTGTTGTCGGGATACTATTGAACTCAACTCCCCCACCGATCTGTGCAGGTCCAAAAAAGTTAGCTTCCGGATCAATGTGAGGCACATGATCTTTTATAATCCAAAGATTACGAGCCTCAAAGCCTAAATCAAGAGATTTGACAAAGAAACTTCTAAACCATTTTCTAGGAAAACTATAAGAAAAGTTCAACTCACGTAATTTAACATATGAAGCATCGAAAATATTACCCTCATTATTACTTGATTTTGCCACATGCCCCCAATAATCTTGCATACTTTT
This sequence comes from Bacteroides sp. AM16-13, assembly GCF_003602705.1. Taxonomy (NCBI): domain Bacteria; kingdom Pseudomonadati; phylum Bacteroidota; class Bacteroidia; order Bacteroidales; family Bacteroidaceae; genus Bacteroides; species Bacteroides sp. AM16-13. Next base: position 84,292 of record NZ_QTLK01000027.1, read on the forward strand.
AACCGGCACATCATTAGCTCTGTAAGTTCCATCAGATTGTAAGATGACTCCCGGTTCAATAAACGACGCATCTTCTCGATGGGCAGCAGTTTCAGCAGCAAGTCCGGTAGTACGTAAAGTACCCACTGTTTCAGAGTAAAGAGAACCACCTTGACGAATATCTATCAGGAAACTCAATGTGAAACCTTTGTAAGAGAACGTATTATTAATACCCATTGTAAAGTCCGGGTAAACATCTCCCAAACGCACATTGTTTACAATTTCACGGAGTCCTGTCTTTTCGTTAATAACATAATTGCCCGAATCATCACGTTTCCAACCTGTACCATACAGACCAAACGAACCACCAACTTCCGCTTTTATCTGCAATCCACTCAATCCACTAGTCAACGAGTACTCATCCAACCCTTCTGCCAGCTCATCAACTTTCTGGGTGTTTTTTGCAAAAGTAGCCTCCAAGTCCCATTTAAAGTCCTTAGTCTGTACAGGGGTAACTCCTAATGCTACTTCAATCCCTTTATTAGATACTTTTCCCGCATTAATATTATTGGCAAAATACCCCGTGGACAAAGGAACATCAATGCTTACGATTTGATTTTTAGTTACACTTTTATAATAAGTCAAGTCTAAACGAATACGATTTTGGAAAAAGCGTAAATCAGTACCTACCTCAAACGATGCCTGATTTTGTGGTTTAAGATTCTCATTCGGCAATACACGAGGACCTGTAAATCCTACTAATCCATTATGGGGAAAAACATTCGTTAAATTATACTGCAAAAAATAAGAATTAACCGGAGTATATTGAAACGCCAACTGGTATGGTTGTTCATCACTACCGACATTAGCATAACTCATACGCAATTTTCCATAACTCAAAACATCCTTATTCTTCATCAATTCTGTAAAAATAAAACTACCACTAATTGACGGATAAAAATAAGAACGGTTATTTACAGGTAATGTAGATGACCAGTCATTTCTTCCTGTCACATCCAAGAATACCATATTCTTATAACTGAAGCTTATATCTCCATAAAGACCAACCAGCCGTTTCTTAGAGGTATAATTTACCGGACTCGTTGTCTTAGCATTAGTATATGCATACAATTCATCTACAACCAGATTTTGCGCCAACACATTATTATTTCTCCAGTCTTCCTGATATATATTGTGTCCCAACATTACTTTTACTCCATAATCTTCCGCAAATGTTTTCTCATACGATATCATCAAATCATTATTCAAAATACGCTTATAGAGATCCCATGTCTGGAACTGTCCTTCAAGATTACCAATTGTCCCTTTCGAATATACTTTACGTCTGGTTTCTGTATAAAAGTCAGTTCCTGCATTATTCGAGATTGTCAGTCCTTCTATCGGTTTATAAGTCAAAACAATATTGCCGATAAGACGATCCAACTGATTAGTAAATTTATTCTTGTTGATTATCCAATACGGATTGTTACTCTTTCCTTCCGGATCCAGTGATATTTGCTTACCGTATTCGTCAATCCAATTGTTTTTCACATCGTTGATATTTACCGTACGCGGCATTCCGTTTATCAAAGGAATGAGCAAGTTATTATCATTAGATCCCTGAGCAGGCCGTCCTTCCGAATCAGAGCGGATGTACTGTGCTGAAACTCGCCCTGTGAAGTTCTTGGTGAAATTCATACCACCATTAACGGCAAAAGCATATTTATTATAATCGGATCCGGGCACCACCCCTGTCTGATTAGTAGTAGAGACACTGATTCTAAAATCAGAACGTTCTGTACCACCAGCAATTGCGACATTATTTATATAACTCATACCTGTCTCATAGAAATCTTTTACATTGTCAGGATATGCTTGCAAAGTAACCTGTTCTCCTTTAAAATCTGCAAATGTCTGATCTTGCACAGAAGATATCTTAGGCCCCCAACCATTCAACATTTTTACATTATATTTGCCATAACTTCCTTGTGCGTAATCATTTTGAAAATCTGGCAGTTTCAAAACATTCTCAAAACGTGTGGAAGAATTAACTGTAACAGATACCTGCGAATTGCGACTACCTTTTTTGGTAGTTATTACGATAGCACCATCTTTCGCACGCGCACCATACAATGCAGTTGCCGCAGCCCCTTTTAAAACATTAATAGACTCGATATCATCCGAGCTAATATCTCCTGCACGGTTTCCAACATCAACAATGCCATTAGTTCTGTCCGGATTGAACGCCCCATTGTCAATAGGCAAACCATCAACAATAAAAAGTGGAGACGACACGCTACCAATAGAAGAAGCACCACGAATCTGAATACTAGAACTTCCCCCTGCAGTACCTGACGACTGTCCAATCTGTACACCTGCGATCTTACCTGATAAGGAGTTTAAAACATTACTTTCACGTGCCTTGGTTATTTCATCACCTTTAACACTTGTCACTGAATATCCCAAAGACTTTTCAGAACGTTTAATCCCCATCGCAGTCACCACAACCTCATCAAGTTTCTGAGAATCAGATTTTAGCACAACTTTCAGATTCGGTTTTATAACCACTTCCTGCGTCTGCATACCAATATACGAAATCTGCAAAGTCTTTGCAGAACT
>NZ_QTLK01000028.1:0-83898 GCF_003602705.1 Bacteroides sp. AM16-13
ATGATGCAAAAATAAGAATTTTAACGCAATCCCCCAAGGTTTCAGACTGAGCCGTAAACCATAGTGTAAACCGGCACCAATTGATGTATAAAAGAAAAAGGCACCCAAGAGTGGAAGCCTCTCAAATGCCTTATTCTTATCAAGTAGCGGGACCCGGGATTGAACCGGGGACCTCATGATTATGAATCTGCGTCTTCCAAAGGCTGACGCCTTTGAAAGCTACCAGCAGAGCTATCCCTTTTTATTGATAATCAGTGATATATATACGTTTGTAAAATATTGCGATTTGATAAAAAAGAGATTTATTGTGGGGAAAATGATAAAATAGCGTCACCTATAGCGTCACCTAAAATACTGTTCATAACTTTCTGATTATGAGCGTAAATATTAGTGTGGTATGTTTTAAATCGAAAACTTTATCAAATGGTGAACACCCTTTATTTGTAAAGGTGAGTGAGGGTAAAAAGAGAGCAACTAAGAGTTTAGGATTATCTATTAGAGCCCAGTTTTGGAATTTTGAGAAGAACGAACCTAAAAAGATTTGTCCCAATAGAGAGGTTTTGATGAAGATGATAGAATCTAAAAAGCAACAGTATTTGGAGCAAGTTATTGATTTTAAAAGTGAGGATAAAAACTTTACTCCACAGTCATTAGTTGATAAAATGGAGAATACCGTAGTTCCTCAAACGGTTGGAGAGTATCTTTTAAAACAAATTGAGATAATGAAAGTTGAAAAGAGAATTGGAAATGCTAAAGTATATCGCAGTACATATAATTCTCTTTTCGCTTTTTGTGGTAACTTGAATATATCTTTTGCGAGTATTGATTCGGCTTGGTTAAGAAGGTATGAGACTTTTTTGAGAAGTCGAGAGAATTCTAGCAATACTATAGGTATTCGATTTCGAGAATTACGGGCTTTGTATAACAAGGCGATAGAAGACAATCTTGTGCATGAGAAGAATTATCCTTTTAAACGTTTTAAGGTCGCACGATTTAGCAAAAAAACGTCCAAACGAGCAATAAAGAAAGAAGATATAAAAAGGATAATGAATGTGGACTTACGGTTAATTACTAAATATCACAGTCCATTACTTTATTTGAGTAAAGATTTGTTTTTGTTTAGTTATTTGGGATGTGGAATTAATTTAATTGATATTGCATATTTGAGATACGAAAATATAACAGAGAATCGTTTACGTTTCAACCGTCATAAGACAGGACAGCCTATTAACTTTGCACTACAAGGACAACTGCGAGAAATTATTTTGAAATATACTAAAGAAGGTTGTAGCCCTAAGGACTTTATTTTTCCTATTCTTGATAGAAGAATTCATAAAACACAGCAACAGCAAGATGATAGAATAATAAAGGTAACTAAGGGTATTAATAGGAATCTTAAAAAGATTGGTCAATTTCTGAATCTTTCTATTCCTATAACAACCTACGTGGCAAGACATTCTTTTGCTACAGTGTTAAAACGCTCTGGAGTCAATATATCGATTATTAGTGAAGCATTGGGACATACAAATTTGTCAACGACACAGTATTATCTTGATAGCTTTGAAAATGAGCAGATAGATGAAGCAATGAAGAATCTTCTTTAAAATAAAATGTCGCTTTGCTTTTATGGTGAAGCGACATTTTTTATTTTTGTGACAAAGTTTGAAAATATGGAATATCAGATAATACCAATCAATACGATAAAACGAATCGAATCATGGCTGAATAGTGAAGTGGGATTCAGCCGTTCAATGTTTCATAATGAACTGGACTATATATCTGATGTATATCTTTTGGGTAATAAGTTCCCAATGGAAATACAGGATTTGTACTTGTCCATAAAGAAGGAAGAGCAGGAGATTCCCTATCCTAATTGCGGGACAGATGAGGACAAATATGAATTTAGCATGACTGTGGGAAAGAATTTAGTCCTTGAAAGTGGTAATTTTAAAGCCGAGTATATTGAAACATTGTGGAATACATACAATAAAGATGAAGACGAAGCTTATGAACAGCAAGACCAAGATGTATTTTACGCTATTCTTCTTATTGTAAGTATCTACTATAAATACACACAGACCAATGGCTATTTTGATTTTGAGGATTATATTGCTGACCCAACGCAACTAAAGTATAGTTATTCTGTCAGACCGGATATGCTACGTCTTTACAAGATGTTTCATGAGAAGAAAAAGACCAAGAGTAATATTGTCACGATTGAATATAACAAACAGAAAATAGAACTTACGAATGATGATAGTTGGTTTCTCAATATGATAACTCCATATCTTGATAAATATTTAGGAGTTTCAACTTTGGAAGAAGCGGAAACGGAATTGGATAAAGATTATCCCAGTATAGGTAAAAGAGGCAGGAAACGCGAAAATGCGATACTTGATACGATAACTCTTAGTATATATAACCTACTACGCCACTCATCATTTGCAGCCAAAGGTAAAGGATTAACAGATAACGAGGGGAATTTTATTCTTGAGTTACTGAAATATCTCAAACTGATTGATGAGGACAGTCCTAAAAATGACATATTGAATTTGCGGGCTACAATCAGGAACTTACAAAAATATGAAGTTCGTCCAAATTGGTGGAAAATCCCCATGTGCAAAACGTCTCCCAATAATCCGGTTGAACATTTAAAATCATATTGGTAAAACATATAAAGATAAAAAATGATAGCCTTTATTTAATTGATGATTATTGTGTAAATATACATAATTTGTTGATATATTGTGATTTATGATATTTGTGATTACATAAAGAATTAAGCATAAAAAAAGGGATTTCTTTATGTTTTTTTCTTCATTTCATACGCTTCTATTTCTCCGTAGTTTTGCAGCGTAATCAAAAACAAAGGTGCGCACCTCGTTTGAGATTCATTAATGTTTAATTTAAAAAAAAATGAAGATTATGAATTTGGAATTTGTAGAAAAGAAAGTAGTTAAGTCTTATGATAATGAAGGTGCAATGCAAACTGTAAAGGCAATGATGAAAAGAGGTGAGCAATTGAATGTTAAGTTTTACACTAACAAGGATAACTATCCATGCGCTTGGATTGAATCCAAAAAGATTCAAGGTTTCTGTTTGATATTGAATCAAGAAGGATTAAGTTGGTTACGTACTTATTTGGAAACAGGAGAAGCGGAAGATTTTGGTTTTAATCCTAATAGTGTTACGGCTTATGGTGAGGGAGAAGATAAGGATTTTCAACTATCAATTTTTAAGCAACTGATTTTAGCGGGAAAAGCATTACAATTTGTTCCTACGTTTCGTGAGTATGGAGCGAAAATTACTGCCAGTGCTTTTTTCAGAAAAGGAAAGATTTTCTTCCGGTTGGAAAGGACAGAAGAGTTATATGATTATTTATTGGAAAAAGAATTGATAGCATAATTGAATTATTAACGGGGGAAGGCGCAATTCCTTCCCTATATTTATAAATCTATTAAAATTTAAGATGTATGAAAAAGTTAAATGTAAAACCAGTAGAAGAATTGTCCCAGTTCATTAATGAAGCTAAAACTCCTGGAAATTTGTTGCAAGATGCACCCGATTTTGATGCAATCAAGCAGGAAGAGTACGAAAATGAAGGAATGGATGTGATAGACGTTAATGAGGAAGATGACAATAGAAATTAATCTTAATGAACTCGGTAGGGTGCAATACCTTACCGAAGTTCTTCCCGAAATTCCCACGAATACAATTCTTTATAAGAAGTTGACCGGACTTGGTGCTACCTATGGAGAAATCACCGCAAAACGTAACTCGATTATCATTGAGCCGAATGTTCCTGTTATTATCGGTAAATGTAATGACCCTAAACATAAAGATGATAATCTGTTCGGAGTATATGAAGGTGTATATACTGACGATATCATAAAATATTTGGAGAAGAGTAAGAATAAGTATTATAAGATACTTACTACTCCCGAAAGTTTTCAGAAAGTAAAGGACGCATTTGAAGAACTGGAAATGAGTGCGCATTGTTCTTGTTTTCTTCTGTTTGATGAATGTCATAAGCTAGTGAAGGATGCGGATTACCGGAATAACATAACACTACCGATAGATGATTTCTTTAAATTTGACCAAAAAGCATTGGTCTCTGCCACACCAATAGAATTGAATGACCCTCGATTTAAGGAACAGAATTTTAAAATGATAGAAATACAGCCGACCTTCGATTATAAAAAGGAACTTTGGCTGCATCATACGAATAATACACTGCAAGCATTAAAAACTGTATTATCCAAACTAGACAATGAGGAAGCTGCGCCACTTCCCATTTGTGTGTTTATCAATTCAACCGATATTATATATTCATTGATGAAGCAACTAGACCTGTTGGAAGATTCCGCAGTCTTTTGTGCTCCAAAAAGTGTTGATAAACTAAAAAAGAATAGATTCTGTAATGTTTATGAAGAGTGGAACAAGGATAAAATGAAGCGGTACAACTTTTTCACAAGCCGCTTTTTCAATGCTGTGGATATGGAGTTGGAAGAGCAACCTCATGTTATAATGCTGACCGATGTCTATTTTGCGGAACATACTATGATAGACCCATATACAGACGCAATTCAGATAGTAGGACGATTCAGAAATGGAGTTTCGTCAATTATCTATATAAGTAATACCAAAAAAGGATTGCCCCAAAGAAGCAAAGAGGAAATAAAAGGTTATCTTATTTGCAGCAAGGAGATATACCGAACGATGAAGAACTTTTATGATTGTGCAACAGACAGGGCTTCCCGTGATGCTTATCGTGTTGCATTGGAAAGTCTTCCTTTCAATAGGATGCTTGATAGGAACGGGAGAGAGAATTGGTTTGCAATAGACAACTACATGGATGAGGAATTGATGAAAAATTATTTCCATGATGAAAATTCTCTATATAAAGCATACGATAACTGTGATTCTTTTATTGTTTATCATGCGGGCTACTATTGTCCGTTGGGTGATAGCGAGCGGTTAAAGAGGGAAAATAAATCTCAATCCATTAAAGACAAGCGTAAAGAGATAGTCCGCCAGTTGGAGATGTTGGGAGATTGTGTTACTGAAATGGAACTGGAATACAAGCGGGATTTGATTGCGGCTGATTCATTTATTGTTGAAGCTTATGATACGGTAGGTAAGGAAGTGATTGAAAAACTCAAATATTCCAAGAAGAAAATCACGGAAGCCATGATACAGAAGCAATACAGCGAGAAGGCAACCGGAACGGAGGTAATTCGCTTAATAAAGAACTCATTTACTGTTGGTCAAAAATACACTCGTAAATATACCAAAGAAGAAATAAAGAGAATTTATGCTCTATTGAATATATATCCCCCTAAAGCCATAACAAGTAAGACTATATGCGATTTTTTTATGGTGTCCGAATGTAAAATCAAAGGTGAAAGATGTTATTTGCTGATTGAAGAAATATTATAATGTGAAGGACATTTTTACCGGAAAAATACTTTTATAGACCTTGTTTGAAAAATGTCCTATTTGAGGATGCTATTTTTTGTCGATTTTTCTCGTTACATTTTTTTGCAGATTATAGCTATATAAAAAATATGGAAAGTCAGGAAAATAGTAGTACAGGTATTTATAAAGTATTAATTTTGTAGTCGATGATAGCGTTACAATTTTTTCTGAATAATAGACATGAAAAAACTAGAAATCCAAGAACATGACGGCTTTCTTGATTTAGAAGACCTTCCTCATAATTGTATCTTTAATAAGGTAGTCACAGGTTGTGGCGGAACAACAATTGCTCTTAAAAATGGTGAGAATTATGTGATTGTAGTTCCTACCACTGAATTAATAGAAAACAAGTGTTATCCACCTAAAGATGAGAACGGAAATAGTATTGTGTGGAAGGCTGAAAATAGAAAGGCAGGATTGAGTCCGGTTAGAAATCTTTTCGGATTGTATGGTACATTCACTCCTACATTAAAGAAAGGATTAAAAGAATATCTTTCTAAAGAAGGAACGAAAAAAATAATGTGTACTTATGATAAGATACCTTCTCTAGTTTCTCTTATTATCCCCAAAGAGTATAGGTTATTAGTTGACGAATATCATAATCTCTTGAAAATATATTCTTATAGAAAAGAAGCCGTAGAAGGAGTATTGGAACATTTTAATGAGTTTAAATCATATTGTTTTATGTCTGCTACTCCAATTGCTATGGATTTCAAACCGGATGCTTTAAAAGACGTGGAAGAATATATTGCTGATTGGAAACATATAGAGCCTTTAACGATTCTACCTTATAAAACCAATAGAGCTTATATGCTTACTGCAAATCTTATTAAAGCGTATCAGAGAGAGGGATATATAAAAAAAGATGAATTGAAATCATACGAAGCTTACTTCTTTATAAACAGTGTCACAGAAATAAAGAAAATATTAGAATATACTCATCTTACAAATGATGATTGCAGGATTATTTGTGCTGATGAAGACAAGAACCGTAGAACATTAGGGGAATATCAGATATCTAGTTCTACGGATGCGCCAAAGAAATTTAATTTCATAACTTCCAAATCGTTTGAAGGAGTGGATTTTTATTCTGAAACAGGTATCTGTTATGTCGTGAGTAATATTCATAATGAACATACTCTATTAAGCGTTGATATGGATATCCCCCAAATTGCAGGGAGAATAAGAAATACCAATAATCCGTTTAGAAATTTGGTTGTTCATATTTTTAATACAAGACCAAAAGACTACTATGAAAATTATGGGAAGGCAAAAAAGGAGATAGAAAAAGAGTTGGAATATGCTAAAGAAAGAGCTACTGCATATAACCGACTTTCGATAGGAGCAAAGAAGCAACAAAAGTCAGATTTAGGTAAATCCTCATTTCTCAAATATGATGAAAAAAATGATGAGTTTATTGTTAATGATATGGCAGCTAAAGTTGTGCTCTATAATTATAGGTTAATGAATAGCATATATCGTTCACAGAAAGATTTAGTTGCTGAATATGAGAGGGCAGGTATATTACATTCCAAAGTGGAATGGGTGCAACTAGACGACAACTTTATAAAGCCTGTTTGTAAGAAGCCTACATTCTTGGAAACATTTATCTTGTATGCTGATATGAAATATTGTTTGGATATTGAAGCAAAACAGAGCATTGAAAAAGAATATCCTTTCATAAGAGACGCTTTGTGTAAATTGGGAGTGGAACAGGTGAAAAAGTTAAGAAGTATGAAGGCTGTAAAAGTTGCTCTTGAAGCTTTAAAAAAAGAGAATATTTGTGCTGATAGTGATATTGGTCAACGCCTAAAAACATTATTAACGATTGGTGCATTTATGCCTTCTAAGGAACTGAAGGCGATTGCACAACAATTTGGAATGAAGAAGCCTATGGACTTAAAAGAATGGGTTGAACTGGAAGCTGGAACTCAACGAATCGAGGGAAAGCCAACTAGGGGATATTTGATTAAGAGATTTATTGATTAATTTTAAACCATAAAAATAGCCGCAAGCGAGTACACTTACAAATGTGCTCAACTGCGGCTTTTATTATTCAATCAATATTCCAATAAGCGTCTGGATTACCGTCAAAAATAGTGTCTATTTCATCATCATTGTATCCCATTTCATCTTGTGCATAGAAGCCATTATATTTCTCATTAGTTTTATTTTCAAAATAGTCACTATCGTAGTAGAAATCATTATTGTCTTCTAACATGGTAGTCATATTACTAGCTTCCTCTAATCTTTGTATTCTTTTGTTTTCAAAATCATTAGATATATAAAAATGGGGATAGACTTGTTTTAATTCTTCTATTGCAGAATCATAAATTAGAAATTCCATATTGGAAATGCTGTTCATGCACCAATAAATATATTGATAATCCCAGTCAATAACATCGCTTAATGCCATGCCCTTGTATTGACCAAATTTAAAAGTGTCTGATAGAGAATAGAATTGCGAAACTATCATAATATATTTATTTCAGAAGGGTCTAAAATTAGGTATGAAACGTTGCCTGTGATATGGTTTACATATCGACATAGAACTTGGAATTCAAAGCAAAAACACCCAAGTTCATTATCATGGGGTTGTCTATACATAACAAATGAACCTTTAGGTGCTATATGAAAAGCTTGATGTTTATTACCAAGATGAAATTTGGTGTTTACTTGCTCGTTTTCTCCCGATTCTGTTTTAAAAACAACGATATTGTTATTTATGATACTGCTGATATACTTAATTGCTTCGTCATGTGTTTTGAAACCATTGCATCTACCAGTATCTAAATAAGAAAGACATTTTAATATTACATCGTAATTTAAATTAGGAGAATAGACATATTTTACGTCGCATTCAATGTCTTCCTGGTTATATGAAATTTTTTTATAGTATGGTAGTGCTTTGCTATCTGATACGATTCTATTACTATATACAGCGAAAGTATCTATTCTTGGGTGGATATCTATAATTTCATTATAGATGATTCTTCCTGTTTTAACAGGAATGAAACCGTAGATTTCTAGAGTTTTAATTAAATGGCTTGATGCTATTTGTCCACTCTTTAATTCTTTTCCTTGTTCAATATAATTTTTAACGTTATTATTCTTATTATCCATACTTTCAATATTAAATGGTTTCATAAAGCTCAAATTCATGTTCTATTTCACTATACAAGTCACTATAATCATAGCGATTATCTAGATTATCAATAATACATTTGGTAATAAATAAAACTTGTCGAATATATTTTCTATCTGGACAATGATGCTTTATCATTAGTCGAAATCTAGCTGTTTCGCTTTCCTTTTGATTCTTTCGAAATTTAGAACAAAGATTTTCTGTTCCTATAACAACACTTTGAGTATCACTTATGGCTCTATTGGAAGATACTTGCATTATCCCTAACGTCATTTCTTTCTTTGTTATTTTAATTAGACAACGCTCGACAAATCTAATAATTGGTGGTCTATTGAAATTTTCAAAAATTAGAATGGCAATAATTGTAGTGTTTATTTGTATGTTTTGATTGGAAATTTTGTCTATTATATTCCAATATTCTTTCTTGTAATGTGAATATTTTTTTAGGATATATCTTTTCTTTCTTTGTTTCAGCTCTGGTAGATAAGCCCTTGAAGTCTCATACGGCTCCTTTGGTAATATTTCTTCTGTTCTGTTTCCTACTTGGTATAAAAATATAATTATCAATAGCCAAATTTCATTTTTTATTTCAAAAAAATCAGGTAATAGATTATCTACAGAGTTAATGAATTTGCTACATATAATTGAAGATATTGTTAAAATGGACGAGTAATAGAATATTATCCTCCACCAGTTTACAATACTTGAACGCTCGTATAAAAATATAGTTATAATCCTAATTAGGATATAATAATAGACAACATTTATGATGTTAAATAGGAACTGATTGCAATGAAAATATTGTAATATTGCAACCATAATAATAAGATAGACAATTGGGCCAAAAACTTTTATAACAAAATTAAAAGATAAAGCTTCATCTTTATCGTCTAATAGGGAAAATTTTACATATCCTCTTGAATAAGATTTACTTCCAATCCAGTTTTGGATAAGAAATAATGCAAGAGCCATAAATAAATGAATAGTTGTAGCTACCATAATAATCTTTTTCTGCAAAAATACGATTATTTTAATTATGCTACTTATATGACAATAGAAAAATATGAATAAATATATCGTTGGTTAATGGCTGTAAGTATTGCTTTATTAACGATGATTTACACGTTGTCGGTGATACCGGAGGACTTATTTCTTCTTGTAAGAGGGCGGCAGCTTTATTTTTGCCAGTTGTTCGTATAGTTCTGCATACTTCTTTCTTAAATAATCTCTGTCTATTTTGATTGTTACCTTGTGATTAACAATGTGTTCTGTTGTCTCATCTGTAAGGGTGGTACTTGTGTCAGGTGTTATTGGGATTCTTGTCTCAATCATGGGATTTTAAATAAAATGTTTTTCTAATGTGGTTAATCTGTATTCTCTGTTTTTGATAGCCTTGTGTTTGTATCCATACACCGATATGGACTTTATTATCTCTGATTCCGTGTTTCAAGGCTAATTCACGTAATTCTTGATAGGTATATACTTCTGACATGGTAGGTAATATGAAAAAAAGATCATAACCACAAGCGGTAGGGCAGACGTCAAATTGCCCTACTTTTTATGGTTATGCTACAAAAATGAGAAAGGTCGTCTAATACTAGTATATAGGCGACTGCAATAAAATCTATCAGACATGGCTTTATCTATGGGAGATTGTGAAAAAGGTAAATTACCGTATTGGTAGTAATTGCGAAATGGAGATAATAAGCCCTCAATACAATACGGTAATCCTTCCTTCATGGGATACACAAATTTACGAATAATTGGGGAAGCTAAAAAATGAATGATACTCATTTTTCAAACATTGGTTGTATGGTTATGCCACATTCTGTAATGGTCTAAAGTAGTTCCATTTGTGGAGAGTAGAAAGATATGCGTGCAATAAAGTACAGGTACTTATATATAATCCCCCTACCTATAAAAATAAGAGCTTAAATATATATCAGCTTACTTCTCCTATGATTTACTGAATTGAAAGTTACGTACGGGTGAAAAGAGTACACTTTTACGCCCCCCGAGGGTAGTTGGAGAGAAACGAAATATATTTCAATCCACGTAATCAATTTATAAATCATTTAAAATTTTATTCGTTATGAGAAATTTACAAATTATTGGCAATGTGCCACAGGTAAGAAGGGAAAGTAACTTTGGTGAATATGCAGAAGAAGCGGTAATAATCGAAGAACAACCACAGGTAAAGAAAGAGAATCCTCATTTCTTGGAAGCCAATACGTTAGAGGTAACAATGCAACATTTAAAAGAAGATTGTATTACACCCGTATTTGCCAAAGATAATGAGCTTACAATTCCTCACCCTGCATTTATTGATACTGTTTATGACGCTGCAAATACGTTTTTCAGTGGTGAAAGTATTGATAAGCCCGATATTCGTGTAAGTCACATTATCAAGGGGAGAATACCCGAAGCAATACACAAACCCGCTAATCAACTTCTTGAAAGTGATAAGACTATCTACTACGAAAGATGTGCTTTTATTATTCAGATTCCTACGATTTACGAAACGGTGAACGGGAATAAGTTAATATTAACTATTGGTGGTGTTCGTGCTTATAATCACACTAATCTTTATTCAAAGAAAGGAGCAGAACGCTTTAAAGTGTTTATTGGCTTTATTTGTAAAGTATGCACAAACTTGTGTGTGTCAACAGACGGTTTTCTTAGTTGCTTGGAAGTTACTAATACAAGGGATTTATATCAAGCAGTATTGGAAATGTTTCAGAGTTACCAACCTGCAAAACATCTACATTTATTGCAAACACTTGGTAACTCATATCTCACAGAACATCAATTTTGCCAATTACTTGGGAGAATGAGACTTTATCAATCATTACCACAAGGTTATCAGAAAGATATTCCTAAAATGCTTATCACTGATTCACAAATAAATACAGTTGCAAAAGCATATATCAATGATAAGAACTTTGGGAGCTTGGGAAATGATATTAGTATGTGGAAATTGTACAATTTGTTAACTGGAGCGTGCAAAACCCATTCGTATATCGATTCATTTTTGGATAGAGCGGTAAATGCAACCGAAATAGCAACGGGAATAAATGCCGCTTTGCATGGAGACACTAAATATAAGTGGTTTATTGATTGATTAAACAGGGGAATATTCAGAAATGGGTATTCTCCTATTTTATTAACTACGTAAAACAAAGAATCATGTTTTATTATAAGATACTTGTTTGGCTCTTTTTTGTGGTATTGGCTATGATTAGTGCGTGTGTGCCGTTGATATGGCTTGTGATTTTTATAGGTTTATGGGATATTGAGGAAGCGAATAAACCTCGTTAGTGTTCAAAATAGAAATGTGTTCAAATAAATCTGCAAAGTTGGTTTGAACACATTCTTTCATGTTATCAATTTAATCAAAGAATAAAATGAAAACAGCCGTAATATACGCTCGTGTTTCTTCAAGTAATGACAGACAGGACACGAGCAGACAAATAGAGGATTTAAAGAAATATGCTATCTCACAAGATATAGAAATAGTAAACATATTCCAGGAGCATATTTCAGGTGCAAAGAAAATAGAGGAAAGACAGATTTTAGGAGAATGTTTGAAATACTGTAAACGTGAATCTGTGGATATTCTACTTTTGTCTGAATTGTCAAGACTAGGAAGAAGTACATTACAGGTTCTTCGCTCTTTAGATATATTGCATGAATCGAAAGTATCGGTTTACATACAGAACTTGGGCTTATATACTTTGCAAGCAAATGGAGAAGTTAATCCAATAGCATCTATCATGGTGACAGTACTTGCGGAAATGGCAAATATCGAAAGAAGTAATATCCAATACCGTTTGAATAGTGGTAGGGCAAATTATATTGCCAAAGGTGGTAAACTTGGCAGAAAGACAGGTTCAACCAAAACGGATGATAAGAAAAAAGAGGAATATAAAGAAGTCATTGCTTTACTAAGAAAAGGCTATTCAATCAGAAATATAGCTAAGCTACAAAGTATTGGTATTTCCACCGTTCAACGGATAAAAAATCAGTTTATAAAGCCATAGGTATAAATTATCAGTTGGGTAGAAAATTTTAAGATTTTGCTCTTATATAGGCAATCACAAATTTTCTACCTACTTGGATTTACTAAGAAGAGACAGCTCTCAACTTTTAATAAACAATAGTTCTTGCTATTACAAACGCTTTTCGTAACTTTGTGGCAATTTCAGATACCTAATGTGTTGGGGCTGAAAGGACATATTAGTTAACGAAGAGCGTTTAAGATATTACCTTGTTCAGAAAATCGCCAATTTAATGAACAACTCAAGGTGATAAGCAAGAACGCTCACGTCAATGTTATATACCTATCTTGTTAAGATAGTCTATATATCGTTTGGCGTGGGCTTGTTTATCATTGAGTTGTGGGTGTTTGGCGATACCTCTGAACTGTGATATTCAAGTTCCCACGCTTTTCTCATTGTATAATACTATCCAAAGGGAACAGGGTAGATAAAACGATATATAACTACGAATCAGACATTAAGAAACAACTTTTGCTACTATCTTTTAAGTAGCCAACTCATTTTTTGAGCAGCTTATACTACAAATTAAATTATTAACGAAAAGATTATTTACAGAATATGAAAACATTTAGATTTTTTGCAACTTTATTGGTTATTGCTTTATGTGCAGGTTTTACTTCTTGTAGCGACGATGATGAAGAAGAAAATTCAGTCGAAATTTCTTTGGCTAATCTTCAAGGTACTTGGGATATGATTAAATGTTATGGTTGGGAGTATGATGACAATAATCAAAAGGAGAATTGGACAGAGGATGTCTCTGGAGAATATATCTTCTTTGAAGATACAGACGGCAATGGAGGATATAGTGACGGTAGCCATACTTATTATTTTGCAAGTTCTATTAATGGTAATAAGCTTATTTTGAGAGATTCTGGTTGGTTAGCGGGTAAGTCGATAACGATAACTAAACTGACTAAGACAGAGTTACATATTACTGCTACAGATGAGAATTCAGAAGAAAACTATGAGATGATAAAAAGGTAAATCATCCTATCGTGCATAGAAAGAACAGCATTTGAAGAAATTCATTTGCTGTTTTTTTTATTGTATTCTATACATTTCTTTATTAAGAAATAGATTTTTCGTATTTTTGTGATGATAAACTTAATGTCAAATCAGAACAGGCAATTAGGAAGTCGTTAACTAGCGTCACCTATAGCGTCACCTGCCACCAATTGATGTATAAAAGAAAAAGGCACCCAAGAGTGGAAGCCTCTCAAATGCCTTATTCTTATCAAGTAGCGGGACCCGGGATTGAACCGGGGACCTCATGATTATGAATCATGCGCTCTAACCAGCTGAGCTATCCCGCCATCGTTTCTCGATTGCGGGTGCAAAGATAGATGATTTTTTATAATCTCCAAAACAATTCATAACTTTTTTGTGTTTTTTCTTTAAGAAGGGTTTTGATTTTCCCTATAAACAGGGAGTTTGAGGTCCGATAATGAAAGAATAATTAAATAAAGTGTCTGATTTATGCGATGTATTTAGAAAAAAGTATTTATCTTGGCACACGTAAAAACAATTCGAAATTGCTATGAAAAAGGAAAAGATTCATTTGGAGTATTTGTTGAATGCAACGTCTAAAAATATTCTTTGGTCAGCTATAAGTACACCGACCGGGTTGGAGGACTGGTTTGCCGACAAAGTTATTTCTGACGATAAAATAGTAGAGTTTCATTGGGGGAAGACAGAGCTGAGGAAAGCAGAGATTATTGCCATTCGCTCTTTCTCTTTTATCCGCTTCCGTTGGCAGGATGATGAAAACGAACGCGATTATTTTGAAATCAAGATGACTTATAATGAGCTGACTAGTGACTATGTGTTGGAAATTACCGATTTCGCAGAGCCGGATGAAGTGGATGATATGAAAGAATTGTGGGAGTCACAAGTAGCTAAATTAAGAAGAACTTGTGGTTTTTAGTTAACTTTCAACTAAAAATTTTCGATGCTCCTTTTTTTGTGCTAATTTTGCATCCTAATTGCACGAACCTATTAAGATGCTACGCATAAAGAAATTAGATATATTCATCGTAAAGAGTTTTTTGATGCTCTTTATTGGTACATTCTTCATCTGTCTGTTCATATTCATGATGCAGTTCCTGTGGAGATATGTAGACGAATTGGTCGGAAAGGGATTGGAGATGAGCGTAATGGCTCAATTCTTCTTTTATTCCGCGTTAACATTAGTGCCGGTATCGTTGCCATTGGCAGTGCTACTGGCTTCTTTGATTACTTTCGGTAACTTTGGCGAGCGTTATGAATTGCTTGCGATGAAAGCCGCAGGTATTTCTCTCCTTAAAATCATGCGTCCGCTTGCTTTCTTCGTTTGCGGACTTGTCGGTGTCTCATTCTATTTTCAAAATGTAGTAGGTCCTATTGCCCAGGCTAAATTGGGAACCCTGATCCTTTCGATGAAACAAAAATCTCCGGAGTTGGACATTCCGGAAGGAGTTTTCTATTCTGAAATCAAGGACTATAATTTAAAGGTAGCTAAGAAGAACCGGAAGACCGGTATGCTATATGATGTGCTGATTTATAGTATGAAAGATGGCTTTGAGAAAGCACGTATTATATATGCTGATTCCGGGCGTTTGGAGATGACCGCGGATAAACAGCATCTTTGGCTGCATTTGTATAGTGGAGATTTATTTGAGAATCTGAAAGCTCAAAGTATGAAATCGGAGAATGTTCCTTATCGACGCGAGGAATTCAGGGAAAAACATACCATTATTGAGTTTAATTCCGATTTCAATATGGTTGACGGTGAGATTATGGGTAAGCAGTCCAGTGCTAAGGACATGGCGCAGTTGCAGAGTTCCATTGACTCGATGACGGTTGTGGGAGACAGTATCGGACGACAGTATTATAGGGAAGTGGCAGAAGGAAATTTCCGTCCTTCTTATGGATTGACAAAAGAAGATACGATCAAAATAGAAAAGGCGGATATTTATGAATATAATGTAGATAGTCTTTACGAAGTAGCCTCTTTAACGCAGAAACAGAAGGTGATTTCTTCTGCTGTCAGTCGTGCGGAGAACGTGGCTAACGATCTTGGGTTTAAGAAATTCACGATGGAGAACAATGATTATAGTATTCGAAAACATAAGACGGAATGGCATAAGAAGATAACGATTTCACTTTCTTGTCTGCTGTTCTTCTTTATTGGAGCTCCGTTGGGCGGTATTATCCGTAAAGGAGGTCTGGGAATGCCGGTCATCGTATCAGTGTTGGTGTTTATCATTTATTATATCATTGATAATACAGGATATAAAATGGCCCGCGACGGTAAGTGGATTGTTTGGATGGGGATGTGGACAAGTAGCGCAGTCCTTGCCCCGTTAGGAATCTTCCTTACTTATAAATCGAATAAAGACTCTGTGGTGCTTAATGCAGATGCTTATATCAACTGGTTTAAAAAGATTGTGGGAATTCGTAGTGTGCGCCATATATTTAAGAAAGAAGTGATTATTCATGATCCTGATTACGCACGTCTGACGGGTGATTTGGAACAACTTTCGGCAGAGTGTAAAGCGTATGCCGCCAGGAAACGATTGGAAAAAGCACCGAATTACTTTAAGTTGTGGATGGCGAGTGAGGATGATAACGAGGTGATGGCAATCAATGAAAAGCTGGAAGCGTTGGTTGAAGAAATGTCCAATACGAAATCTGCCACTTTGATCGGCGCATTAAACAATTATCCGGTTATTTCCGTTTCTGCTCATGTGCGCCCGTTCCATATATATTGGTTGAATCTGGTAGCCGGAGTCATTTTCCCTATCGGTTTATTTTTCTATTTCCGCATCTGGGCGTTCCGCGTTCGTCTGGCTAAGGATATGGAACGGATTATAAAGAACAATGAACAAATTCAATTCATCATACAGAAAATCAATAAATAAGTGTTATGAAAGAGACTATTAAAATGGATAGAATAGAAGATGCGATTGCCGACTTCAAAGAAGGCAAGTTTGTCATAGTAGTGGATGATGAAGACCGCGAAAACGAAGGCGACTTGATTATTGCAGCTGAAAAGATAACTCCCGAAAAAGTAAATTTCATGTTGAAGCATGCACGTGGCGTACTTTGTGCACCTGTCACAGTGTCTCGTTGCAAGGAGTTGGATTTACCGCATCAGGTAAGTGACAATACTTCCGTGTTGGGAACTCCTTTTACGGTTACCATTGACAAACTGGAAGGCTGTACAACAGGTGTTTCCGCTTCCGACCGTGCCGCTACTATTCAGGCGTTGGCCGATCCGACTTCTACACCGGCTACTTTCGGGCGTCCCGGACACATCAATCCGTTGTACGCGCAAGAAAAAGGAGTACTTCGCCGTGCCGGACATACAGAAGCTACGATTGATATGGCTCGTCTGGCAGGACTTTACCCCGCAGGTGCCTTGATGGAAATCATGAGTGAAGACGGAACAATGGCACGTTTGCCCGAACTCCGTCAGATGGCAGACGAACACGGACTGAAGCTGATTTCTATCCATGACCTGATCGTTTATCGCCTGAAACAGGAATCCATTGTAGAAAAAGGAGTAGAAGTAAATATGCCTACCGAACACGGAAAGTTCCGTCTGATTCCTTTCCGCCAGAAATCAAACGGATTGGAGCACATGGCTATATTTAAAGGAACATGGAGTGAAGACGAACCGATCTTGGTACGCGTCCATTCCTCTTGCGCTACTGGAGATATCCTTGGCTCACAACGTTGTGACTGTGGCGAGCAGCTGCATAAAGCGATGGAAATGATCGAAAAAGAAGGAAAAGGTGTGGTGGTTTACCTCAATCAGGAAGGGCGTGGCATCGGTCTGATGGAAAAGATGAAAGCATATAAGTTGCAGGAAGACGGTATGGATACCGTTGACGCGAATATTTGTTTGGGACACCTTGCCGACGAACGTGATTACGGAGTAGGCGCACAAATCCTTCGTGAACTGGGAGTACACAAAATGAGACTTTTGACAAATAATCCGGTGAAACGTGTTGGTTTGGAAGCATACGGATTGGAGATAGTAGAAAATGTACCTGTTGAAACAGTTCCTAATCCGTATAATGAACGATACTTGAGAACAAAGAAAGAAAGAATGGGACATACTTTACATTTTAATAAGTAAATTGCCAATTTGTTTTCATATATCAAATATTATCGCTTATTTTGCAACGATTTTCACTCAACAACAATAAAATAGATACAAAATGAATCAATTATCAGATCGTTTGAACAGCTTGTCGCCATCGGCGACGCTTGCCATGTCGCAAAAGAGCAACGAGCTCAAGGCACAGGGTGTTGATGTTATTAACTTAAGTGTAGGAGAACCGGATTTTAATACTCCTGACCACATCAAAGAAGCTGCGAAAAAAGCCATAGATGATAACTTTTCTCGTTACTCTCCGGTACCGGGTTATCCGGCTTTGCGCAATGCTATTGTTGAGAAACTGAAAAAAGAAAACGGTCTGGAATATACAGCCGCTCAAATTTCGTGTGCCAATGGTGCCAAACAATCTGTTTGTAATACCATCCTTGTATTGGTAAATCCGGGTGACGAAGTTATCGTGCCGGCTCCTTACTGGGTAAGCTACCCGGAAATGGTGAAAATGGCAGAAGGTACTCCCGTAATTGTTTCGGCAGGTATCGAACAAGATTTCAAGATTACTCCGGAACAGCTGGAAGCAGCTATTACTCCGAAGACCAAAGCATTGATTCTTTGTTCTCCGTCTAATCCGACAGGTTCTGTATATACAAAAGAAGAATTGGCCGGATTGTCAGCAGTATTGGCTAAACATCCGCAGGTGATAGTAATCGCTGACGAGATTTATGAACATATCAATTATATTGGTGCACATCAGAGTATCGCTCAATTCCCAGAAATGAAGGAACGTACAGTGATTGTAAACGGTGTAT
Source organism: Bacteroides sp. AM16-13 (assembly GCF_003602705.1). Classification (NCBI taxonomy): domain Bacteria; kingdom Pseudomonadati; phylum Bacteroidota; class Bacteroidia; order Bacteroidales; family Bacteroidaceae; genus Bacteroides; species Bacteroides sp. AM16-13. The sequence continues at coordinate 18,592 of NZ_QTLK01000028.1, forward strand.
CCAAGGCTTACGCTATGACAGGATGGAGAATCGGTTTCATTGCCGGTCCGGAATGGATTGTAAAAGCTTGCAACAAGTTGCAAGGTCAGTACACTTCAGGTCCTTGTTCTGTTTCTCAAAAAGCTGCTGAAGTGGCATATACAGGAACACAAGAACCGGTAAAAGAAATGCAGAAAGCATTCCAACGCCGTCGTGACCTGATTGTGAAGTTGGCTAAGGAAGTTCCGGGATTTGAGGTAAACGTTCCGCAAGGTGCTTTCTATCTGTTCCCGAAATGCGATGCTTTCTTTGGAAAGAGTAACGGCGAACGTAAGATTGCAGATTCGGATGATTTGGCAATGTACTTGCTTGAAGAAGCTCACGTGGCTTGTGTAGGTGGTGCCTCTTTCGGTGCTCCTGAGTGTATCCGTATGAGTTATGCTACAAGCGATGAAAATATCGTAGAGGCTATCCGTCGTATCAAAGAAGCATTGGCTAAGTTGAAATAATAGTTCACCACAGATTACACAGATTGACACAGATTGAAAAGAGATTGTCTGTCTGAAAAATATTAGATTAATAAAATCATCCTTACTACAGTATGAACTGCACCCCAAAAGTTGGACACAAAACTTTAGGAGTGCAGTTTTTTTATGCAGTAAGGGTGATTTTTTGTTTAAGGAACTTCTTTGTATTTTTCTATCCGTTTGATTGTGAATTAATTTGTGTTAATCTGTGTAATCTGTGGTGAAGAAAGAGCAATAAAAAAGGCTGCCTTCCATAGAAAGCAGCCTATACTCTTTTTGTAACTTGTATTATTCAGCCGGGTGAATTGCTTCAGACGGACAAACGTCTGCACAAGTACCACAGTCAGTACATACATCTGGGTTGATAGAATAGATATCACCTTCAGAGATAGCTTCTACCGGACACTCGTCAATGCAAGTTCCGCAAGCAATACAATCGTCACTAATTACGTATGCCATTTTTCTAAGATTTAAATTATTAGTACTAATTTCTCCGGCAAAAATAAGGCTTTTATTGATTGGTTGTTATGCTTCTATGTTTAAATTGACTTAATTTGTACGTCTTCTAAATAAGCTACCTCCCTATAATCTGCTATATTTTTCGTATTTTTGCACTCAAATTACTAATATATAGCGATTATGCCTTTAAATTTACCCGATAAACTACCTGCGATAGAGCTTTTGAAGGAAGAGAATATTTTTGTGATCGACACTTCCCGCGCTACGCAACAGGATATTCGTCCGCTACGGATTGTGATTCTGAATCTGATGCCGTTGAAAATTACAACGGAAACAGACTTGGTGCGCTTACTCTCCAATACACCTCTTCAGGTGGAGATTTCATTTATGAAGATCAAGAGCCACACGTCAAAGAATACGCCGATAGAACACATGAAAACGTTCTATACGGATTTCGACCAGATGCGTCACGAGAAGTATGATGGTATGATTATCACCGGAGCTCCTGTAGAACAGATGGACTTCGAGGAGGTGACCTATTGGGATGAGATTACGGAAATCTTTGATTGGGCACGTACGCATGTCACTTCTACCTTATATATATGCTGGGCTGCGCAGGCCGGATTGTATCATCATTATGGAGTTCCTAAATATCCGTTGAAAGAGAAGATGTTCGGTATCTTTGAACATCGGGTATTGGAACCTTTCCACTCCATCTTCCGTGGTTTTGATGATTGTTTCTATGTGCCGCATAGCCGTCATACAGAAGTACGCAGGGAAGACATTCTGAAAGTTCCGGAATTGACGTTGCTTTCCGAATCGGAAGATGCCGGTGTCTATATGGCAATGGCACGGGGCGGTCGTGAATTCTTTGTCACGGGACACTCCGAATATTCTCCGCTGACACTGGACACGGAATACCGTCGCGATCTCGATAAAGGCTTGCCGATAGAGATGCCCCGCAATTATTATATAGACAATGATCCTGAAAAAGGCCCGTTGGTACGTTGGCGTGCTCATGCTAATTTGTTGTTCTCCAATTGGCTGAACTACTTCGTTTATCAGGAAACACCTTACAACATCAACGATATTCAATGATAAAGCAGCGTAAAATAGAACTTCTCGCTCCGGCGAAAAACCTGGAATGTGGCATTGAAGCTATCAATCATGGGGCAGATGCAGTATATATCGGTGCTCCGAAGTTCGGTGCCCGTGCGGCGGCTGTGAACTCATTGGAAGATATTGAAGCATTGGTGCAGCATGCCCATTTGTATCATGCACGTATTTATGTCACGGTCAATACGATTCTGAAAGAAGAAGAGTTGAAAGAGACGGAGGAGATGATTCATGCACTTTATCGGATTGGCGTAGACGCGCTGATTGTGCAGGACATGGGGATCACGAAGTTGAATCTTCCTCCGATACCGCTTCATGCCAGTACACAAATGGACAACCGTACACCGGAAAAAGTAAAATTCCTTTGGAAGGCGGGTTTCCGGCAAGTAGTCCTGGCGCGGGAACTATCGTTGCGTGAAATAAAAAAGATACACGAAAATTGTCCGGAAGTGCCTTTAGAGGTATTCGTACATGGGGCACTTTGTGTCAGCTATAGCGGGCAGTGCTATGTCAGCCAAGCCTGTTTCGGTCGTAGTGCCAACCGGGGAGAATGTGCGCAATTCTGCCGGTTACCTTTTAGTCTGGTAGACGCGGACGGGAAAGTGATTGTCAAAGACAAACATCTGCTTTCCCTGAAAGATATGAATCAAAGTGACGAACTGGAGCAATTGCTGGATGCCGGAGCTTCCTCGTTCAAGATAGAAGGGCGGCTGAAAGACGTTTCTTACGTGAAGAATGTAACGGCCGCTTATCGTCAAAAGCTGGATGCCATCTTTGCCCGTCGTCCGGAATATGTAAGGGCTTCTTCGGGTACGTGCAATTTCGAGTTTAAGCCGCAACTGGATAAGAGTTTCAGCCGTGGATTCACACATTATTTCCTGCATGGACGTGACAAAGAGATTTTCTCTTTCGACACTCCCAAGTCGTTGGGCGAGGAGATGGGGACTGTGAAGGAGATTCGCGGCAATTATCTGACGGTTGCGGGACTTAAATCCTTTAACAATGGAGACGGTGTTTGTTATATCGACGAACAGGGACGTTTACAGGGATTCCGCATCAACCGGGTGGACAGCAACAAACTATATCCACAGGAAATGCCTCGCATCAAGCCTCGTACCACATTATATCGTAATTTCGACCAGGAATTTGAACGAGTGCTTTCCCGTAAGTCTGCCGAAAGGAAAATCGCAGTGCGAATGTTGCTTGCCGACCATCATTCCGGTTTCTCTTTGACATTGACTGACGAAGATGATAATAGAGTCACAATCATCCTTCCACGTGAGAAAGAGCCGGCCCGGACTCCGCAGACGGACAACCTGAAAACGCAACTGTCCAAATTGGGGAATACGCCTTTCGAAGCAAAAGAAATAGAAATCTCTTTTACCGACAACTGGTTTCTGCCGGCTTCGGTATTAGCCGATTTCCGCCGGCAGGCAATCGACCGGTTAATAACTGCCCGTCGAATCAATTACCGTCAGGAATTGTCGGTATGGAAGTCAACCAATCATGCTTTTCCACAAACGACGCTAACCTATCTGGGAAATGTCATGAATACTCGTGCAGCCTCTTTCTATCAGGAGCATGGGGTTCAACAGGTAGCAGCGGCTTACGAAAAAGAAGCGGTGGAAGATGCGGTACTGATGTTCTGTAAACATTGTTTGCGTTACAGTATGGGATGGTGTCCCATCCATCAACGGGTACGTTCACCTTATAAAGAACCCTATTACCTGGTGTCAAATGACGGCAAACGTTTTCGTCTGGAATTTGATTGTAAGAATTGTCGAATGAAAGTAAAAGCGGCTCAATGAAAACAGTGATGAACCTCCTACTATGTTTACTTTTGCTCTCATCTTGTTATTATAAAGCACCGGCTTTGGATTCGGAAGAACTGTCGAAGAAGACGAAAGACTCGTTGACTTACTTGTACGAACGGCATTATACATGGAATACAAACTTGGAAGTAGTCGATGATTCCATCTCTTTGGAATGTCTTCCGATAAAAGATACTTTTATTCAGTTGAATAAAGGGGATAGGGTAGTGGTGGCAGAGTTTGCGGTTCACCCTGCCGATAGTGTAGACAGTGTTTGGGTGAAGCTGGCTCACACACAGGATGAACAGGGCTGGATACGTGAAAAAGAACTCAAGAAGTCATTTGTGCCGACTGATAGTATTTCGCAGGCCATTCATCTTTTCAGTGATACGCATGCTTCTTATTTCATTATCATCTTCGCTTTATTCGTCGGTGTATATCTGTTTCGCGCTTTTCGTCGAAAGCAGTTGCAGATGGTCTATTTTAATGATATAGATAGTGTTTATCCGTTATTTCTCTGTTTGTTGATGGCTTTCAGTGCAACGATTTACGAATCGATGCAGGTCTTTGTGCCGGAAACGTGGGAGCATTTTTATTTCAATCCTACTTTGTCGCCGTTCAAAGTTCCTTTTATTCTCTCTGTCTTCTTGTTGAGTATTTGGCTGTTTTTGATAGTCGCTTTGGCGGTGCTGGATGATTTGTTCCGACAGTTGACTCCCGCTGCAGCTATCTTTTATCTGCTGGGGTTGATGTCTTGTTGTATTTTCTGCTATTTCTTCTTTATCCTGATGACACATATTTATATCGGTTATCTGTTCCTTGCCTTTTTTATGCTGGTTTTTGCGAAGAAAGTCCATCGGAACATTGGGTATAAGTATCGTTGTGGGCGTTGTGGGGAAAAGTTGAAGCAAAAAGGTGTATGCCCCCATTGTGGAGCTATCAATGAGTAATTTTATTATCTGTTTTATTCTTGAATAACTTTTCAAATGATGGAAATCAGATCTACCGAAATAAAAGATCTCCCTTTAGTGATGGAGATTTATGACTATGCCCGTGCCTTTATGCGTGCAACCGGAAATACTACTCAATGGATTGACGGTTATCCTTCTGAAGTATTGATTCGTCAGGAAATTGAAGATGGACATAGCTTTGTCTGCATAGATGAACAGGGAGAAATTTTGGGGACTTTTTGTTTTATCTTGGGAGACGACCCTACTTATCAACAGATTTATGAAGGAACATGGCTCAATAATGAACCTTATGGAGTGATTCATCGGCTGGCAACGAACGGAAAACAGAAGGGGGTATCGGAAACCTGCTTGAACTGGTGTTTCGAACGTTGGCCCAATCTCCGGGTAGATACTCATCGGGACAATAAAGTCATGCAGCATATATTGACGAAGTATGGTTTTCAACGCTGTGGCATCATTTATGTAAAGAACGGTACAGAGCGTATCGCTTATCAGATGACGCGTGTATCTGATGGAACAGAGAAACTTGCTTAATCGTGGTGGAGTGTAGTTGAAGTGTATTAGATGTGGGCAAGATAATCTTAGATATAAGCAAACCAATAGGAAACTGTAGGTAAAGTAATGCCAGAGTACCGGTATAGTTCCGTTAAGATGCCGGTATAGTTGTGTGAAGGTACCGCTATCTTTACCTTCCCACGGCCGTGGTGACTTCTTCCCACAGCCGTGACGAGATCTCTCCACGGCCGTGAAGAGAAGCTACCACAGCCATGGAAAGGTAAAGATAGCGTAGGGTTAAGAGAACAATGCCTATTGGATTAATTAAGTATAACGGCTTTATAATGCATACTTCATAGAGGCATACGTTCTTCTATCACGTATTCCATGCCATCAATCTATAAGAGACAGGCTGACAATAAAAGTCCGAATCTTTTATTGTCAGCCTGTTTTTGGGTTATTGTCAGCACTTATTGTCAGGTGTCAATGACTTGATAATCATTGTTCTATATGGATAAAATCTTTAGCTGACAATAAAATGACTAAATAATATCTCTATGAGTGAAAATGATTAGAACCGGCAGCGGAGATCTACCCCAAATTGCATTGGGCGTCCTTTCTGCATAAAACCTTTGTTCATTGTTTCGAAATAGAAGGCGGCATATTCTTTATTCAAGAAGTTGCGTGCCCAGAAACTAATCATTGCGTCACCGATTTCCAGATTCGTTCTCCAGTTGAGTGTGCCATAGAAAGATTGGCTGACATCGTTTTGTTCAGTCCAGTAGATACGTCCGGCAGCGTTATAATTAGCTTGGAATACAACCCGGTCGAAGATAGAGCGCGGACTGCAGGTGATGGCGTATTCTCCTCCGATATTTAAGGTATGTTTGGGGACAAAGGGAACATATTTGCCATTATAATCTGCGGTTACTTTAAAAGTGCCGTCTTTTTGCTCTTCGGTGATTACATAATCCGTAAAGGTGGCATACGTATATCCGTAACTGACATTCAGGCTAAGTTCTTTTGTCACACTGGCACGAAGGGCTGCTTCTGCACCATAGCTACGGCTTTTTCCTGCATTGATCGTGATACGTCCCAGACCACTTTCTGCAAATTGGGAGAGTTGTTGGTCGCGGGTATCCATATAGAATGCTGCGACGTCAGCCCAAAGTCTTCCTTCCCATAGAGTAAGGTGACTACCTACTTCGTAGTTCCACGAATATTCGGGTTTGTAAGTGGTGGACGCTTTTACATCAATCTCTTTTGTAGGTACCATTTGGTTCATCATATTAATGATGGTTTTTCCCCAGGTGGCATCTTGCCCTATTGTCGGACTTTCTTTGATGGCATTCATCATCGAATTTTTCAATTCTGTTTGTGATAAGTCAGAGAACATTTGGATGTTATATCCTCCCGAACGATATCCCCGGGTGACGGTGGCATAAACGTTATTTTGATTCTTCCATTCATATTGAATAGCAAATTTGGGTAGGAGCTGTACATAATCAGTAGAGAGCTTGCCAACGAAAGAGGCAGGGGCTTTCATATTCTGATCAGACAAGTTTATTTGGTTGGGTCCCATAGCTAAGTGAAAATCAAAACCAAAGTCGATAGGAGTGCTAAGAGAATTATACTTCATACTGATTTTCTCGTAATCGAGCCGGAGGCCGGCTGTAACGGACAGTCCTTCTATGAACAAGTTGTTGAAAGTAGACTGATGATAAAGTGCACCGCTAAGAGTCGGGGTATCGAAAGTTCCTCCTACGCTTAATGACGGGTTATGTACGGTCATTCCCATGGTGGGAGCTCCGGGTTTGGCAGATACTTCTTCAAAAGCTGCATTGGCGTTGTTTTCAATGACCGACTTCACTCCTTCTTCTTTAAACAGAACAGGACCTGTAGTATGCAGCCATTGATAGAATCCGAAAGCTCCCGTAGCCCACTGCCATCTTTTTCCGGGTTTGGCTTTCAACACAATCTCTTCGGAAATGGTGTTTGCACGTTGCTTTTGCTCAATATTGAAAATATCTCTTTCTGTGAAATCCTGATCGAGAAACATGCGGTCGTTCAGGTTCTGATAACCTGTCACGGCACTTAATATAAAGTTGTTGGCTTGATATTCGATGTTAACACCGGAGTTGAGCAATCCACGGCGGTAACTGCTGCGGTCGTTATATGAAATCTTACCGATATAATCTGCCCGGTCTTCTGTCATTTCCTTACCATTTTCTTTCGCTTTAGCTATCGCACTGGGGGTAATCCCGGTATAGTAATACGGATATCCGCCCTGATCGCTATATTCATAGCTAAGGGCCATATCTATTTTCAGGTTCGAAGTAGGCAGGTAAATACCACGGAAACGTCCGCCACCGGCATTGCTCTTGTCTACCTTTTCGTTGTTTCTTGCCGAATTTTCAAAGAAGCCACCTGTGTGTTCGTAGAAACCTCCGGTAGAAAAGGCGAAGCGGTCGGATGTCCGGTGATAGTGGGTGAGTGACACATTATAATTATTGTAGGTCGCTGCTCCCATGCGGATATCAGTACCTTGATAAGTGAAAGGCGATTTTGTGTGCACTTTGATAAGTCCTCCCATCGTATTACGCCCGTAGAGAGTGCCTTGTGGTCCGCGGAGAATATCAATACGTTCGATATCAGCATAGTTGAAGTCGAAAGCGGATTTGTCGATATAAGGGATGTTGTCTACATAAAGTCCTACGGACGGAGTGTTGATACGTGAGCCGATTCCACGGATATAAATGGAAGTGGTCAGTTTGGAACCATAATCGGGGATAAACAGATTAGGGACGATGCCTGTCAGGTTTTTCACAGAGTTCACCTGATTGGCACGCATATTATCTTGTGATAAAACAGTGGCTGCCACCGGTAATTCACGCAACTTACGATTCTCTTTCGGAGTGGCAATCACTACCACTTCTTCGATGTCTACTATTTTTAGTGAGTCTTTCGGGAAATCTTCTGCCCATGCTGTACCAGTCGTCAGGAGCGTAAGGGCAATCATAAAATTCTTTCTCTTCATCTGCTGTTCATTTATCTGCTGCAAAGTAACGGCAAATATAGACAATGGTCAATCCTCATTTATTAGGATTTGTTTCACCACAGTTTTCACCACAATTTTCACCACAGAGGACGCAGAGGACACAGAGGGTATAGTGAAGGTAACATCTTCACTCATTCTCTGATACAGACTGTTTGAGTGTTTTTGGGAAAAAGTGTGGAAAGTTTTTCTCTTTACCTTCTTTATCCTTTTTATCCTCTGCGTCCTCTGTGGTGAATCAGATTCGGTCTGCTTCTATATACCCGTTCATTACCGCATAAATAGTCAGTCCGGAGACGGACTTGATACCTAATTTCTCTGTGATATTTTTCCGGTGAGTGATAACGGTGGTCAGGCTGATATTCAGTTTATCTGCTATTTCTTTGTTGATTAATCCTTTGGTTATCAGTACGAGCACTTCTATTTCACGGGAAGATAGAATTTCCTGATGAGGCTGCGCCGGAGGCATGGATGGCATATCTTTCACCGGATAACCGTTGTGGTGGGCGTGTTGATGGAGTTTCAATATATTTTTCACCAATTCTTCCTCGGATTCATGGATGTTGAGTACAGGCACGCCGGACAGTTGGAATTGCGGACTGTCGCTTGCCAATACAATTGTTTTTCGTTTCCGGGGGAGAAAGAAAGCATTGTGCTCCACATAAATCTGTGCGGAAATGAAATAATGGGCATACATATCCGGCGTATCGTCCATCAGTTCACTGAATTGATGGAAGGTACGTATGGTTGCCATAGGAATCATTTCCTCCAGAATTCCTTTCAGGCCGAGACTGGTTAGTGTGTTTGCTTCTACAATGGCTATTTCGGGTTGATGATTCATTTTCATGTAGTTTTAGTTAACGATTGAAATAATTGGCTACCGCTTCCGCACACCGTTCTCCATCCACTCCGGCAGAAACAATCCCTCCGGCATAGCCTGCACCTTCTCCACAAGGGAATAATCCGCGAACGGTTGTATGTTGCAATGTCTCTTTATCGCGTACGATGCGGACAGGCGAAGAAGTACGTGTCTCTACGCCGATCATCACCGCTTCATTAGTGAGGAAGCCATGACTGTAACGTCCGAATTGCTGGAAACCGAGAGATAATCTTTTGCTGATAAACTCCGGCATCCAGAAATGAAGCGGAGAAGAAATCAATCCCGGGCTGTAAGAAGATTCGGGTAAGTCGTAACTCAATTTTTTGCGGGTGAAGTCCTGCATACGCTGTGCCGGTGCTGTCTGCCTTCTGCCTCCTTGCAACCAGCATTGACGTTCCTGTTCTTCCTGAAAGTAAAGGGGAAGAAGTTGAGAATTGAGAGTTGAGAGTTGAGAGTTGTTTAGAGATGGGTTAAGAGCCAGTAGCTGTTCATTTCGTTGCGCAGCTAACTCTCCATTCTCCACTCTCCACTCTCCACTTATTAAATCCTCTGGTTGCACTTCCACCACCATGCCCGAATTGCTCCATCGCGAGCCACGATTAGAAGGAGACATTCCGTTCACTACCACTTGCTCCGGTCCGCTGGCAGCAGGAACAATGAAACCGCCGGGGCACATACAGAAGCTATACACTCCTCTGCCTTCAACCTGTGTGACGAAGCTATATTCTGCGGCAGGCAGATACTTGCCTCGTCCCTCCTTGTTATGATATTGTATCTGATCGATCAACATTGCCGGATGCTCCAAACGGACACCGACTGCAATGCCTTTCGCTTCAATCGCCACATGATTCGCAGCCAGCCAACGATATACATCTCTCGCCGAATGTCCGGTTGCCAGTATCACAGGTCCGAGAAAAGTCTTTCCTGTATTTGTTTCGATACCTTTTACTTCGTCATTCTCGATAATCAGTGCCTCCATTCGCGTCTGGAAATGTACTTCTCCGCCACACTCGATGATGGTATTCCGCATATTTTCAATGACACGTGGCAACTTGTCTGTCCCGATATGCGGATGCGCGTCTACTAATATCGCCGTAGAAGCCCCATGCTGGCAGAACACGTTCAATATCTTATCTATATTCCCTCTCTTTTTGCTCCGGGTGTAGAGTTTCCCATCCGAATAAGCTCCTGCACCGCCTTCGCCAAAACTGTAATTTGATTCCGGGTCAACCGTGTGTTCCCTGCTGATTTGTGCTAAATCTTTTTTCCGCTCGCGTACGTCTTTTCCGCGTTCGATAACAACGGGACGTAACCCCAGTTCGATGAGGCGCAGGGCTGCAAATAGTCCGCCGGGACCTGCGCCCACGACAATCACTTGCGGCTTTCCCTCTACCTTATTATATATAGTATGCTCGTATTCATCATCTTTAGGCATCTCACGGATATAAGCTCGTACCTTCAGATTGACAAAGATAGTCCGCTGCCGTGCATCGATGCTCCGTTTCAAGATTCGGGTAGCAGTGATGTCACGCAGGTTCAAACCTTTTTCTTTAGAAAGATATTCTTTTAGTTTCTGTTCGTTTGCTGCGATTTCGGGAAGGATGCGGAGTTGGTATTCTTGTATCATTTAGTTATTGTTGATATTATTTTTGACTATAAAATTGATAAAGCGGATCATTTATTTATCAGTGACTATTTATCAGTGCCCTATCCGAATAGAGCCCTGAACGCCTCTTCCACCTTTCTCACCGGAACTAACTCGATCTTCAGTTTCTTAGTGTCAATCCCTTGCAAATTATATTTTGGCAACAAGAACCGTTTAAAACCCAATTTCTCGGCTTCACCAATACGTTGCTCAATTCGATTCACAGGACGTATCTCTCCCGACAGTCCGATTTCTCCCGCCATGCAAACTTCCGGCTCAATGGCTGCGTCCATATTGGACGAAAGGATGGCACTGATAACCGGCAAGTCGATAGCCGGGTCATTCACCTTCAGTCCTCCGGCAATATTCAGGAACACATCTTTCTGTGCCAGCTTAAATCCGACACGTTTTTCGAGAACAGCCAGCAGCATATTCATTCTTCTTAAATCGAAACCGGTTGCCGAACGTTGAGGATTTCCATAAACAGCAGAACTGACCAAAGCCTGTGTCTCGATCAAGAACGGGCGGATTCCTTCGATAGCGGAAGCAATAGCCACTCCACTCATTCCCTCATGATCCTGACTAAGCAAAAGCTCGGAAGGATTATTCACCTGGCGCAACCCATCCTGACGCATTTCATAAATCCCTAACTCTGCCGTACTGCCGAAACGATTCTTGATGCTGCGCAGAATACGATACATATAATGCTGATCGCCTTCAAATTGAAGGACGGTATCGACGATATGTTCCAATACTTTAGGTCCTGCAATACTTCCTTCTTTATTAATATGACCGATCAGCAACACAGGGGTATGCGTTTCTTTCGCGAAACGAAGAATAGATGCCGAACACTCTCTGACTTGCGCAATACTTCCGGGAGATGATTCGATACTCTCGGTGGAAATAGTCTGTATAGAGTCAATAATCACTAAATCGGGATTCGTATTCTTGATATGCACGTAAATTTGTTCGAGCGAAGTCTCACAAACGATCAGGCAATCACTGGAAGCGTCAGAGAGACGATCGGCACGGAGTTTAAGCTGTCGTGCACTTTCTTCACCGGACACATAAAGGATTTTCTTTTCCGGCATGTGCAGTACGGTCTGCATGACGAGCGTGGATTTACCGATTCCCGGCTCACCGCCTATCAGGACAAGAGAACCTTGTACAAGTCCGCCACCCAATACGCGATTCAATTCATCATCGTGCATATTGATGCGTGGCTCGTCGTCCGCTTCAATATCGCTAAGTGCCAGTGGTTTGGGTTTCTGTGTTTCAATGCCCGACACCGGGCGGCGGTTGGTAGGTTCTTTCCGTACGATTTCTTCAACATACGTATTCCATTCTCCACACGACGGACATTTACCCACCCATTTCGGTGAATCCTGTCCGCAATTACTGCATACATATACGGTTTTCTCTTTTGCCATTTTATCTCTTATTCTAACTAAATAAGTCTCGTCAACTTGCTTTTGGAGCAAAAGTAACTATAAATAGCCCAAAGCACAAAACAAATCTCATTGATTTTAATTCAATTATGTAAGGCGAATCACAATAATAACTATCTTTGTTGTGATAATACACAAAATACCGTTCAATATGAATAGTTTGTATATAAAGAATTATAAGAACCTGGAGAGTTTACAAATCGATAAATTGGGACGTGTGAATTTGATAGCAGGTGAAAATAACGTAGGTAAATCTTCGCTATTAGAGGCTGTTTCCATACTTCAATCTGGTGGAAGTCTTGAATGGCTGATGCAATTATTGGAATTCCGTGGTGAGTCAACTGACCGATATGTAGAAAACCACCAACGAAAGGAGTTGGATAGTTTTTTGTCCTTTGTTCCTAATTACGATAATGAGCATAAATTTGAGCTTCCTATTATGCTATCAGATATGGAATGTAAGGTGGAAATACGATTTGTGTATTTTACGGAGATGCAGGTAACAGAAGGTGGTTTTGATAGAACAGTTCGTACTGTTGTAGAGAATTACGACCCAAGTAGTTATTATGAAAATATAGGACTTGGTTTGGAGATTACTCCTTCTCTCGGTCAAAAGATTCTTTATACGTTTAATGGTTCGGTTCCTCGTTCCCAAATGGATTTGTTGAATAAAGTTCAATATGTAAGAATGGGGGATATAAATACGATAAATAATCCTTCTTTGTTTGATAAACTAGCTCTAACTCCATTACAGAAAGAGGTTGTGAAGGCTCTGCAAATAATAGAGCAAAGAATAGTGGATTTGAACTTCTTGAAAGATGATAGACGCAGAAATAGACTTTCACGTGAGAGAAATGAGGATGAGCGTGTACCGTATGTTGTGTTTGAGGGAGAATCAAAGCCACGTAGATTAAGTTCTATGGGAGATGGAATAAACCGTATTTTGACTATTATTCTTGCAATGTTGAATACTAAGGAGGGTGTTTTGCTTATTGATGAATTTGAAAATGGGTTACACTATTCAGTTCAGCAGAAATTATGGAAAGTCATTTTTAGTTTGTCAAGGATGCTCAATATACAGGTTTTCGTAACAACTCATAGCCGTGATGCAATTCGCGCTTTTGTAGCAGAAAATATAGAAAATGACGGGACATTTATTCGTTTAGAGCGGCGTAAAAGTAAAGTTGTAGCCGTTACTTACGATAATAAGGAAGACTTGGAGTTGGTATTGGAGCAGGATATTGAAATTAGATAAAACGATAAAATGGCTGACAAGCGGAGAGAAGAAGATTATGCATTCAAATTATTAGTAGAGGGACCGGATGATTTGTTTGTGATAGCGCATTTAAGGGAATTGAATCAATTAGAGGATAATATTTTTATTAAACCATGCGGTTCAGTAGAAAAAGCAATCGAATTATTTCGTATTCTGATAGATAAACAAACTGCCAATAATCGAATATTAGGGCTTGTGATTGATGCGGATTTGAATATAGCCGGGCGTTGGCAACGAATCTCTCAGATATTAGTTGAAAGCGGAAAGTATACAGTGCCTGATGTTCTTCCAAATGAAGGGCTGATTCTTTTCCCAAATGATTCTGACGATGTGAAGATTGGAGTTTGGGTGATGCCTGATAATCAATTGAGTGGAATGTTGGAGGATTTCCTGGCTAAGTTGGCTGTCAATGACAAAGACTTGTTAGATGAAGTAGATGCCGCTTTGGAAGTAATAGAACATAAAAAAGTGAATAAGTATAAAGCAATTCATAAATCCAAGGCTCGCATTCATACATTTCTGGCTTGGCAAGAGGAGCCCGGAGTTTCTATGGGAAGTGCAATTGCAAAAAGCTATTTGAGAGCAGACTCTGAACAGGCCATTTTATTTGTGAACTGGCTTAAGAATTTGTTTAGTTAAAACCCTATTTGTTCAACGCGCAAAACAAATTCAGATAAAATCTGTTCAATGCGTAAAACAAACAGGGAATTTACAGAGTTATCTCTCCTGCCATCGAACGGTTCATCCGGTCGCGCACCTCGTCCGCTGTATATCCATGTCCCAGTAAGAACATTAATTTCGTCACAGCAGATTCCGTCGTACTGTCATATCCGGAGACAACACCTGCCTGCAACAACTGGTAGCCCGTTTCATAACGTTCCATCTCTACCATTCCTGCGCTGCATTGCGTCACGTTGACAATCACAATTCCACGTTCGCTGGCCTGACAAAGCCGACGTATGAACCATTCCTTCCGGGGAGCATTTCCCGAACCGTATGTTTCGAGCACGACAGCCTTCAATCCGTCAATCCCCAGAATGGCGGCAATCACATTTTCCTGGATGCCCGGGAAGAGTTTCAGTACCACTACATTGGTATCTAGCAGATAATGAGGCTTCAATTCCCGCTCTTCACCATTTACGTGAATCTGCACATTATTATATTTGATATGGATTCCGGCTTCCGCCAATACCGGGTAATTAAAAGAACGGAACGCGTTGAAGTTTTCCGCATTCATCTTGGTCGTGCGGTTTCCCCGCATCAGATGATTTTCAAAGAAGATGCACACTTCCGGTACGAGCGCCCTCCCTTCCTTGTTTTGTGCGACGGCAATCTCGATGCTGGTCATCAGGTTTTCCTTTCCGTCCGTGCGGAGTACACCTATGGGAAGTTGTGAACCTGTGAGGATAACAGGTTTATCGAGTCCTTCGAGCATAAAACTTAATGCGGAAGCAGTGTAAGCCATTGTATCCGTTCCGTGCAGGATGACGAAGCCGTGGTAGCGGTCGTAATTTTCATGAATGATGCGTACCAGCTTCCGCCACATATCCGGTTCCATGTCCGACGAATCCATTGGAGGATCAAACTGATAGGTGTCAATCGGGAAGTTGAACTTTTGCAGTTCGGGGATATACTTTTGCAGTTGCTCGAAGTTAAAGTTCTCCAGAGCACCCGTCGCGGCATTCTCGATCATGCCAATTGTTCCACCGGTGTATATTAGCAATACGGAAGTATTTAATGGATTCATAAGCTGATTTTGTGCGATTGTTTTCGCAAATATAATAATATATTTGATATATAAGTAGCAAAATGTCATAAAAGTAAAGGCGGATGACAGGACGAATAGAAGACGGAAGATTCTTTTTATCAGAAAAAAACCGAAAAAAGTGATAGATTGAACGTTTTTATTATTACTTTTGCGACACTTATCAAAAACAAGAGTAGAAACAAGGACTATGATGAAGTACTATCCACATACAGTCACATCCATGTGTACCATGACCCTTAGGGGTTAATGGATAGTTTTTGTGTATCTACGTGATTCACGCTTGTATAAGCAGGCAAAATTCAATTTCAATTTTATTCGTAAACAACCAATCGTTCTGTAAAAAGTAAACAGCAGGACATTGCATTTAAATAAGTATCTTCATGAAAGTAATGAAATTCGGCGGGACGTCCGTAGGTTCCGTGAACAGCATTTTAAGCGTAAAGAGAATTGTAGAGTCGGCAAGTGAGCCGGTAATTGTAGTTGTTTCCGCATTGGGAGGCATCACTGACAAATTGATAAATACATCAAAGATGGCGGCAGCAGGAGATTCAGCATACGAGGGTGAGTTCCGCGAAATCGTTTACCGTCATGTAGAGATGATTAAGGAGGTGATTCCTGCCGGAGAAAAGCAAGTGTCGTTGCAACGTCAGATTGGCGAATTGCTGAACGAGTTGAAGGACATCTTCCAGGGAATTTATCTGATTAGAGACCTTTCCGCGAAGACTTCGGATACAATCGTCAGCTATGGTGAACGCCTTTCATCCATCATCGTTACCGAACTGATTGACGGAGCAAAATGGTTCGATTCGCGCACTTTTATCAAGACCGAAAGAAAACATAGCAAACACACGTTGGATACCGACCTGACTAATAAGTTGGTGAAAGAGGCTTTCCAGTCTATCCCTAAAGTGTCACTAGTGCCGGGATTCATCTCTTCGGATAAAACGACAGGAGATGTGACGAACCTCGGACGTGGTGGCTCGGACTATACGGCTGCCATTATTGCTGCGGCACTGGATGCGGCAAGTCTGGAAATCTGGACCGATGTAGACGGATTTATGACGGCTGACCCGCGTGTCATTTCAACTGCTTATACCATTACGGAATTGAGTTATGTAGAAGCGACCGAACTTTGTAACTTCGGTGCAAAGGTGGTTTATCCGCCGACTATCTATCCCGTATGTCACAAGAATATTCCTATTATAATAAAGAATACCTTCAATCCGGACGGAGTGGGAACGGTTATCAAACAAGAAGTTTCCAACCCGCAGAGCAAGGCTATCAAAGGTATTTCCTCCATCAACGACACCAGCCTGATAACTGTTCAGGGACTCGGTATGGTGGGGGTGATCGGTGTAAACTACCGCATCTTTAAAGCATTGGCTAAGAACGGAATCAGCGTATTCCTCGTGTCGCAGGCTTCATCGGAAAACAGTACTTCTATCGGTGTGCGTAATGCCGATGCCGACCTGGCTTGTGAAGTGCTGAACGAGGAATTTGCGAAAGAAATAGAGATGGGCGAGATTTCTCCGATTCTTGCGGAAAGAGATTTAGCTACTGTTGCTATCGTAGGCGAGAATATGAAACATACCCCGGGTATCGCCGGTAAACTTTTCGGTACGCTGGGACGCAACGGTATCAACGTAATTGCCTGTGCGCAGGGAGCTTCGGAAACAAATATCTCTTTTGTGGTCGATTCCAAATCTCTGCGTAAATCCCTGAACGTCATTCACGACTCTTTCTTCCTCTCCGAATATCAGGTACTGAACCTCTTTATCTGCGGTGTCGGTACGGTAGGCGGCAGCCTCGTAGAACAGATTCGTTGCCAACAGCAGAAACTCATGATGGAAAACGGATTGAAACTCCATGTGGTAGGTATCATTGATGCTGCCAAAGCAATGTTCAGCCGTGAAGGTTTCGACCTTTCTAATTTCCGTCAGGAACTGTTGGAAAAGGGTAAAGACAGTAGTCTGCAAACCATCCGCGACGAGATTATCGGAATGAACATCTTTAATTCCGTCTTTGTAGACTGTACGGCCAGCGCCGATATCGCATCGCTTTACAAAGATTTCCTGCAACACAATATCTCTGTGGTAGCAGCCAACAAGATTGCCGCTTCTTCCGCTTACGAAAACTATCGCGAACTGAAAACGATTGCCCGCCAACGTGGTGTGAAATATCTGTTCGAAACAAACGTAGGTGCAGGTCTTCCGATTATTAACACGATCAACGACCTGATTCATAGCGGCGACAAGATTCTGAAGATTGAAGCAGTGCTTTCAGGCACACTGAACTACATCTTTAATAAGATCAGTGCCGATATTCCTTTCAGCCGTACCATCAAAATGGCACAGGAAGAACGCTACTCCGAACCGGACCCGCGTATCGACCTTAGCGGTAAAGACGTCATCCGTAAACTGGTGATTCTGGCACGTGAAGCCGGATACCGTCTGGAACAGGAAGATGTTGAAAAGAACCTCTTTGTCCCCAATGACTTCTTCGAAGGTTCTCTGGAAGATTTCTGGAAACGTGTTCCAAGTCTCGACGCAGACTTTGAAGCCCGCCGTCAGGTATTGGAGAAAGAAAATAAACACTGGCGTTTCGTTGCCAAACTGGAGAACGGAAAAGCCTCTGTCGGCTTACAGGAAGTAGGCGCCAACCACCCGTTCTACGGTCTGGAAGGCAGCAACAACATTATCCTGCTCACCACAGAACGCTATAAAGAATATCCGATGATGATTCAGGGATACGGCGCCGGCGCCGGAGTAACGGCTGCCGGAGTATTTGCCGACATCATGAGTATCGCAAACGTTTAATTAAATGAAGAACTAAAAATGAAGAATGAAGAATTACTATGCAGCGTAATGGTGCAGCCAATTCTTCATTCATCATTCTTCATTCTTAATTTTCAAAAGAAATGAAGCATATCATTATATTGGGAGACGGAATGGCCGACTGGCCAGTGAAGTCATTAGGGGACAAGACGCTCCTGCAATATGCAAAGACGCCATATATGGATCAGTTAGCCCGAATGGGACGTAACGGCCGCCTGATTACTGTGGCGGAAGGTTTCCATCCGGGTAGTGAAGTAGCCAACATGTCTGTGTTGGGATATAATCTTCCGAAAGTGTACGAAGGTCGTGGACCGCTGGAAGCTGCCAGTATCGGCGTGGATTTGAAGCCGGGCGAGATGGCAATGCGTTGTAACTTGATTTGTGTGGAAGGAGAAATTCTGAAGAATCACTCCTCCGGACACATATCTACAGAAGAAGCAGACGTATTGATTCAATACCTGCAAGAGAAACTAGGCAATGACCGCGTACGGTTCCACACAGGAGTCCAGTACCGTCATCTGTTGGTTATCAAGGGAGGAAATAAAGAACTGGATTGCACTCCTCCGCACGATGTTCCTTTGAAACCTTTCCGTCCACTGATGGTGAAACCATTGGTGCCAGAAGCGCAAGAAACGGCAGATCTGATTAACGACCTGATTCTGAAATCACAGGAACTGTTGAAGAATCATCCGTTGAACCTGAAACGCATATCTGAAGGTAAAGACCCCGCCAATAGTATTTGGCCCTGGAGCCCCGGTTATCGTCCGCAAATGACTACTTTTTCCGAAACTTTCCCGCAAGTGAAAAAAGGTGCGGTGATTTCGGCAGTCGATCTGATAAACGGAATCGGTTATTATGCCGGATTGCGTCGTATTGCAGTAGAAGGGGCAACTGGTCTGTATAATACGAATTATGAAAATAAAGTGGCTGCTGCATTGGAAGCCTTGAAAACCGATGACTTTGTCTATCTTCATATCGAAGCCAGTGATGAGGCCGGACACGAAGGAGACATCGACTTGAAACTTCTCACTATCGAGAATCTGGATAAACGTGCCGTAGGACCTATCTACGAAGCAGTGAAAGATTGGAATGAACCGGTAGCAATAGCCGTATTGCCTGACCATCCTACTCCCTGCGAACTTCGTACGCACACTTCCGATCCTATCCCGTTCCTTATCTGGTATCCGGGAATTGAGCCGGACGAGGTGCAAACTTATGACGAAGTATCTGCCTGCAACGGTAGTTACGGTGTGTTGAAAGAAGACGAGTTTATTAAAGAATTTATGAAATAATGTTCACCACAGATTACACAGATTCGCACAGATTTAAAGTGATAAGAGACTTTTGTATTATGTAATAATAGAGAAAATATCTGTGTAAATCTGTGTAATCTGTGGTGAGCACTAAAAATATCATCCCATGAAATATTATAGTACGAATAAACAAGCGCCGGTGGCTTCTTTACAGGAAGCAGTTGTAAAAGGTCTTGCAGCCGATAAAGGGTTGTTTATGCCTATGTCTATCAAGCCTCTTCCACAAGAGTTTTACGATACGATTGATACGTTGTCTTTTCAGGAAATAGCTTATCGTGTAGCCGATGCTTTCTTCGGTGAGGATATTCCTGCCGACACCTTGAAACAGATTGTATATGATACCTTAAGTTTTGATGTACCTTTGGTGAAAGTAGCGGATAACATCTACTCGCTCGAACTTTTCCACGGACCGACACTGGCCTTCAAAGATGTAGGAGGTCGTTTCATGGCGCGTTTGCTGGGATACTTTATTAAGAAGGAAGGTCAGAAGAATGTAAATGTACTGGTAGCCACTTCCGGTGATACGGGAAGTGCTGTGGCTAACGGCTTTTTGGGTGTGGACGGTATTCATGTATATGTGCTCTATCCGAAAGGAAAAGTCAGCGAAATACAGGAGAAACAATTCACTACACTGGGACAGAACATCACTGCGCTCGAAGTGGACGGAACGTTTGATGATTGCCAGGCATTGGTAAAAGCTGCTTTCATGGATAAGGAGCTGAATGAACATCTGTCATTGACTTCTGCCAATTCCATCAATGTAGCCCGTTTCCTGCCACAAGCATTTTATTATTTCTATGCATACGCTCAACTGAAGCGTGCCGGAAAAGCGGATAATGCCGTCATCTGCGTACCTAGCGGAAACTTCGGAAATATCACCGCAGGATTATTCGGAAAGAAAATGGGATTGCCTGTGAAGCGTTTTATTGCTGCCAACAACCGCAACGATATTTTCTATCAATATCTGCAAACAGGTAAATACAATCCCCGTCCGTCTATTGCAACAATTGCTAACGCCATGGACGTGGGAGATCCTAGCAACTTTGCCCGTGTACTTGATTTGTATAATGGTTCGCACGCTGCTATCTCTGCCGAAATTTCAGGAACAACTTATACCGATGAACAGATCCGTGAAACGGTGAAAGAAACTTGGAAAGAACATCATTATCTCCTCGATCCTCACGGAGCTTGCGGATACCGTGCATTGGTAGAAGGCTTGAAAGAAGGCGAAACGGGTGTATTTCTTGAAACGGCTCATCCGGCTAAATTCCTTGAAACAGTGGAAAGCATTATCGGTGAATCAGTAGAGATACCTGCCAAATTGCAGGAATTTATGAAAGGCGAGAAGAAAAGTCTGCAAATGACGAAAGAATTTGTAGATTTCAAGAGCTATTTACTTTCATTATAGTCAGTCTTAATAGACTGTAACACAGTGGCCTATGAAGCGTTGTCAGTCTATTGAAATGAAAGAAAGATTCTCACCGCAATGAGAAAAAGTTCTCATTACTATGAGTATTTTTTCTCATCGCAGTGAGAATTTTTTCTCATAGTGATGAGAATGTTTGAGAATTAATATCGGTTTACATAGAAGCTAGAAACACTAAATACTCTCCCGTGCATTGAATGGTAAAACGATTGCTTGTAGCTTCATTAAGAGTTCCTTGCCACCAATTCGTAAAGTCGCTAAGCGGATATACCAATCCTTCCCCTTTCAGTCCTTTAGCTCCGAAATTGATAATGGAAATTTGCTGGCCTGTGTGAGACATAAAAGTCTGCGTGCCATTTGCGGGAATAAATACCCCGTAATCCGTAACAGTTCGTACTTCCATACCGCTTTTCATATAGTCCAGCAATAAACTGATATTTCCTAATGTGTGGTCTTCCCGTTTTCCGGTAGCACCAATGATGGCAATTTTCCGGTAGCCTTTTTCTTGCAGGAAGTGGACAGCCTTGGTTTGGTCGTTTGTTTCCTGATCGGCTATGTGGTGAATAATGTCCGAAAAGCGTGTTTTGTTTTCCGGCGAAAGAGAATCTCCGTCGCCAATAATAATATCGGGAGTATGTCCGCGTAAGATGTATTCGTTTGCTGCTCCGTCGCAGCAAATCACGAATTTAGCTTCTTCCAGCATTTTCAGGGGAAGCGTATGCGTAGGATATTCACCGTTGGCAAGTACCACGGCTTCGGGAGTATAGTGTTCGTTTATCATTGTATGCTCATTAATTTTTTCCATTTAAAGTAGCCAAAGATAGCTATAATGGAGTAAAGTCCGTATAAAGCAGAAGTAAAATAAAGGTCTTTATAGATATAAAGTCCGCAGCAGACAATATCCACAAGAATCCAGGCAAACCATTGCTCGACATATTTACGCGCCAGCATCCACATGCCGACAATGCTCAATGCCGTGGTAAAACTATCCAGCCAGGGCACGTTGCTGTCCGTATATTCGATTAGTATCCACGCAATGCCGATGAATGCAACAATAAATACCAGAAAAAGAGGTAAGTAACATTTCCATGGAGTATGCACGATAGGAAGATCTTTGGGTTTGTCACCGGTTGAAGCATCTGCCGACTGTTGACCTTTCTTCTTTCTGTGTCCCCACATCCAAAAGAACCAACCGTAGATGGCAGCTATCAGATAGTAGATATTGATACCGAAATCGGCATACAGTCCTGCTTTGTAATATACGAAGATATAGATGGCAGGCATCACAATGCCTGCTATCCAAAGGTAGATACTTGCCCGGTACTCCAACCAAAGGTAGACTAGACCGACAATCGTACCGAATATTTCCAGAAAATTCAATTCCATAGCCCCGTGGTATTAAAAGCGGAAAGAAACATGTCCCATGACATTTGTTCCTGCCTGCGCTGCATATCCAGCATAGTTTCCCCGATTCTCCACCGTATCGGTGTAGTCGCTCGAAGCCCAACCGTTGTTTTCATATTTTTCATTAAACAGATTGTACACAGTGAACCCTACCGTGACTTCTTTCAACACCTTCTTGGGACGGAAGGAGTACGCCAGATTGAGGTTACTGACAAAATATTTATCAAGAGTCAATTCTTCTACTTCCGCATTTGTCATATACTGTTTGCTTACGAACTGCGATTGCAGAGCTGCTTCGAATCCCTTATAAATGAATGAGAAGCGGTTATTAAATAGAAAGTCGGGTGAGAAAGCGATGTGAGTGTCTTTATGCTTGATCTGAACAGTCGGGAGGGAAGTAGAACTGCCGTCTTCATTATAATGGTAGCCCGGCAGGCTTTCTACAAAATCCTGGATGCGGTTTTTGCTCCATGTAGCGTTTATATCCCATTGAAACCATTTACACGGTTTGATTCCCAGCATTAGCTCGACTCCCATACGATAACTGTCCGGCACGTTTTCGGTCAGTGCTTCACCGATGTCATTTAAAGCTCCGGTCAGAACCAGTTGGTCGGTATAATCCATGTAGTAGAAGTTTGCACCTGCTGTCAGCCATTGGTTGGCGAAAGTATATCCCGCTTCATAGTCGAGTAATTTTTCTGCTTTGGGATACGAATCCGGATCGCCATCCGTATAATTGTTTCTGGTCGGTTCCTTTTGAGCAACCGAGAAAGAGGCATAAACGCGATGGTTGGACGTGATGTTCCAGTTTAATCCTACTTTCGGGTTAAAGAAATCGAACTTCTTGTCTACTGCCAGTGGACGCAGGGCGTTCTCGCTCCAGTCATATTTATCATTGTTGCCGTCAATGGTATAGTCGATGTGTCGATACTGAAGATCGGCATACGCGCTTAATCCTCTGGTAAGATCGTAGTTTGCTTTCAGATAAATATTGCCATCGGTCTTTTTGGATTTATTGCGGTAATATTCATGGTCGGGAGATAGAGTGCCCACATAATTCTTCACCCAGGGAACTCTTCCGAAGTTATTGCCCCGGTATTGATTCAAACCACCTCCTAGAGACGCATTCAGCCTGTTGACTGTATAATTGAGAGAAAAAACGCCGCCGCCGAATTTGTTGTCCATTTTCTTCTGACGGACTAAATCACTTTTGGTTATTTCGGTTCCATCAATTGTGAATGGTTTCAGGCCATATTCTATAAGGGATCTGCCGTCTTTGTACTCTTCGTAATAGCCGTCACCTTTGGTATAATGTAAGGCAACGTTTAGGTTCCAAGCCGTTGAGAAAGTGTGATTGAAGAGAAGTTGATAATTCTTTTGCAGATAATTATCCGTTTGGTCGTCATAAAAATGCTTGTTGCCGTTGGCATCGGTGTACATCTCGCCACAGGGGTTGTAGCGTCTGCCGAAATCCTCCATTTCCTTTTTGGTTGCGTATCCCCAGGCGTGATATGTCTTTTCTTTTCCGGCAAATGCAATCAGCTTCACAGATGTGTTTTCTGCAAAGTAGCCTCCTTGCAGGTAGTAAGAATTCAGGTCTACCGAAGCGCGGTCTATGTATCCGTCCGTACCGATATTGGAAAGACGAGCGTCAAACGTCCAATGATTATTGAGCAAACCGGTTCCCACTTTCACCGTTTCTTTGTGCGTGTTGAATGAACCGTATGAACCGTTGAATTCGGCATACGGCTTCATGGATGCACCTTCAGTCTGCATATTAACGCTGGCTCCGAAGGCACCTGCCCCATTGGTAGACGTACCTGCGCCGCGTTGCACTTGCATATCTTTTACGGAGGAAGAAAAGTCGGGCATATTTACCCAGAACAGATTATGGCTTTCAGCATCGTTCATCGGTATGCCGTTTACCGTGATGTTGATACGTGTACCGTCGGTTCCGCGCACGCGAAGAGTCGTGTAGCCGATACCTGCTCCTGCATCCGATGTGGTCAGTGTAGAAGGAGTCATGCTTAACAGATAAGGGATGTCCTGTCCGAAGTTAACCTTCTTCAATTCCGCTTTGCCTATATTGGTGAATGCCACGGGAGTTTTGGCGGTGGCACGCGTGGATACTACCTGCACTTCTTGCAGGTTTACTACTCTCATACTATCCTTTACACTCGTCTGTGCATGAACAGTGATGCCTACGCCCGATAAGGCGATGGCCATCCATACAATTTTTTTCATCTTGCTTACTAATTAGTTCTCTACGCCGGCATTACCCGGATCAGATTCTATGGGTATGTTCTCAGCCCGTCATGTTAAGGCACCCCTACCAGTGAATCGGTTACAAAAATACTGCTTTTGCAGGAGGAAAGCAAAAAAAACTTTTAGATTCACTAAAAACAATATAACTTTGTATTTTGTTAAAATAGCAATATAACTGTTTACTCATTTAATATACATTTTAATTATGCTACTATTATTACAAGCAACACAAGCTGCGGATTCTGTGCAAGTGGCCGCAGATGAATTAATGAAAGAAGCGATTGCCAATGCTGACGGATTGGACAAACTCTCGTTGATTACTCAACAACTGATAGACTTTGGTATTCGTGCCGGAGAACGTATACTGATTGCGGTCATTGTCTTTATCGTCGGACGTTTCCTTATCTCTATGCTTAATAAGTTTGTCGGGCGTTTGATGGATAAAAGAAAAGTGGATATAAGTATCAAGACTTTTGTAAAAAGCTTGGTGAATATTACGTTGACTGTACTGTTAATCATTTCTGTAGTAGGTGCTCTTGGAGTTGAAACAACTTCGTTTGCTGCTTTGTTGGCTTCTGCCGGTGTTGCTGTCGGTATGGCTTTATCCGGTAATTTACAGAATTTTGCGGGAGGTTTGATTGTGTTGTTGTTTAAGCCATATAAAGTGGGAGATTGGATAGAAAGTCAGGGAGTTTCTGGTACAGTGAAAGAAATACAGATTTTTCATACTATTTTGACTACTGCAGATAATAAAGTGATTTACGTGCCGAATGGTGCAATGAGTAGTGGAGTGGTAACTAACTATAGTAATCAGGTGACTCGTCGCGTGGAATGGATTGTTGGGGTAGATTATGGAGAAGATTATGAGAAAGTGCAGAAAATCGTTTATGATATTCTTGCTGTTGATCAACGTATCCTGAAAGAACCTGCTCCCTTTGTGGCTCTTCATGCGCTGGACGCCAGCAGTGTGAATGTAGTGGCACGTGTATGGGTAAATAGCGGAGATTACTGGGGTGTTTATTTCGATATAAATAAAGCGATTTATGAAACCTTCAATGAAAAAGGTATCAACTTCCCTTTCCCGCAACTTACAGTACATCAGGGAAATTAATTATGATACGCCGATTATTCCAAAAAAACGAGGGAGTTTCACATTGAGTGTAACTCCCTCGTTTTTGGATAAACTTGTCTGGTGTGATTGAATAAATTTCTTTCTTTTATTTAATGCCGAAATCTTCGGCTAGTTCATATCTATCTTCTTTGATCCCCAGTACATGATTGATTTTCCTTCTTTTCTCAAGATCTTTAAAGTAGTTTTCCACAACCTGATAGAGATCGAAGTTCGTAGTTGAGCCAGCGGCTAAATCGAGTGATTCCACCATCTTTTCTACAGCTTGATGGATTTTCTCTGCGTCTATCAGATGCAGTTCGTTGCTGTGTATTAAATATTTTTCCATGACTGCAATGTTTTTAATGTTATATAGGTATAACATCTCGTAGTCATGGAAAGTTCAATGATTGAATGTTAGATTTTGGCAAGTGCCTGATCTAAATCCGCAATCAGGTCATCAATATGTTCTGTTCCAATGGATAGGCGTACGGTGCCCGGATAAATTTCCTGTTCGGCTAGTTCTTGCTCATTGAGCTGCGAATGGGTAGTGCTCGCCGGGTGGATCACCAATGATTTCACGTCGGCCACATTGGCCAGCAGGGAGAAAATCTCCAGACTGTCGATGAAACGGTGTGCCTCTTCTTGTCCGCCTTTTACCTCGAAAGTAAAGATAGAACCGGCACCGTTCGGGAAATAACGTTGATACAGTGCATGGTCGGGATGGTTGGATAATGACGGGTGATTCACTTTCTTCACTTTTGGATGATTGTTTAAGAAATTCACTACCTTCAATGCATTTTCTACATGACGCTCTACACGTAAGGAAAGAGTTTCCAGGCCTTGCAGCAGGATAAAAGCGTTGAATGGGCTGATGGTAGCTCCTGTGTCGCGCAGCAAAATGGCACGGATGCGGATTGCATAGGCAGCCGGACCGGCTGCATCGACGAAGCGTACGCCATGATAGCATGGATCAGGTTCGGTCAGTTGTGGGAATTTGCCGGAAGCTACCCAGTCGAATTTTCCTGAATCTACAATGACTCCTCCCAATGAGGAACCGTGTCCGCCAATGAACTTTGTTGCGGAATGTACTACGATATCTGCTCCGTGTTCGATGGGGCGGATTAAATACGGAGTTCCGAATGTGTTATCAATAATCAAAGGTATTTTGTGGCGGTGGGCAATTTCTGCCACTGCTTCTATATCAATGATATTTGAATTTGGATTTCCCAAAGTTTCGATAAATATGGCTTTTGTATTTTCCTGAATAGCTTTTTCGAAGTTCGACAAATCGCTTGGATCAACGAATGTTGTTGTGATACCATAGCTGGGCAAGGTATGAGCCAGTAGGTTATAACTTCCTCCGTAAATGGTTTTGGCTGCTACAATATGATCGCCTGCACGAGTGATATTCTCGAAAGCATAAGTAATGGCAGCGGCACCCGAAGCGACTGCCAGTCCTGCTACCCCTCCTTCAAGGGCGGCTACGCGTTGTTCAAAGACTCCTTGAGTGGAGTTGGTCAGACGGCCGTAGATGTTTCCCGGGTCCTGCAGGCCGAAGCGTGCGGCTGCATGGGCGGAGTTGTGAAATACATAAGAGGTGGTCTGGTAAATAGGTACTGCGCGGGCATCTGTTGCCGGGTCTGCTTGTTCTTGTCCTACATGAACCTGTAAAGTCTCGAAGTGTAATTTCTTTGTTGCCATAATCGTATGTTTTTTAAGTTTATATTCTTCCTTTATTTTCTTGCAAAGTTATGAGATGTAGATATATCGAACAAGATATAGGTGAAATATAGAAAATAATGCTATTTTTGTGTCGTTATATGGAATAATGTAACTGCGTTATTCCTGAAAATCACCTTTTAGAAGAATATTTTTCTTATGGATACTTTTGATAAGCTGGATAAAGTAGATTTGCAAATACTCCGTACTTTGCAAGAGAATGCCCGATTGACAACGAAAGAGTTGGCTGCGCGGGTGAGTCTTTCTTCAACTCCTGTTTTTGAACGCCTGAAACGGTTGGAGAATGGAGGTTATATAAAGAAGTATATTGCCGTATTGGATGCGGAGAAACTGAATCAGGGATTTGTCGTGTTCTGCAGTGTGAAGCTTAGACGTCTGAACAGGGATATAGCGGCAGAGTTTACACGGATCATACAGGATATTCCTGAAGTAACCGAATGTTATAACATATCGGGAAGTTATGATTATCTGTTGAAGATTCACGCTCCCAATATGAAATATTATCAGGAGTTTATTCTGAATGTGTTGGGGACGATTGATAGTTTGGGATCACTGGAAAGTACATTTGTGATGGCAGAAGTGAAGCATCAATATGGAATACATATTTAGTGGGAACATTTTAGCGTTAATTCCCATCTTTCATACAGGGATATGAAAATAATCTTGTACATTTGTCAGATAATGTTCAACCTAATGAAGAAGTAATGATCCTGAATACGAAGATATATCCGCGCAGTAATGACTATCAGACTGTTTACCTGAACGCTGTTGTCAGGAATCCTGCCATTGTTGTAGGCGACTATACGATATACAATGATTTTGTTAATGATCCGACTCAATTTGAGAAGAATAACGTTTTGTATCATTATCCTGTTAATGGAGACCGGTTAGTGATAGGAAAATTCTGTTCCATTGCTTGTGGGGCTAAGTTTCTTTTCAACAGTGCGAACCACACCTTGAATTCTTTATCAAATTATCCATTTCCCATCTTCTTTGAAGAATGGCAGCTGGACAAGAAAGACGTCGCTTCGGCTTGGGATAATAAAGGAGATATAGTGATTGGAAGCGATGTATGGATTGGTTATGAAGCTGTTATCATGGCAGGTGTACATGTTGGGGACGGAGCAATCATTGCGTCACGGGCGGTTGTTACAAAAGATGTTCCTCCTTATACGATAGTGGGAGGAATGCCCGCAAAGGAAATCCGGATGCGTTTTGATAAAGACACGGTTGATAGATTGCAGGAGTTGCAATGGTGGAACTGGAATATTGAGAAGATTACCCGATATTTGCCTCATATAATGAGTGGCAAAATCGACGAACTGATGAAATAAATCTAATTATAGGTGTTTGATCGAAATCAGACAAGTGGAGACTTCGGTTAATCTATTGAAATATTATATGAAGAAAGTTCATTTTATTTTATGGTTCATTCAGGCTGTCTTGTTTTCAACAGTGGTAGAAGCAGCTCCGATTGACCATAAGGAAGCTATTCGGATTGCTGACAAATTCATGTTCTCTAACCGGGAAAATATTCTTGATAAATGCGAACGTGCAATTTCGGAACTGAATCAATTATGTGTGGTCAATTACGTTTTTCAAAACCGGGCGGTAGGCTTTGTGATAGTAGGTTTGGATGATAGCTTGCCTTCTCCTATATTGGCGTTTTCTCCGTTCGGGAGAGTCAATTTGCAGAATGGTACTATGAAGAAACTGTTGGACAGTTACAGTCATGAGATTATAGAATGGCAGGAAGACAGAACGCGGTTTGCTGCGGGAGATACTATTATTTATTATCAGCGAAAGAACTCTGTTTGCCAGCCTTTGCTGCAAGGTATTTCGTGGGGGCAGGGGAGTCCCTATAATGACAGAATGCCGTTGGATGGCAATGGGAAGAAATATTTGGCAGGGTGTACCGCTGTCTCCGTAGGGCAAATTATGAAATACTATGAATACCCTTTGCGTGGAACGGGTAAAAGCTCTTATATCCAAACCGATGAAAGAGGGAAGAGTTATTCTCTCACTGCTGATTACGATTCATTACATATTGATTGGAATTCTATAAAGAATAAATACGATTTGCAAGAATCTACCGATGCTTCAGAGAGTGTCAGCCGGTTATTGTATTATTGTGCAGTTGCGGCAGCAGCCAAATTCTCGCCGGAGACAACCACCGGTTATGTGAAACCGATCACTATGGCACTTCATAAGAATTTTGGTTATCATCCTTCCATCCGGTATATACGAAAGAATGAATTGTCGGGAGTGGAACTACAACAACTCTTTTACCGGGAACTGGAGGCCAAACGTCCGGTGTTATGTTGCGGGTTGTCGCATTTTTTTGTTTGTGATGGGTTTGCCGACGATTATTTTCATATCAATTGGGGATGGAGAGGCGCTATGGATGGTTATTTCAAATTGTCTGTTTTCGGAGCTAAAGCAGATAAACTTCAAATATTCGATGATGTGATTGTAAACATACGTCCTTGCGGACTTCTGCAGGAGAAACATAAAACGGTCAATCTACAGCAACCGGGTGATTTGTGCCAATATATATCCGATGAAGAAGCCCGGACGCTGACCTCACTGACTGTTACCGGAAAATTGAATGGGAAAGACTTTTACCTGCTTCGGAAGATGGCAGGAGCTATTCGTTCTGTTTGGGAAGATGGTGGGGAACTCTGTAAACTGGATTTGTCGAAAACAGAAATTGTGGCAGATTCTGTGAATCCTTATTATAAGGAAAATCTCACTAAAATGAAGTTTGTAAAGAAGGTCAGCCGGCGAAATCCTTCCGGTATGCAGTCATGGACTTTTAAGTTCGAAACAATGGATGATAAAGAATGGGAATTGTTATGCCAGCTTAAAGGAGACAGGGATTATCGGAATCATTCATGGAAGTTTGTAAAGGATGGAAACGATTATTATATTCAATATTATCTTTCCGCTCATACTATAAGCACCCATCTTTTCAGGAATTGCATCCATCTGAAAGAATTAATTCTTCCCGATCAAACATTGGAGATTCAACCAGCAGCTTTTGCTGACTGTAAATCTCTGCGGCAGATGTCAATTCCTTCACAGACGAAAGTGCTTTACCCGAACGCATGGCAAGGATGTCTCTCTATTCAATCCGTATCAGTATCTCCTTCAAACTCCGAGTTTATGGCGAAAGAGGGGGTACTCTATTCTAAAGATTCGACTATGTTGGTTTATTATCCGGCTAATAAATCAGATTCCCTTTATATCATGCCCGGTAGTGTCAGTTATTTGCGGTCTTATGCTTTTAATGAAGCTCTCTTCTTGCGTGATGTCCGGTTGTCCGGTCAGCTAAAGAAAATTCCCCGATATGCTTTTTCCCAGTGTCCGTTGCTTCGATCGGTCAAGCTTCCTGAAAGTATTGTGGAAATAATCTCCAGGACTTTTGCAGGCTGCAATAGACTATCGACTGTTTTTCTTCCATCTAAATTACAAAAAGTAGAAGATGACGCATTTTTCCGGTGTGATAGCCTGACTGCTATTTATAGTTTGAATGTGACGCCTCCTCAAATAACTAGCCGGACATTCGGCCAATTGATAGAAAAAGGTAGTATTACGCTTTGGATACCAAAAGGATCTGTGCAATCTTATAAGCAGACACCTTGGGCTGTTTTTAAGAATGTGGCTGAATTTTAGAAAAAGAAGTTTAGAATGGCAAATAAATACGAAGAACGGCTGGGAACAGAACGCATGTTGCCACTAATCTTTAAAATGGCACTTCCGGCAGTGGCAGCGCAATTCGTTAATTTGCTTTATAGCATGGTCGACCGTATTTATATTGGTCATATCCCTGGGATTGGTACGGATGCATTGGCGGGTGTAGGAGTAACGACTTCTCTTGTTATACTGATTTCTTCTTTTTCAGCGATAGTGGGAGGCGGCGGCGCGCCCTTAGCGGCTATCGCACTCGGACAAGGTGACCGTTCACGTGCCGGAAAAATTCTGGGTAATGGTTTTATCTTGCTGATCCTATTCACCTTGTTTACTTCTCTCATCGCATATACCTTTATGGAGCCGATTCTACTCTTTACAGGAGTTTCGGAAAATACATTAGAGTATGCAGTCGATTATCTCTCTATCTATTTATTGGGAACTATCTTCGTAGAAATATCCACAGGGCTGAATTCTTTTATCAATGCACAGGGACGGCCTGCTATCGCCATGTATTCGGTATTAATAGGAGCACTGTTGAATATCGTCCTCGATCCGATTTTCATCTTTTGGCTTGATATGGGAGTAAAAGGCGCAGCCCTGGCTACAGTACTTTCACAGGCGTGTAGTGCCGTGTGGGTTTTAACTTTCCTTTTCTCCCGACACGCCTCTCTCCCTTTGGAAAAACGTTACATGACGTTGAACCGGAAAATCATACTTTCTATATTTGCTTTGGGTGTATCACCGTTTATTATGGCAAGCACCGAAAGCCTTGTTGGCTTTGTTCTGAACAGCAGTCTGAAAGATTTTGGAGATATTTATGTCAGTGCATTGACCATCCTGCAAAGTGCGATGCAATTTGCGAGTGTCCCATTAACCGGATTTGCGCAAGGTTTTGTTCCTATTGTGAGTTATAATTATGGGCATGGCGATAAACAACGTGTCAGAGACTGTTTCCGTGTCGCATTGATAACCATGTTCTCATTTAACTTACTGTTGATGCTGTTTATGATTCTATTCCCCTCAACAGTAGCTTCCGCCTTTACAAGTGATGAAAGACTGATAGAAACAGTCCGCTGGACAATGCCTGTTTTCTTGGGCGGTATGACTATCTTCGGATTACAGCGAGCCTGCCAAAATATGTTTGTAGCTTTGGGACAAGCAAAAATATCTATTTTCATTGCCTTGCTGCGCAAAGTGATTCTACTGATTCCATTGGCTTTGATATTGCCGCACTATATGGGAGTAACCGGTGTATATGCGGCTGAAGCAATATCTGATGCGACGGCGGCAATTTGTTGTACTTTGTTATTCTTCTGGCAGTTTCCCAAGATATTGGGAAAAATACAGGGGAATATTTTGCATACAGATTAGAACAGCCAATGTACAAAGCATTGGCTATTTCACAGATATGCCTAACATTACAGCTATATCCTGACTGTCCTTCTATACAGAATGAGGAATTTCCTCTTTTACCAGTAAAGCCTCGTTTTGCATGGATAATCTTTTTTCATTGCTAAGTAGAACTTTGGTTTGCTCACTGATTACTATTTAAAGTCAATGATTTGATTGATAATTAGTATAAAATGCGGAGAATAATCGATATATTTACCGCAAAATATACGGAGAATATGAAATCAATCTATATCTGCGTATAATAATTAAATTTTTTGCAATAGGTGATGACATCGGATAGATATTTAGTGTATATAAAAGAGGAAAAAAGGATGTTGCTGGAGACTGGATAGAAAAATGTTTGTTCATATTATGAGAGGGGAGATATACAAATGGAATTAATCATTGAGGAATGACAATGGAAAAGATGGATAGTGAATTTATTAAGGGGCGCATTGCCCCTTGTGGACTGCATTGCGGAAAGTGCTTTGCTTTTGCCGATGGAGATATTTCTTACCACAGTAATGAACTCAAGAAGTCGTTAGGCAATTTTGAGGTGTATGCGCAACGTTTCGTAGAGATGCTTAATGAGCCTGTTTTTGCAAAGTATGCGGATTTTAAAGAGTTTTTGGATCATTTATCCGTGGCAACTTGTCAAGGGTGCAGGAAAGAAAAATGCAAGTTGTTTAAAACCTGTAATGTTCGTGCATGCAGCGAGGAGAAGCAAGTGGATTATTGCTTCCAGTGTAGCTGCTTTCCTTGTGAGAATACAGGCTTTGATGAGCATTTATACAAGAGATTTGTAGCCATCAACAAACGGATGCAAGAGGTTGGAGTGGAAAAATATTATGAGGAAGTAAAAGACCTGCCTCGTTATTAGCTCATTACTAGCTTTCTCTCTGTTTCATTCCAGCTCCTGTGCATAAATGTTGATGGCACGTAATGCCTTTGAGATTTCAGTCGGGGTGATGCCCTGACATTCTATTCTTAATACTTTTTCCCAGTCCTCCATATCTACATTTCATTTAACAAGGTTCCGTATAGGATTATTCGACGAATACCCTGATTACTCATGACGAAATAAGCAATCGGGGAGATTAACTTCATATACTTATCCTTTGAAAAGTCAGTCATCTGTACCTGTCAATATATAAAAAAGTGTATCTGTTCTCGTCTTTCTTTTTTGATTTACTTTGCAGTGTTGTTTTAATCTCCTAATATACTTAAAGGTTATGAAGTTGAATTTTGCTAAAAGAATGTCTTATATAAAGGCTTCGGAAATAAGAGAAATATTAAAAGTTACCGAACAGGAAGATGTGATTTCGTTTGCAGGTGGTCTGCCTGCTCCGGAACTTTTTCCGATAGATGAAATCAATGAGATCAATCAGATCGTATTGAAAGAGGCAGGTACGAAAGCGCTCCAATATACTACAACAGAAGGTTATGCCCCTTTGCGCGAATGGATTGCCAACCGGATGAACGAACGTTTGGGCACGGCTTTCGATAAAGATAATATTCTGATTACCCATGGCTCACAACAGGGATTGGACTTATCCGGAAAAGTTTTCCTGGACGAGGGAGATATCGTACTTTGCGAAAGCCCGACATATCTTTTTTCATGTTTATTCTGTATCCGGCAAAGATACAAAAATGATGTCTGTATCTGTTGTGTTTAATCTGTTTTGTGGGGTACTTCAGCGCATAAGAAGTAATTTGCCGCTATGCTGTTTTTAGTTGTTTTCCTTGAATGGAATATCTTTTTCGTTACCTAATGAGTTTTCGTTTGACTTAAGTCAAGCGAAAGAATAACTTAAGTCAAGCGTTAGTTTGACTTAAGTTAAACGAAAACTGGAATGTATCTTCGATAGTTATTGATAGGAAGAAAGAAATAACTAGATGAAGAAAACATTCATAATAGTGGCATTTCTATTCTCGTCACTTGTTCTTCTTCGGGTACGTTAGGATTGCTGTAATAATATTCGATGGATGTTCCCGAAGGTTTGTAACCGTTGTTTTTTATCCATTCCATCATCTCGTTGTACAGGGCAGCCAGTTCCTTGTAAGTTCCTCTATGTAGGCAGGAAACTATTTTTTTTTCTGGTATCGTTATAGACCGTATATCCCCTTCACCTTGTAACTCTCTGGTTGACTTTAGACCAATAATCATTCTGATATTTTGTTCCGTCAGACTTTCAAAGTTGGGATATTCAACGTAGGGGATGTCGGTAGTGACTTCACCCTGTTCCTTAAATAAAGAGTCTATTTTTACAAAATTCTTCCCGATAGCTTCCGACATTCCGTTCATATCTGTTTGTACTTCAACAGCCAAAGCGGATTGTTTCGGTTGCTTCAATAGCATGATTTCTGAAATTTTTCCCATAATACATTGTTTTTAGAGGGTTGATAATTAATTATTTCTTGATGACCGGAATATAGATGTCGGTAATTAGTTCTGTTTTAAGGGTGGAGGCAGGGCGGTTCATATACATTTCAAAGCTAAAGGTGCTTTGAGGACGATATTTACTTTCCGGGAACCACTCTTCATAAATAGTCCGGTAGAATTTATGCAATAAAGAGTAGTCGCCGATATGCCTGAATACAGCATAACGACCACCGGGAACTTCCATCACTCCCGGCTGGGAATCATTTTCTTTGTTATCGATTATTACCCCGAGATAGAAGCGACATTTATCTATTGGGGTGATGGCCGGGTCGTCCATACTAAGGCTGACAAACTTATCATTCGACTTTTCTTCATTGCGCTGCCTAGCATAGTTGGTGAGCCTGTCCCATATTAATTTGTATCGGAGTTCATCCTTATACTTTTCACCCACCTCGATACAAAATACTTTCATCGGCAGAATCGACCGGATTTCAGGAGTGATAACCGCATGCTGTTCGTCATACATCGGCTTATACTTCTCCCTATATTGAGAGGTTGACACTCCAAAATGTTTTTTGAAGGCTTTTGCCAGACTGAATTTAGTCTGATAGTTTGTTTGCTCCGAAATCTGATTTAATGTAAAGTCGGTGGATACTAACAGATGTGCTATATGTTCGAGGCGCAAACGTTGTATGTAGCTTCCAATATTTTCTCCGGCAACGGTTTGAAACACTCTTCTGAAGTGATATTTGGAAAGTCCGCTTATCGTACTAAGTATATCTGCATCTAAACTATCGAATAAATGATTGTTGATGTAAACGACTATATCCTGAATCTTTTGGTGATGGATATTACTGGTTTCCAACTTCTGTTTCCATCGGTTCAGTTTGGGGAGCCGTTCGTTGAGTATTCGTCTAAGTTCCTTCGGCGAATAAGCGGTATCTGCATATTCATTGTACTTATCGGTGTATTTTATCCAGATATTAATCATTTCCGACATCGGAATGTCGACGATATATTTTCCATCTTTCAGGCAGTAGTAGCAATATTCATCACTTCGGGAACCGTCGGAGTTAGTACCCAGATATTTCTCTATATCAAAGCGGAGAGGCATCCCGCAACTTTGACAATACCTTTTATTTATATCTGATTCAATCATCGGTTGGGTTTTCGTTTGATGGATAGCAGTCGCTCCATATCATTAAATAAATAAGTGTCTTTCAATTCGAACATAAGCCACTTCCCATCGTGGAAAGTCGTCGTCTCATCGTATATCTTTTGAGTCTCATTGGAGAATACTTCTCGCAGAGATTCAAATTTGGCACGCTCATCTTTACCTAAAATGACCATGAAGCCAATCGTTTGTTCTTTGGCGTATAGGGCACACAGCGTTTTTCCGCCTTTGCGATATTTATATTCGTATATCCATTTTTTCCCTCCATGGTTCCATAGTTGTTCCATATTGTACTTTTGCTCGATAAGCTGGCAAAGTGAAGTCCATATATCATAAAGTTCCTTACCTATCAAGGCTTCCAGTGTTTCGGGAGTGGGAATCTGCAAAGTTTCTTTCATGGTATTCTGTATTTACTTTTGATTATCCATATCACAAAGGTAGGCTGATTTTCTAATAGATCGTTGTCCAATATAGGCATTTTGTGTGTAGCTGGTGAACAATCTGCCCGGAAATTAATTTATTTTGTAAAAGCGAAATATTGGCAGTATAACCTTTATCTTTGCATTAATTTAAAAACAAAGCCCCAATTAAAGAAAATGAAAACAATATTATTAGCAGTAGGTACGCTCTGCCTCATGGCAGGTTGCTCGTCAAAAGTGGCAAGCTCAAAAGGAATCGTTAGTGATGCAACCATGAATACGGTAACGATTGTTACTGATAAGAATGATACCCTTTCGTTCAGTACGATAGATGCAAATAAAGATGAAGTCAACGGTTTGCTTCTGAATGATACGCTGGAAGTGTTCTATACCGGAAAATATACACCGGGAATGCCGGCTTCTAAATTAGTTCAGTATCCGCAATCTCCGATTGTGGGAGGTGATCGGGATGAACATGGCTGTATCGGTTCTGCCGGATATGTATGGTGTGAAGTGCAAAAAGACTGTATCCGCTTGTTTGAGAAAGGAATCCGCACGGAATCGGTGGACGATAGCAATGCTTCTGCCTTTATTGTGTTTAGTCCTGACTCTACGCAACTGGAACTTTTCTTTTCCAATAATCAGCCCAATGAAATATTGGACAGACGTGGCCTGCCTTCAGGAGGTTATGCATGGAACGTGGAAGATGACGATACGAAAAATGTACGGCTAATAGATGGCTTGTGGACAATCAGCCAAAGAAATAAGTTAATTTATAGCCAAAAGGCCGGAAACTGATTTTAAAAGCTCCGGCTTTCTGACGCTCTGTTTGTAGAGTAATGTTCTAGGTAATTAAATTAATAAGTGGATATCAAAGATGCTGAATATATAAACTTCCATCATAATCTTTGTATTTAGCATCTTTGTATATATCAACCAGTTTGTTACTGTAATCAAGAATGATATCTTTGGAAGTTTGTGATACATTTGTAGCCAGAATACCGCTTCCCAGAATGCCGGGATTACACAATATACTATCTTTTTTTATTGAATTCATGGTAAGCTCTACACCTATGTAATCCTTGATACCTGCCTTTTCCAGACTGGATACAATATAGTTGTCCAAAGATTCTTTATCATCTTCGGTCATGAATCCATACCATAATAAACACTTCATTCCTAATTGAGTAGCCTGTATCAGGATATCGAGATAGGTTACTCCTGAATCTCCTTTCTTGTCTATTTCGTAAGGATCG
The DNA here is from genome assembly GCF_003602705.1 of Bacteroides sp. AM16-13. Classification (NCBI taxonomy): domain Bacteria; kingdom Pseudomonadati; phylum Bacteroidota; class Bacteroidia; order Bacteroidales; family Bacteroidaceae; genus Bacteroides; species Bacteroides sp. AM16-13. The sequence goes on from NZ_QTLK01000028.1 coordinate 56,432, forward strand.
ATATGGATGAAAGAGGATGCGGGAAGTGAAGGCAACAGTTCTATTGTGCCTTTCAGGGAGTCGGTATGATGTATTTCTACGGATGTACTTAATTCGATTTGTTTGGCATAAATGTCTACATTCTCCAGCGCACTCTTTTCTAAATCGAAGAATACGAACCTTTTTGCTTGCTTTCCTAATACATTCATTGCCAGGGCAGGAGAACCCAGATAATTTCCTTTTGCCATTTCTGTACTTTCCAGTTGGTAATAAATGGAATCTTTTAGAGATTTGTCATCATCTGCTTTCTCCAGGAAATGATAGATACCATATTGCTGCTCCGGAGTTTGCGTCATGGAGTAGATGGCACATACGGAATTGGTTTCTACATATACTTGTGGGGCTTCATTTCTAAGAACTTCACAGAGTATCAGATGTTTCAGTACATCGGGTTATTTTGCGAAATGAGTGTAAGTTGCCATGTGGATACATCTTAAAAAATTATAGAATATAAAGAACAGCAGCCGCTATCCTTTTTAAGTATTCATTAATTCATGGATTTCATGAATATGCAGGTGTAAATGACTTAGATAACCTTCTATCATGTCTTGTAGCGTAACCTTTGTTCCTTCAAAATCACACCAGTAGCTATCCAATTTTGTCTGGTCTACAGATTTTATAACCTGAATGATATGCAGGTTAAAAAACTTCCATAGTTGAATCAGGTTATTCCAATCTTCATTTTGGTAATCTTGTAATGCTATCCACAGATCATTATCCTGACGGTAATCGGGAAAGAAAAGCAAATCTTTACTGTATTGCAATCTGACCATGCGTTGGTGATTGTTTGATGCCGAATCAATCAAATGTCCGAGAATCTGTTTGATAGTACGATTTTGTTTATTACGTTTCAACGTGATCGTATCATTTTGTAGCCCGGTTAGTATTTTCTCTTCAGTTTCTATCACATGATAGATTCCTTCTGTTATTTTGGAAAAATCAACGTTTGACATACCATTCTTTTCCTTTAGGTGTTTATAGCAAAATTGCTAATAGTACAAATATAGATAAATGTATCGATATTTATAAATTAAACGGAACTTTTCAATTCTAATTTTATCCCTCTTTCTTAAACCACCTGTAAAACCATTTACCGACTTTCTCGTAATGTCGGGTTTCGGTATCAGTATATAACTTGGAGAAGAAAGACGTATCCAACGGCTCTCCCGACTGGTTAGGATACAGCACGATGAAGCTATTGTTGGAGAAATATTTCCCGAGCTGTCTCGGTAACTTCTCAAAAGAACTGTCATACGAAAGAGTTCCTGGTCGTGCACTGATAATAACCAATAAATGATCGTAACTTACCTGTCCTGTCAATACCAGCAGGTCATTCCAGTCTTCTAAGAGAGAGAAATCGGTAAGCGTCTGTTTATGCCTTTTCTTTATCCACGCTTGTAGGCGGATGGTAGTCTTTTCATTGGCAAAGAAGTGTACGCGGCATCCAAGAGTGCTCCCCATGCGACAAAAGTGCTCCATCCAATGAGGAAAACCGGATTCATATTCGGCTTTAGGAGGGACGGCAACGACAATCCGTTTGATTGTATGGACCGGTATCAGAAATTTAGAGATAATTATTTCACAGTTTAATCCGTTCAATAAGTGTTCGGCAAGTATTCCAAAGTATGAATCTGTGATGTTTTTCTTGCGGTGCAGGCCGGTGATAATACTCGTAATCTCATTCTCCTTGACTGAATGGATAATACCGGAAGCTATATTCAAATCATACCGGGTGACCTTTTTGAGTGGTACATTTGCTTCCGTTGCTGTCATTTCGGCTTTTTCCAGATAATGTTTGCTTCGAATTCGTAGATTATCAGAGTTATTATCGTCGTTGATAACATTTAATGCCAGGAGATTGTCTTTCAATTTGGGGTCACGTATGACTAGAGAAAGATTCACCATGTCCTCGATAGTGTCCGGGTTGGCTATGGATATTAAAATCTTCTCTGTTTCTTTTGACGATTCATTTTCAGGTTGTGAATCATCCATCGCCATTTTTCTGGCTGTCCGCTCGGTAATCAGTGAACTCACTACGCAAGTGACCAGGATAAGCAAGACTGTTCCGTTCAGTACATCATCATTCAATAAACGTTCGCCGGTGGGCAGAATAATGTTGTATCCAACTAACACAGCCGCCAATGTGGCTGCCGCCTGTGCATTACTCAAACCATACATCAGATTTCGTTCAAGAACAGACATCTTATATATCTTTTGAGTGAGCCAGCAAGCAATCCATTTGCCTGTCAGCGCCATGGTTATCATCACGGCGGCAACTTTTAAGGCATCCCCCTCTCCGAAAATAACACGTAAGTTGATTAACATTCCCACTCCGATAAGGAAATAAGGAATAAAAAGTGCATTACCAACGAACTCTAAATGATCCATCAATGGAGAGACGTGGGGGATGAGCCGGTTAAGTACCAATCCTGCGAGGAAAGCTCCCAAGATACCTTCCATACCAACAAGCTCCATCAACCCTGCTCCTAAAAAGACCATCGCAAGCACGAAAATAAATTGCATCACGTTGTCATTGTACCGGTGAAAGAACCAACGACCGATGCGCGGAAAGAAATAAATAATTAGTGCCCCTAGAAAGATTACTTTTACCACCAGCCAAATCCAAAACAATCCTCCGGTTTCTCCTTTGAACAATCCGCCTATAACAGCCAGTACCAGCAGTGTGAGTGTATCCGTTACGGCCGTTCCTCCTACGGCAATACTTACGCTACGATGGCGTGATATGCCGAAGCGGGTGACGATGGGGTAGGCCACGAGCGTATGGGAGGCATACATGCTGGCTAATAATACAGAGGTGATTACACCATATTTCAGATAAGATACATTTGCCATGAATCCAATCCCGATAGGAACGATAAAAGCCAGTAATCCCAGTACCAATGCTTTGTTTCGCGTCTCTTTGAAATCTCCCATATTCATTTCCAGACCAGCCAGGAACATGATGTAATAGAGTCCGACTTTCCCGAATAACTGAAAGCTGCTGTCTCGTGCCAGGATATTAAATCCATGTTCGCCAATAGCCAGTCCTGCCAGGATCATACCGATAATATGAGGGATGCGCAGTTTATTCAATAATATCGGAGCAAACAATATAATCAAGAGTACAAGGAGAAATATCCATGTAGGGTCGGTGATAGGGAATGTTAAATCAAGGCCAATCCAATCCATAATTTGACGAGTTCGTGATATTTGTTCCGCAAAATAACCTAAAAAAATGCTTCTAAAAAAGCATTAGTTAATAAAATTAGTCATTTATTTTTTCTCCAGATTCATGATTGCCGGAATGAAGAATGCAAGTGTTCCTGGGACATACGTTTTTAAATATACGATGATTTTATCCGTGTGTGCGTTTTGGGGTGTATAGTGATTTTATCCGGCTCTACTTTTAGCAATAATAGTAGTGCCGGATATGTCTATTTTTCGAATCCTAAATCATGTTCTTGTATTCCTCTTGTTTTTTCTTGGGTAACTTCTTTATAACTTCCTCTACCGAGTGGCTAATCAACTCCTTTATGAGTTTATCGGGAACATCTCCTTCCAAGTAAACGGTTATCCAATGTTTCTTATCCGAAAAAGGTCCCCAAAAAATGTCTTCGTATTGTTCTATGAGCTCTTCTGATTTATCAGGATTACATTTCATATCCGCCCAGAATCTTCCGTTTTTAGGACGTAATGTAGCAAAAGTGAACATTTTATCCATAACCTTGAAAACCAAAGTATGTTCATCAAATGGCATACATTCTGTTGCTCCTTTGACTGACAGGCAATATTCTCTATAATCTTCGATATTCATGACTTCTCTCTTTTGATTCATTCAAAACACAAATATATTACTTTCTGTTTGCTTTTGAAAAACATGTTTCTATCTCAAAGTACCCGTTTCAATTTCGCCCTTATCCGGCTTAAACTTACCGGAGTTATTCCCAGATAAGAAGCAAGACACTCCAATGGTATTCTCTGTAATAGCTCCGGATTATTTTGTATCAGCTTCATATACCGTTCGGACGCGGTGGTGAATAAGAGAGAAATAAGTCTTTCCTCTGTTTGCAGGAACTCTGATTCGGCAAACTTGCGCCCCCAGTTGGCAATATGGATATCTTCCTTGAATAATTCGTGTAAGTCTTTGCGCTTTAATAGATACAACACCGAGTTTTCCATCAGTTCCATTGACTCATACCCCTGTTGATTATTTACATAGCTTTTCAATGAGACAATGGTTGACCCTTCTTTCCCAATCCAGAACGTTACCTCTTTTCCGTCTACGGGAATGTAAGCTCTGGCAATCCCTTTCTCGATGAAAAAGATATTCGTTTCAGTCTTGCCAGCCTCCAATATATGATAACCTTTGGGATATGTGACTTTTGACAGATGTTTGACCACCTTATCTGCTGAAGCCTCCGGCATCCGATATATCCTGTTTATAATCTCGTGTATATCCATATCGCATTGAATCATTATTCTGCAAAAATACAAAAAGTTATATTAGGAAAAGAAGAATTGATGATACTCTTACACCGTCGTTTCTTATCAAATGTAAAGTGAAAGCTCCGGGCATCTTGTTAATTTTGCAGTCTAATATTAAAATAGAATGATATGAATTGGATTATATTGATTATTGCCGGACTGTTTGAGGTTAGTTTTACCTTTTGTCTAGGCAAGATTAAGGGAGCGACAGGCACCGATTTTTATTTGTGGGGAGCGGGATTTGTAATCTCTGTAATCTTAAGCATGTTCCTACTGGCAAAGGCTGCGCAAACATTGCCTATCGGCACTGCATATCCTGTTTGGACGGGGATAGGAGCGGTGGGAACCGTCTTGATCGGTATCCTGTTCTTTCATGAACCGGCAACTTTGGGTCGTTTGTTTTTTATGACGACTCTGATTATTTCAATCGTAGGGTTGAAACTGATATAATCAGACGAATAGGATTTAGTTTTAATAGATGGAAAAGTGTAATAAGGACTTTTTCAGTGTAAGTCATATATTGTTGAAAAGATTTCATCCGGTATAATATTGAGGAAGTTTGGAATTGACGAGGTCGATTATGTAATATATGCTTTCGTAATTCTGCGATTATTAGGCATTTATAAGAAGTCGTTTTGATGGGAAAAAGTTTGGTTTCTAAAATAAATGTATATATTTGCAGAATGTGGGACGCATCTCGTCCGGATTCGAAACTAAACTAAAATTCTATTTACTGTTATCTATTAAACATGAAATCCACTGATTCTGAACCTCAAGGGGGCGGTATGGAACTGGAACAGTACCGTACCAGCCTCGAACAGATGGTTGAAGAGAAATCTAAAGACTTGATCGCTATTCAGGAGAATCTCGAAGCAACCAACCGACGGCAGGCATTATTTATCAAGGTACTGCAAATTTTGCAATTGGAACCGGATATACCTACTGCTATGAATATGGCACTGGCCGAAATTGGCCGTTATACTGGTGTCGACCGTTTGGCGACATGGGAAAACCACCTCGACGGAGTTACGTATGGCTGCACCAACGAATGGTGCAACGACGGTATAGAACCCGCTATCGATTACTTGCGGAGTATGACCATTGAAGCGGGAAAACCCTGGTTCGACATGCTGGAAGAAAACCATATCATTTGTACGTCCGATATTTATTCGCTTGATCCCTTTATTACTCAAATGCTCGAAGTGCAAGGCGTAAAAGCCATTGCTGTTTTTCCCCTGTCACAATTGGGAGTACATTTCGGCTTTCTTTCGTTCAACTTTTGCTGGAACAAACAATGGGATGAAAAAGATGTGGAACTGATGAGCCAGATATCGCAAATTGTATCTACTGCTACTAAACGCTGGCAAGTTGAAACATCGCTGCAACAGTCGCAGCGAACCATGCAAAAGGTATTGGACAATATCAATGCCAATATTTTTGTGAGTGATTACGATACGTTGAAAGTGATTTTTGCCAATAAGCCTTTCAGGGAAGAAGCAGGAGAAGTTCCGGAAAATGCGGAATGTTGGAGAATGTTGAATGCAGGTCTGGAAAATGGGTGTAAACACTGCCCGAAGCCGAAGTTGCTCGATGCCAACCGTAAGTTTACAGGCGTTCATTTTTGGGAAGACTACAATCCGGTCACCAAACGTTGGTATACCATCCAGAGCATGGCAATAAAATGGCTCGACGGACGTTGGGCAATCATGGAACTGGCTACCGATATCACCACCCGCAAACAGGTGGAACTGGAGCTGATTCAAGCTAAAGAAAAAGCGGAAGAATCGGACAGGCTCAAATCAGCATTCCTTGCCAATATGAGCCACGAGATACGTACTCCTCTTAACGCCATCGTCGGTTTTTCCAGTCTGCTTGCCGAAACCGATGAGGCGGAGCTGCGTCATGTATATATGTCTTTAGTGCAGGAGAACAATGAGCTGTTGCTCAACCTTATTTCCGACATTCTGGACATCTCCAAAATCGAAGCCGGTATGATAGATCTTGTTATGGGACGGGTGGATGTACCACAACTTTGCCGGGAAGTGATTGCTACCTTCTCACACAAAAAACGTGACACTGCGGTCGAACTGCGGTTTGATGAAAATTCACCGCAGATTGTGATTGATGCTGATAAAAACCGAATCGTGCAAGTACTCTCTAATTTTCTGACTAATGCCTTGAAGTTTACCACTAAAGGCTCAATCACACTTTCCTATTTATTGGAAGATGAGAGTCAGGTACGTTTTTGTGTAACGGATACGGGCAAAGGAATTCCCGATGAACAAAAACATGAAATATTTAATCGTTTTGTAAAATTAGACTCATTTGTACAAGGTGCCGGATTGGGATTATCCATCTGTCAAAGCCTGGTCAATAGGATGGGCGGAAAGATTGGAGTCGAATCCCGTGAGGGGGAAGGGTCGTGCTTCTGGTTCACTCATCCGTATGTTCCCGGTGCTTAACCAAAAAAAAGAGATTGCATATTGAAGCAAACTACGTATATTGTTCCGCAAAGTACGGGACGAACAAAAAACAATAGTTTTCTTGAGAGAGGTGTCTGCAACTAAAATAACCCATATTTTGTTGTCTTTATACAGTATTGAGTTTTTAGCAAATAAATATATAAATAATGATGAAGATGACAAAGAACTTATTGTTAGGGGTTGTTGCCGTATGTGGCAGCACTTTTCAGGCTGTAGCTTGTACGGGAATCTCGCTGACATCCCGTGACGGCAGTTATGTGCAAGCCCGTACGATTGAATGGGCGCGCGGTGTGTTGCAAAGCGAGTATGTGATTATTCCACGTGGTCAACAGCTCACGTCATTCACTCCTACAGGTGTCAATGGACTAACGTTTACGGCAAAATATGGAGTGGTTGGTCTGGCTGTTGTACAAAAAGAATTTATTGCCGAAGGAATCAATGAGGCCGGACTTTCGGCCGGACTATTTTTCTTTCCTCATTATGGGGGATATGAAACGTATGATGCTGCACAGAATCAGCGGACACTGGCAGACCTTCAAGTGACGGAGTGGCTGTTGTCGCAGTTTTCCACTATCGACGAGGTGAAGGCAGCCCTTTCTTCTGTACGTGTTGTAGGATTGGAAAAGACAGCGGTAGTACATTGGCGTATCGGTGAACCGTCGGGACGTCAGGTTGTGTTGGAAATTATAGGTGGTGTGCCGCATTTTTATGAGAATGAAGTAGGCGTATTGACGAATGCCCCCGGTTTTGAATGGCAACTCACTAATTTGAACAACTACGTCAATCTTCATCCGGGTGACGCTTCCATGCAAAAATTGAGTGGTATTACATTGCAACCTACTGGTGGCAACTCCGGTTTTCTCGGCATTCCGGGTGATGCCACGCCTCCTTCGCGGTTTGTGCGTGCGGCCTTTTACCGGGGGACAGCTCCGCAACGTGCCACAGGCTTTGATACCGTGCAGCAATGTTTCCACTTGCTTAATAATTTTGATATTCCTATTGGTATAGAACATTCACAGGGTGATATTCCGGATATTCCCAGTGCTACGCAATGGACCTCAGCTATCGACCTCACGAACCGGAAGGTTTATTATAAAACGGCTTATAACAATTCGATACGTTGCATTGACTTAAAAGCTATTGATTTCTCAAAGGTGAAATATCAATCACAACCGTTGGATAAGATACAGGAGCAGCCGGTTGAAATGGTTAAGATTCCCCGGTAAAATATGGAACGGTATGGAGGTGCTCTTGTATAATAGTTGCTCGCATTAAGAATGCTCTCAAATAAATGTTGGTGACGTTTTACCCTCACACCCTCACCCTTTGTGCTCAATCCATTTATTCATCGGGGTTACAGGTGTGAGGGTAAAGGTGAGAGTAGGTGAGGGTAACTTTTTACTCTCACTCTGTCTCGTCCTGATTTGAGTTGACCAATCTTATTCCGTTTTCACACTAACTTCTTTATTCTTACCATAATATCCACTTCCCGGCACATAAATCGGCTGCATGGCTCCACCCATATTTTTCAATTTACCCTCGTCGCGCAGACGTCGGATATGTCGCATGGCTGTACTTCTTGCCATTCCGCAAAGATATTGGAAGTCATGTCTTCGCATAAATGGATGAGTACGGAAGTACTGAGTCAGTTGCAGGTCAATTTCTTCGTTTGTCAGTTGGGTGAAATCCAGTCCGCCTTTGAGGCTTTTCACTTTAAGTACACCGAACTCGTTTTTCAATGTCTGGTCGGCACGAAACTGAATGGCCTTTAGCTTCACTTTGGTCACTTTCCGTTTTGTGTCTACCGTTACAGGTTCCGTGGTTGTCAGGCAGGGATGGAAATAACCGATGCCGTCCAGATGAACTTGGCGTCCTTCCGCCAATTCCTGTCCCATGATGTGCGAAAGCGCATCAAGTACGGCTGTGACATCTGTTTCTGTCAGTGAACAACGTTCTTGAATACGTCGGCGCAGTACGTCGGTCCCTGTGGAACCGTTGTATTTGATGCGCGGATGCAGGGTGTTTCCGTTTTCTCCCTGCTGTTTGTTTGAAGGCTTCGGGTCTTCATACCAATCGAATAATATTGCCATAGCTCTATATTTGTTTTAAATGAACTGTTCTTGTTATGTATTCTCTTAGATAGTAATACATTAATGCTTAATGTTTCTTTTGTTAAGCTCTAATGCTTTGCAAGGGCTCACCCATGTGAACAAGGCTGTTTACGTCTGTAGACGTTTTTATTTACAATTGATAGCCTGTTTGTTCACACGGGTGAGCCCTTGACAACTACTAAGCAAAGATACATAAATAATAAGGCAAATGCAAATAATATGCAGGTATTTATCGGATAAAATGCTTGTTTACCGGAAGATAAAAGCGTATCTTTACAGGAATTAAATAGGTAGATGTAATTGTAGAAAAAATAGACAAAAATAGGATGAAAATTACTTTAATCAGACAAGACAACGGGAGCGGAAAAGAGACTCTTAGCGTTTGTGAGGCAGGCACATTATTCGACAAAATGAAAACGGAAACAAAGGCGGGGCATATCACGGCTTTGCGGGGAATCATACCATTGCTGGAAGGTACGCATGCCCGATACGAACATATTGATAAATTGCCATACATCTATTCTGCTGTGGAATATACCCGTACCAAAGAGGGCGAACGGAAGATGAAGCAGTATAACGGATTGGTACAGTTGGAAGTGAGTAGGCTGGCGAGCGGCTCGGAAGTGGAATTTGTGAAGCGACAAGCGGCGCTTTTGCCACAGACTTTTGCTACTTTTGGTGGTTCGAGCGGGCGTAGTGTGAAGATATGGGTGCGCTTCGCTTTGCCGGATGACGGAGGATTGCCGACCAAGGAAGCGGAGGCGGAATTATTTCATGTTCATGCTTATTGGCTGGCTGTGAAATGTTATCAGCCGATGTTGCCTTTCGATATTGACTTGAAAGAACCGGTTTTGGCACAGAGATGCCGTATGACGCTGGACGAATCTCCTTATTATAATCCGGATGCGGTGCCGTTCTGCTTGGAACAACCGCTTATGATGCCGGGAGAAGAGACTTTCCGTCAGCGGAAACTGGGAGAGAAAAATCCGTTATTACGGTTGCAGCCGGGATATGAGTCGGCGCAAACATTCACGAAGATTTATGAAGCGGCCTTGAACAGGGCACTTCAGGAAATGGAGGATTGGAAACGTGGGGACGACTTGCAGCCTTTATTGGTTCGCCTTGCCGAGCATTGTTTCAAAGCGGGGCTTCCCGAAGAGGAAGCGATACGGCAGACGATGATTCATTATTATCGCGAAGAAGAAGAGCAGGTGATCCGTTCGATATTGCATAATCTTTATCAGGAATGTAAGGGATTCGGCAAGAAAAGCAGTATCAGTAAAGAGCAGGAGACGGCTTTTCTGTTGGAAGAGTTTATGAAACGTCGGTATGAATTCCGTTACAATACGGTGCAGGACGATTTGGAATATCGGCAGCGCGATTCTGTTCACTTTTGCTTTAAGCCGGTGGATAAACGGGTGCGCAACAGTATTGCGATCAATGCTTTGAAGGAAGGCATCAGTGCGTGGGACCGTGATGTGGATCGTTTTCTGAATTCGGAATGTGTTCCTTTGTATAATCCTGTGGAGGAATATCTTTATGAGACAGGTCGCTGGGACGGGAAGGATCGTATCCGTGCATTGGCTGGTCTGGTGCCTTGTGATAATCCGCATTGGCAGGAATTATTTTACCGCTGGTTTCTTAGTATGGTGGCGCATTGGAGGGGAGTTGATCGGCAACATGGTAATAATACTTCGCCTTTATTGGTCGGTTCGCAGGGGTATCGCAAGTCAACATTCTGTCGTATTATTCTGCCGCCGGAGTTGCGTTTCGGCTATACGGACAGTATTGATTTTAAAAGTAAACAGGAGGCGGAACGCTATTTGGGACGTTTTTTTCTGATCAATATTGATGAGTTCGATCAGATTAATGTCAGTCAGCAGGGGTTCTTGAAGCATTTGTTGCAGAAGCCTGTGGCGAATCTGCGCAAACCATACGGTAATACGATTCGGGAAATGAGGCGTTATGCTTCTTTTATCGGTACCAGCAATCAGAAAGATTTGCTTACCGATCCTAGCGGTAGCCGCCGTTTTATTTGCATCGAGGTGACGGCTCCTATTCAAACGAACGTTACCATCAATTACAAACAGCTGTATGCTCAAGCAATGGAGGCGATTTATAAAGGGGAACGTTATTGGCTGAATGATGAGGATGAAAACATATTAAAACAGACTAACCGTGAGTTTGAACAGGTGAGTCCGCTGGAACAGCTGTTCCACTGCTATCTTAATCCCGTAGAAGAGGAAATGGAAGGCGAATGGCTGACTGCCATGCAGATTTTGAATTATTTACAGACGAAAACACGGGATAAACTGGCTATTAATAAGGTAGGACAGTTTGGGCGTGCACTTCAAAAACTGAATATTCCTTGCCGTAAGTCTCGTAAAGGGACGCTTTATCATTTGATGAAAGTAGAGTAATTGATAAAGGTGGTGTGAAAGGGGGCTTTGTCAACCCAATCAGGACGAGACAGGGTGAGGGTAAAAAGTTACCCTCACCTACCCTCACTCTTACCCTCATCACTGAAAGGATGATGAATAGGGGGATGCAGGGAAAGTGTGAGGGTGTGAGAGTAAATCATGTATAAAAAATAATTGGATATTGAATATCTAATAATTTTCATACGATAGAAATGGAATGTATATGCTCAACGATATAAACGCCCTCCAATATTAGATCTTTATTCAATTCAATAGGGATGTAGAACAGGCGCTTGTTCTCATTAAGGGTGATGTTGTAGTCAGTGCCTAACACACGTTCAATTTCAGTTTGATATTTCTTAATATCATCTTGGGTGGACTCCTGTCTGTAACTTATGATCCAGCCATGATGTGTCGCACAATCAAGCGTTAGGCCATTTTCCATTTCCAACCACTGATTTTTAACTATGCTCTTGTCATGTAAATGTTTATAAACTAAATAGCGGAATAAATTGATATTATATGAGCTGGCTCGTTCCTTGTTTAAAATGTCAATCCAGTAATTTCCCCACTCTCCGTTTGCAAAACGCAAGATGTTATACCCTTGGTTTAATGCTTGTAGTGAGTCTTCATACTTCAGCACGTAATACATCCCGTCTTTTTGTGTCAAATCATACGAACCGAGATACTCCGAAATGATATTGTTCATATGGGTATAGAAGTCTATTTTCTTCCTTTGGTATAATTTGTCTATAAGAGTGGATATGGCCTTTGGACTATTCTTAATAATGGTTGCCCAATAATCATTGTATCCATAACACCAGTTATTACCACCTGTATTATATGAATAGTCTCCATAGCAAGCCAATAAAGCTCTTGTTATAAGCGCATTGTCTATTTTGTCGACTTTGGGACTTTGTGATAGGTAGATATGTGTGTGCTTTGGTGAGAATATATCCTCAAAAATACGTATCCGTTTTTCCATTAAGACTTTGTCCCCTACTTCCCATTTACTTCTGGCAGAAGCGTCACTCGTGAATTTCTCATGCCATATACATTTGATAGAACCTCGCGTGTAGATATGTTCTTCCGCATACCAGAACAAATCCTCAATTTCGGTGTCATGAGTTGCAGAATAAATATTGATTTTATCTAGTTCATGAGTATCAAGGACTTTATCGAGTCTTCCATCTTTTGCCTCTTCAATGATAAAATCATATAAGTTAGCTTTTGATTCACTGAATCTTTTTAAGAAAAGCAGTAAAGGGACATGGTTGATAATGCCTCGCCGTAAACTGTTACTAATGATTTTGAAGAGTCTTAGATAATCCCTTTCATCTTCAAACTTTCGCAAATAGGCTGTCAGAAGAGACTTTAGAATTAAAAAGTTACTGTCGGCAGTGTTGAACTTGATATTTTTATTATCTAAGAGCCGCTTTATTTCTTTCGCAAAGAGCGGATGAGTGGATAGCTGTTTTAATGCCTCAAAGTACATTTCAATATCACTTAAAGTGATGCTGTCAATGTCCTTTGTTGGTTCAATCTTGTTGTGCTCATTGAGGCTACGCAATTCAACGATTATTTTAATAAACAGGTCTATGGAATTTTCTACATTGCTGATACTTTGGTTATCACTTTTAAGTGAGAAGAAGAATTCTTCCCAGTTATCCCATGCTTTGCCCCACGAACTGCAATATTTAGGAGTTGTTTTGTTTTTCTTGGCTTTGGCGAAAAGTAAAGGTTTGATTTGCTCCGAATCTGTTAATTGCTCCCCTCGGCTATTCATGGTGATATATAATTCCTCACCCTGTGAAGTCTGACCTACGTTGAAATACCAGAACTCCACATCGGTAATGCAACTTTCATACTTTAAATGGAAATTACCTTGATGAGCCTCGTCAAATTTGCGTATCAGGTATAATGAGGAAAGCATGGCTTGTATAGTCATGTCGTCTTCATAAGCTGAAACATACCATGGGCGATCTTTTATTTTTAAAAGAGAATCAAGACTGTCTGTACTTTTCCACATTGTATACAAAAAGATTTCTGTCAGGCTTCTGACCCGGTAGGAGAAGGCGGGCGTCGAACTGTCTATTTTCAGCAAAATGTCGAAGTCCCGCTTTTTGTTCTCTTTTAATGCCAGATAAAATGCCAGGAGTAGGAGAGTGGTAAAGCGTTGTTGTCCGTCGATTAGATAGATTTCATTTCTACTATATCCGGGTTCGTAGGAATAAAGAAATCCCACATTGCATGACTTTGAAGCATTTTTATTCAAATCTTCAAGGAATTGAGACAAAACAGATTCGTTTTTACCCCAAACATATTCGCGTTGAATTTCCGGAACTGCGATATTGTATTCCAAAAGCAGTTGTTTTATATTTTTTGTTTGCATAACTTATTGGTTGCTCCAGCTTTTAATGAGTTCACTAATTTTATTCATTTCTTGTTTTGGCATTTCTTCTGTTGTCAATGCCCAGGTTATCAACGTTTCTGCGATGTGCTCCGCGTTGCGTCTGATGTCTTCGAAGGTCCAACGTTCCAGATTGTCAGGGTCATTGCATCCGGCTTTTATGAACACTTTTAAAGTGTGGTGGCGTATGAACCGTCCTTGATAATAGTTTTTGATGATTTCTAGGCGTTTGTTGGAAAAAGAACTATTTCCATAGCTGCGGTTTACATGTAAATCAAGTAATGCCATATTGCCAATTGAGTTGAGTCCATATTTATTCAGTCCTTTAATAAGCTTTTCTTGTTGCTCATCACTTACTGAGTCGTTAGTCAGCATCTTACTCATTGTTTCGGCGGCTTTTTCATCGATTTCCGGGTATTGACTCTTTATGGCATTGATACAGGCAATCCATTTGTCCTTATTCTTACGATCGTTCTCGTTGGGCGTCTGGCAGCCGATGTGTTCTTTGTCTTCTTCATTACGGGTGAAATAGTCTACAGGCAGATATCCCAATGACTTAGATTCATTTTTAATCGTTGTGATGATGTCTTGCAAGATTAAGCAGTCGAATAACTCATTGTCATTGTGATACCAGTCATTGCGTGTATTAATCATGTTTTTGTAGATAGCATTGCATAGTTCTTCTTTAGATAATTGATTGTCATCTTTATCGTTATTTTGATATTTATAAGTGATGCATGAGACTATTTTGTCTTTCAACATTGTTTTGAAGCCCTGTTTTGAATCAGCCTTTTTCCAAGATGCATAGATATCGGAGAATTGAGTTCTATGTTTATGCCTGAAGAATAAATAACCTAAATAGTGATATATATGTTTGTCCCCGAACCAGTCTTGCATTTCCAGATGTAATTTCCTTAGTTCGATATAAAGTTCCCAATTGTCATTTCCCCGGTTCTCGTCTTTATCAAGGCCATACTCGAAGAAATTAAAAGAGAATATGGATTCTGCATTTTTGTTGATTTCGTATAATAATATATACAAAATATTGATTGGGAATGCTTTGGTATCGAATTCATGGAGCTTTGCTTCCTTGGCTGTTCCGCTCGGAATCATCTGTCCGAAAAATGATATAACGTCCTTTTGTCCCCACCATCTGCTCATTTCGTCTATCTCCAATCCCATGCGAACTCTGAACTCATTGATTTGGGTTTGACTTGCATGGTTACCGAATTTTTCTTTTGCGGAATGAGTCATCATGACAGCGCGTAGCAGGTCGGCTCCGTCAAGATTGACTTTTGCTCCATTCAGATTTGCAAATATTTGTTCTTCATCGGCTTGCAATTGATTGACTATCAGGTGAACTCTGTTGAGAATGATATCTACATATTTATTATGCTCTTCGTCGGAAAAACGTGCAAAGCGATTTCCCTGTGCATCTTTAGGATGAAACCATTCTTGGATTTTTTGAGCAACTGCATACAAATAGTATTGGTCTTTATGTTTGATTTCAGGAGTAGACTGCCATATCTGTCTTGTGATAATCTGTTCTGTGATGAAGCGGTGGGTAGCTTCACGAATGGAGTATTTGATTTTGTTTTTGACTAGATCGGATTTGCCAAGATATGAAAGTAGCACTGTTAGAGTGGTCAGACGCTGTTGTCCGTCCACCACATTATATATTTTGTTTCCTTCGATATCTTTCGATGTGCAAATGGTGATATTTTGTAAACAGTAGAACTTGTCTCTGTCAACATGGGTGTCTAAAGAATTGCTGAAAGTTTTTATGTCGTCCAGTAATTCTTCCACATTCTTTGTGGTCCATTTATAACCACGTTGATAATCAGGTATGTTGTAATATGTATATCCATCTTGTGCTAGATAGTTGGTAAATACTTCTGTTACTGGATATGTCAATTTGTTTTTGTCAATTGTTGGTTTCATATAATAGGGTAGTTGTCTTTTTAGATAATTTCTTTTTTTACGGTATTATTCTGCTTTATATCACTTTGTACGAGTATGAAGGCCAATGCTGTTTGATATAATCCACCTTGCTATTTTCTGTAACAATATAATCAATTTCAGCTAAAGAGGCGACGTGATAGTTTCTTGCCGTGTCCAGTTTGGCGGCAGTGGCTAGGACCACTCGTTTGGCTCCTTGTTTTAGCATACTGCGTTTGATGATTGCTTCTTCACGGTCTGAAGTGGTCAGTCCTTTTTGTGGATGAATATCGCTTACCCCTATAATCACCCAATCCGGAAAGATGGATTGTATCATTTGGAAGACGGATATGCCGACGGTGACTTGTGAAGATGGAAAGACTTTCCCGCCTAAAAGAATTAAATCTACTTTAGGGTAATTGGACAGTTCGTTTGCGATCGGCAGGCAATTGGTGTATATCGTAAAGTTTTTGTCTTTGGGAATCTGCCGGGCTACCTCAAGATTGGAGGTTCCTCCATCTATTAATATCACGTCGCCCTCTTTGAATAACGGAACCAGCTTGGCAGCTATTTCCTGTTTTATCAGCGTAGCTGTATTGAGTCTTTCGGCAAACTTGATGGATATACCTGATTTAGCGATAGCCCCTCCGTGTACTTTCGTCAATAATCCTAGGTTTTCTAATTCTACGAGATCTCTTCTTAAGGTGTCGTCCGAAACTCCCAGTTCCTCACTTAGGTCGGTGACGTATATCCGGTTGTCTTTATTGATCCGGTCGATAATGTATTGGTGTCTTTCTTCTTTCAGCATAATTCCGCATGGATAGAGTTGTGTATTTGCGCAAATATACCTATATTCAAGCAGAAAAACCAGTATTTTATGATGATTTCAACTTGCGGAGTGCGGTTTTGTGCGTATTTGGGTTAGTTATAAGTTTATGGTATCAAATGGATGTAGAATACCGCATTGGGTATGGACATCATATTTACTGGTTTTCTTTGAGAATAATAGTTAAAAGGATGATTGCTAACTTCAAAAATTTAGTAAGATGAAAACAGAGTATCAGAAATGTATGGCCGGTGAGCCTTTCGACGGAAAAGACAAAGAATTGGCGGAGATGACGCTGAAGACTAAACGTTTGCTTAGAGAGTTAAATGCTACGGACTTTGCCGATGTAGTCAGGAAAGAGGAAATTTTGCGGGAGATGTTCGGGCATTTGGGACAGCATGTTCATGTGGATATTGACTTCCGTTGTGAATATGGAAAAAATATATTTATAGGCGATAAAGTCATTATCAATATGAATTGCACCTTTGTCGATAACAATCGGATAGAAATAGGAAATAATGTGCTGATTGCCTCTAATGTTCAGATATATACAGCGACACATTCGACTAAAGTACACGAAAGAACTGCGCAGAATTGGGAGGAAGGAAACGCGATTTGTAACACTTTTGCTCTTCCTGTGAGAATTGAAGACAATGTATGGATTGGCGGTGGTGCAATCCTGCTGGCAGGAGTTACGATTGGTGAAAATAGTGTGATTGGCGCTGGTAGTGTTGTCACTCGGTCTATTCCTGAGAATTGTGTGGCGGTCGGCAGTCCTTGCCGGGTGATAAAGTATATTGAGAACGATTGATTGTATGGAGGAGTGGGAGGGGAGATTGTCTTTTCTATGTAAAAATAGCAATTTTCGGGTCGTTTATCAGTGATACGTGTAGTAATTTTGCGGCATTGGAAATAAGAGTGCGAGTGTAAAAACGAAAATATTATTAGCTGTTATTTCAACTGTAAATATAATAAACGTATCTTTGGAAGTATGGAAGATAAAACGAATGTGATTAAGATACAGCGTTATCATTCTCCTTGTGGTGATTTGATGCTTGGCTCGTTTGAGGATAAGCTTTGTCTTTGTGACTGGGCGGCTGAAAGTCATAGGGATATCGTAGACAGGAGATTGCGGAAAGTGCTGAAAGCTGGTTATGAGGAAAGTACATCAGATGTGATACAGGAGGCGATGAGCCAGTTAGATGAATATTTCAATGGCGAGCGGACTGTGTTTGAGGTGCCTTTGCTTTTTGTTGGTACGGAGTTTCAGAAGAGTGTATGGTATAAGTTGTTGGAGATTCCATACGGTTCGACTGTGTCATACGGTGAGCTGGCAAAACAACTCGATTTGCCGAAAGCTGTCCGTGCTGTTGCTGCCGCTAACGGGGCGAACGCTATTTCTATTTTTGCTCCGTGCCATCGTGTCATCGGCAGCAACCACTCTCTTGTGGGATATGGTGGCGGACTTCCTGCTAAAAAGCGGTTGCTGGATTTGGAATTAAATGGCAAACCTCTGTTATGAATGAGCAAAAAACGCTTGACTATGCACGCATTGCGCAGGCAATCGGGTATATAAGGGAGAATTTTAAAAGGCAACCGGGATTGGATGAGATTGCCGGGGAAGTGGCGTTGAGTACGGCGCATTTCCAACGTATGTTTACGGAGTGGGCGGGAGTTAGCCCTAAGAAGTTCTTGCAATATACTAGTATTGAATATGCCAAGAGAATCTTGAATGAAACTCATGCGTCTTTATTCGATGCGGCACAGGAAACAGGGCTTTCCGGTACGGGCAGATTGTATGACTTGTTTGTAAATATAGAAGGGATGACGCCGGGCGAATATAAAAACGGAGGTGAAAGTCTTTCTATCAATTATAGTTTTGCCAAAAGTCCTTTCGGTGAAATCTTCATTGCGTCTACCGATAAAGGTATTTGTTGTATGGAGTTTGCAGACGATCATGACGCGGCTTTTAACTCTTTACGGAAGAAGTTTCCTAATGCAAGGTTTACCTCGATTGTGGATGAAGTGCAGCAAAACGCTTTATTCATCTTCACGCATGACTGGAGTAAACTCAAAGAAATAAAATTGCATCTGAAAGGTACTGACTTTCAACTAAAGGTTTGGGAAACCCTACTCAAAATTCCTGTCGGTGGCTTGACTACTTACGGAGATATAGCCGCAGGAATCAATAATCCGAGAGCTTGCCGGGCTGTTGGAACGGCTGTCGGTGAGAATCCCGTAGCTTTCCTTATTCCGTGTCATCGGGTCATTCGTGCTTCCGGTGAGTTGGGAAATTACCATTGGGGAGAGATTCGCAAGACTGCAATGATTGGTTGGGAGGCTGCGAAAGTGGATGTTTAAATAAATAAAAAAGTATGGATATTAAGAATGATAAGATCACAATAAAGCCTTTGCGTGATAAAGATGTAGACATTTTCAGTAAATGGTTGGCTAAAGAATATATTTATAAATGGTTCTGCCCTGACGGAGAAGAACATAAAATGGCTTGGTTGACTGATTACCATGAATTGAAATGATGCCTCTATCAGAATCATCGCCCCACATGATGGCGGGGATATTATTTATGGTAATAGCTCGTTTCATCATTATGTCTTTTGTTTTTTAGTTTATATGAAATGTGATAGCCTTACTCCACAGTTACCTTGAAACGACATTTTTCTGCGCCACCCAAAACGGTTTCGATAATTTCTACGCTGATATTTTTATCGGGCAACAAATTTCCGATAATATACAATACGCTTTGGCGTGAACATTCGCAATGTGATGCGTCTTTTACTTTTCCGCTTGCTACCTCCGGACAGACACACGCCGGGTAGCCAATTTCATAAATATGTCCTTCTTCAATTGTCTTTGCAGAAAGCCATTCTGTATTTCCGTATCGTTTGTACTGTTCGTCTAAACAGCGACCACATTCTTCAAATTGCTCTCTTTGCATTGGCAATATCGTATCCTTGACACAATGGATTGCCTTGTCTCTATAATTCATTTTATTTTCTTATTTAGATTCGCTTTCTAGTTCTTGATTCAAGTATTTCGCTTTTTTGTTATAGGCATATAAATATCTGTTTGAAAATAGATTACTCAATAGGTTACTCAATAGGTTACACAATAGATTACTCTGGAGGTTACCATAAATGATAATCTTTTATCTGAATTGTAAACTCATTTATGGCATCATATCTCAGCTTCGAAACAGAAGAGTTTATTTTCGCTATTTTCTTCGTTAAAAACCTTTCGATGAAATTCATTTTATCAAACTGAAACTCGCCACCTAAAATGGCTTTGGGAATCGATAATCTCTGTAAGAACTCCGGGAAAGCTTTGTTCATTTCTTCAGCTTCTTGCTCTTCGTTCATACAACAGATGAACAACCCTATTACTTTTTGCTCTAATAACGGTTGGTTATTGTGACAGAATTGAGTAACTTTTCGATTTGGAGAGCCCGCATAAATAGCTGTTCCGAGAATTATTTGATCGTAAGTTCGGATATCAGGTCTCGGACACTCCTTTAATGAGATGTAGTCAACTTTATTAGTCAACTTTTCTCCGATAAGGTGTGTTACTCGCTCGGTAGTTCCATGTTTTGAATAATATATGATAGCTGTTTTCATTTTCAACAGGCATAAGCGGTTTAAAATAGCCGTTAATAAGTGGCATGGTTATCCTTTGTAAAGGTAGAGACTTTATTCTGACTAGCAAACAGTTTTCGATATAATTAATCTATATCTTGTTTTTCACATATTTGAAAAGTATGTTCCCCATCTCAAAACGAGACAGGGAACATTCCTTAATTTATAATAATGTACAGGTGCCAAGATTGATTCCATAATACCTGTACATATTGAAATTCCTACTTAATATCCCGGATTTTGATACTCGCTGCCATTGGTGATTGTTGCAGTAAATGTAGTTGAAATGGGACGTAATGCATAATTCGGGTGAAAGAATTGTGCTAAGTCCGGATGAGTATTCTCCAGATACTCCGAGTTCTTAAACATTCCTGTCCGTTTCAAGTCGTAGAAGCGGCAATATTCTCCGCAAAGTTCACGGCCTCTTTCGTCTAAGATATCCCGCACCGTAACACTTCCTGCAAGCGGATTTGCTCCGGCACGTTCACGAACCTTGTTGATATAACCGGCTGCATTTGCACCACCATTCAGGTAAATATCAGCTTCTGCCGCAATCAAATAAACTTCTGCCATGCGCATGATAAACGTTGCATTTAGATTACCGTTTCTCTGTTTGGAAGCATTGGCTACATAATAATTACTGCTGTTATGCTTATTCAGTGACGGATAATAGTAGCGGAACTGGTTCTCGTTTGTGTCGTCATCCTTGTAATTGCCTGTGACGTTTGTATAAGCATAATTCATGTTCACGTTATTATTGTCATTACTATATACATGGTGATAATCAATCAGCAAGTAATCAGAAATATGTTCTTTTTGCTTTTCTGTAGCATAATCGATGTCCTGTGGCATGATAAACTTAATGGCTAAGTCACCTTTATTCAGAGCTTTGCCAATGACGGTTTCTTCTTTATCATACATGTGTACGGCACTTTCATCCCACGTGTAATTCTTGTTCGCGTTCCATTCAGTAGTGAACGATTCATGAAATCTGGGGTCCAATGTTCCGTCTTTCTGTACATACAAACTCAACAAATGCTGAGTGGGCATAAAGATACCGGTAATTGAGCCTTCCCAGGTAAGGCGTGTTTCCTGATTATCTTCACGAGCACCGAACTTATTGATATTGCATAAGAAATACTCATCGTTGCGATTTAGCTTGTAATTTCCGTTGCTTGATCCGTGACCGTCTGCTCCTGCATACCAGCGATGTTTCCAAAGAGCTTCTTTGTTTTCCCAGTTATTGCTCTCTTTAAACACTTCGCTATACGATGGATACATATACGTATTGTATTTCCCACCGCCGGTTTCGCAATCGGTAATCAATTTCTTGGCTGTATCCAGAGCTTCCTGCAAATATTCGGTGCTTCCATATTCGTACGTCTGCAAGCAGGCTTTAGCCAGAAAACCGAGAGCGGCTTTCTTTGTCGGGGTGGTAGTAGTTGCATGCGTACCTGTTGGCAACCATTCGGATGCAAATCTTAAATCGGGCAGGATTACTTCCTGATAGATAGTCATCGGATCGGTGCGGGTGGGGGAGTAAGTCAGTGTTTCTGCTGTTATCGGTTCTGTGAGCATCGTCACTGCTCCGAATTGTTCCACTGCATTGAAATAATAGACAGCTCTAAGAAAACGGGCTTCCGCAATCTTGGCATTCCGTTCCTCTTCCGTGGTGTAAGGAGGTTTGTCTCCTAATGCGATAGCTTCGTTACAGGCTCCCACACCGTCGTACGTCCCGTTCCACCAATTATTGGTGTAAGTCGTATTGGGTGATGTTCCTGCGAAAAACCAGAACCACTGTGTGTAACTTGTTGATTCGTTGGCTTTATACGTCCAAAGATCGGTGTCGCCTTCAGTCAGTGACATCCAGTCTGCAGAACCGTAGTAAAACCTTTCCATGGCAAAATAACACTGGTTAATCAGGGTTTCATATCCATCGATGGAAGTAGCCAAAGCCTCTTTGGTAAATGCGCCCGGGTTGTATTCCTCCAAGGTGCAGGAATGTAGAGATAAGGCCGAGAACAGCACACTGCAAAATATGAATTTTATATATATCCTTTTCATGATTATAATCTTTTGTTAGAATGTCAAATTAACGCCAAAAACAAATTGCCGGTAGGTAGGAAATGCATCCGAACCGTTGGTTTCGGGATCAGTATCTTTCAACTGCTTATCTTTTACAAAGATGAACGGATTGTAGGCTGTGGCATAAATACGGCATTTCTCCATTAAAACTTTGCGGGAAATATTGACGGGTAGTGTATATCCCAGCGTGATATTTTTAATCTTAATGAAGGAGCCGTCGCGCACTCTTAATGAAGGATATACGGTTTTTTGTTCGTCTCCCGTTCCGGGACGGGGGAAATAGGCTCCTTGATTATCCTCTGTCCAGTAGTCTACGCCTGCCAGTTGATTCTTGGTTACGCTCTGTTCGGCGGTATAATAACCGAGCAGGTCACTGTTGATTGTCTGTCCGTAACGCGCCATGGCAAAGACGGATAAATCAAAATTCTTGTAGGTGAAGGAATTGCTGAATCCGATGATCCAGTCCGGATTGGAATGTCCTAGAATTTGCCGGTCTTCCGTACTGTATTTATGCACACCTCCATCGCCTTTTTGGTCTAAGGTTTCTATCTTGATGAATCCGGGTTTTACGCCGTAGGCATCCAATGTCTCCTGCGGAGTATCGGTTCCCCAGATTCCGGCATATTTATATCCGTAAATAGCTTTAATCGGTTCACCGACAAACAGGTTTTCGGCGATCAGATCACCGTCAGGCAGATCGTCTATTTGTTCCTTGTTCCAGGTGACGGATAAAGTGGTGTTCCAGGTGAAATCTTTATGCCGTATGTTGTGTGAAGTGATCGTTGCTTCCACACCTTGGTTACTGGTTTGGGCGATGTTCTGCCAGATGGCCAGAGGCGATCCCCATCCGGTCAGACCGCTGGTGATGGGCAATGTACGTTTGAATAATAATCCTTTGGTGGTTGTCTTGAACCATTCTACCGATCCGTCAATGCGACCGTTCAGGATACCGAAATCCAACCCCACATTCCAGTTGTATGACTTCTCCCAGCCGAGATCGGAACTACCGTAGGTACCGGAGTATTGCGTGAAAGGAACAATCTTCCCATTAATGGAAATTCCCGAAGCGGTATATACGTATGCTTGTGTTGTGGTACTGTATGCGGTGGTTCCTCCCGAGTTACCCGTGATGCCGTAGCTCACTCTCAATTTCAGGTTGTCCAGCCAACTACGTGTCTTTTCCATAAATGCCTCGTCCGATATTCTCCACGCCAGTGCGCCTGCGGGGAAAGCATCCCATTTATGTCCGGTAGAAAATTGTGAAACACCGTCCCACCGCGTAGAGAAATTAAACAGGTATTTGCCTTTGTATGAATAGTTCAGACGGAAGGCAAAAGACATTTTCTGTGTCTGTGCGAAGTCGGATTCCACATGTTGGGAAGTACCTGATGTCAGTCGCCAGAAAGACCATTGATCTACCATCTGGCCGCTGGCGGCAGCCATGCTGCTTTCCGACTGGTTCTTATTCCAGGAAGTAATCAATGAACCTCCCAGATTATGGTCTTTGGCGATGGTTGTGTTGTATGCGAGAATATTTTCCCAAGTGTAATTCCAGGCATTGTTGTTGGTGATGGAAGCATGCGGTGAACCTGCATAAGACGGACGGTTGGCATTACACTTCTCTCCCCAGTATTGCCCGTGGCGTGAGTGATTCAAAGTACCATTGACACGACTGGTAAAAGTCAGGTCTTTGATGGGAGTTAGTTTGACATAGCCACTCATGTTCAGATAGGTGGAACGTGTGTTGTCTACATACTGATTCTCTATGAAATCACTCATCGGGGAATATTGTCCCGTGATGTATTCGTGATTGATCTCCCCTTCTTCGGTATAAGCATCACCCAGCGGGATGGAGGAGAGAGATTTGGTGAATGTGTTTTTCACGCCGGAGTTCAAGTCCCGGTAGACTAAATTGGAGGTAAAGCCCACCTTTGCCCATGAAAATATCTGCTGATCCAGGTTGAGGCGTAACGAATATCTGTTCAGATTT
Source organism: Bacteroides sp. AM16-13 (assembly GCF_003602705.1). NCBI lineage: Bacteria > Pseudomonadati > Bacteroidota > Bacteroidia > Bacteroidales > Bacteroidaceae > Bacteroides > Bacteroides sp. AM16-13. The sequence goes on from NZ_QTLK01000028.1 coordinate 80,869, forward strand.
TCGTTATTAAGTAAACCTTCTTCCCGGTTGTAGGAAGTCGAAGCAAATAATTTTGTCTTTTCAGTGCCACTGCTGACCGAAAGACTGTATTTCTGTGTAGTAGCCGTGTTGCCCGACACTTCATCTATCCAGTCTATCCATTTGCCGTCGTTGTATGCATCTATAAAATCCTGTTTCCCCAGTAGGGCGGACATATCGGTAGGATAGTCACCATTTTTATATTTATAGGCTTCTTGCTGGTAGGTGACCCATTCATCCCGCGTCATCCCATGTCTGTAGTTGGGTGAACCGCTGAATCCGTAATAAGCATCGAAGTTTACGGTCGCTTTTCCCTCTTTTCCTCTTTTGGTGGTGATAATTACAACGCCGTTTGCTCCTGCGGAACCATAAATGGCGGTGGAAGAAGCATCTTTCAATACATCTACACTCTCGATGTCCGACGGGCTGACCTGGCTATAGCTGCCGGGGATTCCATCGATAATAAACAACGGTTCGTTGCTGCCATAAATAGATCGTGAACCACGTAACAGAATAGTGACATCACCTCCTACCTGTCCCGAAGTTTTGGTGATATCCATTCCGGGTATCTTGCCTTGAAGGGCTTCCATTACATTATTGGTAGGGGCGGCCAGTACTTCCGCACTTTTGACGGAGGTTGCTGCCCCCGTCAAATCCCGTTTTTTGACCGATCCGTATCCTACCACCACTACTTCATCAATCAGTCTGGCATCTTCCGTCAGTATGATTTCCAGCTTGTTCTTGTTGCGTGTATTGACTTCCTGTTCCGTGTATCCCATATAAGATACTTTTAATACTGCATTGGGCGATACGCGCAGTGTGAACAGTCCGTCTACATTCGTAATTGTTCCGTTACTAGTACCTTTTTCAACGATATTCGCTCCGATAATCGTCTCTCCTTGAGAGTTTTTCACTATACCCGAGATCGTTCTACTCTGTTGGCAATAAGCCCGTGTTGATCCAAGTATCGATAATGAACCTATTAATAGGAATAATAGGTAAAAATTCATTCTATAAACAGTCTTTAGGGGATTATTCTCCCCTATGTTTGTTTTATCAGAAAATGATTTCATGCTTTTTGTTTAATTGTATGTTTACTAATTTGTTTTTGGATAGCTAAATTCCAGGATGATTTAAAGCTATGTTTCGATTGTAATGACTTTACTTACCCCATAGGCTATTAGATTTTATTGGTTAAATGATGATTGTTCAGAATGTCAATGTCAATTGAACATTATTCTGTTACTGTTTTGAATGTGGCGCCACGATTCATGTCAGTAAAAAAACTGACAGGGCAAAATTATGCATATAGAACTGGGGATTGAAAAAAATAAAGTTGACTTTTATTTGTTCTGAGTTGATTTTCATTATCTTTGTCTCGACGTATTCACTAAAAAACAATGACATGGATAATGAAGTAAAAAATATAACGAATCGAAGACATATCGGACGCAATATACAAAGGATTCGTGTATATTTGGGTATGAAGCAGGAAGCTTTGGCTGCTGATCTTGGCGTTAGCCAAAATATCATTTCGAAGATTGAGAAGGAGCCGGAGATAGAAGAGGGACTTTTGAATCAGCTTGCTTCTGCACTGGGAATTTCGGCAGAGGTGATTAAAGATTTCGATGTGGAAAAGGCTATTTATAACATCAATAATATTAGAGATAATACTTTTGAACAAGGCTCTACATCAATTGCGCAGCAGTTTAATCCAGTTGATAAAATAATCGAATTGTATGAACGTTTGTTGCAAAGTGAAAGAGAAAAAATAGAGTTGCTTAAAAATAAGTGATTATAAATTGTTCTGTTTATCAGACTTAGAAATAAATTCATCATTATGGAAAATGAAATTAATACGAATGCTACACACATAGGTCGAAAAATAGAGAGGATTCGCCGTCTTCGTGGGATGACTCAAACTGATCTAGGAGATTTATTGGGAATTACAAAACAAGCCGTGTCCAAAATGGAACAGTCTGAAAAGATTGAGGATGAAAGAATTAAACGGGTTGCGGATGCTTTGGGTGTTACAGAAGAAGGCTTAAAAAAGTTTACTGAAGAAACTGTGCTGTACTACACAAATAACTTTTATGAGAATTCAAATGCAACTGCTACCAATATTGGCACAATCTCGAATCTTGAGAATATTAATCACTTTTCAATGGAGCAAGCCGTCAAACTATTTGAGGAATTGTTAAAAATAGAAAGAGAGAAATACAATAAAGAGAACAGTAAAGATGATAAATAACCAAGGTTACTACTTTTTCTGTAATAAATATCAAGTTGCGATTTATAGTTGCGAAAAATAGAGATAGCTATAATTTGTTCTGAATTGATTTTCATTATCTTTGTCGCAATGTAATCACTTAAAGAAATAATGATATGGATAATGATGTAAAAGACATAATGAACCGGAGACATATCGGACGCAATATACAAAAGATTCGTGTATATTTGGGTATGAAGCAAGAAGCTTTGGCGGCTGATCTTGGAGTAAGTCAAAATGTCATTTCAAAGATAGAGAAGGAATCGGAGATAGAGGAAGGACTTTTGAATAAGATTGCCTCTGTGTTAGGTATTTCTGCGGAGGTAATTAAGGATTTTGATGTTGAAAGAGCTATATACAATATCAATAGCTATAAAGATGCTACTATTTCTCCGGGAGCAATAGCAGCAGTTCATGTTACCTCTCAACAAATTAATCCAGTTGATAAAATAATTGAATTGTATGAACGCTTGTTGCAAAGTGAGAGAGAGAAAATCGAATTACTCAAAAATAAGTGAGACTTTATAAATAGTATTTTTCACTGTAAATATTGAGGTATCCAAACTCTTTTTAGTTCAAGAAGTTTGGATACTATTTTTTTAGTTTGGGATATTCCGTAAATGTTCCTCTTTCTAATAAATCAAGAGAAAAGTTTTGCTTTACGTGAGCTTTTCTCTTGATTTTTTCGTTCAACTCTCCCAGTCTTCTATCTTTTTTGTAGAATATTGTTTACATATCCTTGT
>NZ_QTLK01000028.1:83908-85506 GCF_003602705.1 Bacteroides sp. AM16-13
TTCGTTCAACTCTCCCAGTCTTCTATCTTTTTTGTAGAATATTGTTTACATATCCTTGTTTTTTCCTTCCCACCCATACATTATGTACATGTCTTTTTCAGGGGAAGTTAAAACCTCTCCTCTTTTCCTGTTATTTTGGTCCGATTATGCTGCCTTTCTTTTTTTCCTTTCGACCTTTTCTATCATACATACCGCATTGGCTGTATGTATCCCAAAGAAAATCCAAAGCACTTCCGTTTTTCTGTTTCTAGCTTTTATCCTAGCTAGTGAGTAATGTTGTTTCTGCGTTCCAAAGCTTCCTTCCAGGCGGGTAGCTCTTTCACGGCTGAGTTCCGAGCGTAAGATCTTTCGAAGTGGTTCATCTTTGGCAGCTCTGCCCTTACGTTTAAAGGAAGTACTTATATGATATTTAGTACAAAATTTCCGGTTGGCATTATTGGCATAGATTGAATCCGCAGCAAGTGCCTTAACCCTAACCCCGGTCAGTTGTCGGTGCAGATGAATACAGTTTTTCAAACGTATTCCTTCGTTATAAGCCTTAAAGGAAATATGTTCTATAAAGGAGATTCCGTCTATCTGTATATTATTGACCTTGGCTCCGAATTCAACGGATTTGGTTTCCTTGCCTCTGACAATGGGGCGAAGGTAATGCCGGTCGATACTCACGATACGGTCAGATACTTTTTTGCCGGCAAATAAATTCTTCCCTTGCTCAAGGACCGTCTGTATGACTGAAAAACGTCTTTGGTAATCAGAGGATAGTGTAAGCCTGTCCCTGTAAGATGAATGAAGCTGCCCTAGTTGGTCCAGTAACTTTTCCAATAACTGAAGTAACCTGCGTGTAATCATGCGGGTTTTCGATTTCTTGCGTTTACGCAGCTTACTGTAAGCAAGATAGGCACGGCTTACGTCAAGATACTTGTTACGGGGACGTTGTATGTGCAATGTCCGGCAATGTTGGCACAGATGACGATGAAGCCATGCAATACCTTCCCATAAGAGTTTGACATCAGTAGGGAAACGCAGATGGCTTTCATAACAGGTGGCATCGGTCATACAAACATGAAGGTTCTCAAGATAAGGTTTCCAATGCTCGGCAAGAATAAGCTGCAGCGACTCAATGTCAAGGCGATCCGACAGTTCCTGACGAATCGCACTGATAATTTTAGGATTGGTCAGTGGATGAAGAGGATCAATCTGAACACCACAGAACAACTGGTAATGAATATTACCGTTTAAATGTTCAATCAGTTGTGCATCGGAAAAGTTGGTATAGGACTTCAGAACCATCAAGGCTATTTTACCCTCAGGAGAAAAATAACTTTTACGACCCAAAGAAGAGGATTTCAAATGCATTTGTCGGGCCAGCTCCGAGAAAGGAAACAGAGCATGGAGGCGACCTAATTCACTCGTTGCAAAACTTTGACGATATTTTTTTAGCATATCGAACTCGGTAAAACCTAAACGAGGTTCGATTTCTGAGATTTTTTGTATCTTTACCATGTGTTTTTATTTTAGATTACCCCCGTTTTGGCCGTCAAACCGTTTTTGGGGGGAATGCTTAAAGATACAAAAAAGGCAACTAACTCGCAATGAAT
>NZ_QTLK01000029.1:0-3815 GCF_003602705.1 Bacteroides sp. AM16-13
ACAGTTCTTAATGGGGAATGCGGCGGTAACGCCGCAAACCTACATAACAAAAAGTGGATATACAGTGAAAGAACCAGTCATTACCCTTACTTTGGAAGAGTACGAAGAGTTGCGCAAGGAACGTGAACGTCTTGAAAAGGAGCATGCGGAACTTCAGAGAAAATACGAAGCCTCTTTGCAGGAGTATTCCCGCCAGGCCGGGGAAATCTCAGCCTGTACAGCCGTCATAGCTGACTTGAGATGGAAATTGGCTGACTTGACACGCCGTTTATGGGGTAAATCCAGTGAAAAACGTCATCTTCCCGAAGATGCCAGCCAATTGAGCATCTGTTTCGAATCCCCGTCCGATGTCAATGACCCGGTAGCGGAAGAACAGAAAATAGCTGAGAAATCTGTCAAATCGGAGAATGGTTACAACCGTTTCCGTAAGAGCTTCACCAAAAAGATTACTCCCCACGCCCGTAAGCCCATCGACCCGTCCCTTCCCCGTGAGGAAATCATCATTCCCATGCCGGAAGGTCTTTCCCTGGAGGGAGCGACAAAGCTGGGGGAGGAAGTGAGCGAACAATATGCCATCAGCCCTGCGCGATTCTATGTGAGACGCATCATCCGCCCTAAATACCGGCTTGCCGACGGTCGTATCATGACTGCTCCCATGCCCGTAATGGCACACCCTCACAGCAATGCGTCGGAAAGTATACTGTCCCACATTGCTACCGCCAAATATTACGATCACCTGCCTCTGCACAGACAGCTGGACATTTTTGAGCGTGAAGGCATCCATCTGAGTCCTTCCACCGTAAGTAACTGGATGATGGCCGCCGCACAGCGTCTGGAGCCGGTCTATAATGAGCTTCGTGAACTGGTCAAGGACAGTTATTACGTCATGGCCGATGAGACGCCCCATCCCGTACTTGAAAGCGACCGTCCCGGTGCCCTTCACCGCGGGTATATGTGGAACTTCTATCTGCCCCGGTTCCATACCCCCTTCTTTGAATACCACAAGGGACGTGGCAGCAGCGGAATAGACACACTGCTGGCAGGACAGGTCCGGGTAGTACAGAGTGACGGTTTTGCAGTATATGACGAGTTCGACACACTACCCGGAAAGTTGCACCTGTGCTGCTGGGCACACGTCAGGCGCAAGTTTGTGGAAGCGGAAGGGAATGACCCTCCCAGAGCAAGGCATGCACTTGAACAAATAGGCAGACTGTATGCCGTGGAGGAAAAAATCAGGATAGAACATCTGGAAGGCGGGGCTGTAGTAAAGCTTCGCCGGGAAGAATCGTACCCTATTATCAAAGGACTGGAAAAATGGTGCAAGGAGGAATATGAACATACGGTTGAGAAATCGCCTATTGCCAAGGCAATATTCTATATGTACACACGATTTGAACAACTGTCCGGATATGTCAATGACGCACAATTCTGCATTGACAATAATCCGGTGGAGCGTTCTATAAGACCATTGACTTTGAACAGAAAAAACACTCTTTTCTCCGGATCACATGAGGCGGCACATGCAGCGGCAATATTCTTTTCACTGATGGGATGTTGCAGGGAAAATAAGGTGAACCCGAAACTATGGATGCAGGACGTGTTGATTAGGGTACAGGAGAAAGAAAGAGAAGAGAAAAACGACTACTCCGATTTACTGCCATTTAATTGGAAAGGATAAACAAGAAAGATTGATAAAGCCAAAAGCCAGACGTACTTCGTCTGGCTTTTGGCTTTATTATAGCTTGGAAAGAAACACGCACGAGGCCGAATGCTTACTATTTTATTGATAATTACTAACAGCCGACTGGAGTTGTCCAATCAGCCGACCCTTGTCGTCCAATCGGACAACTTCCGTCAGCTGATTGGACAACTCCAGCCGGCTTCTTATATGTAAGCTGTTTTAATTTGATAGGACTGACATATCCGATGCGAAAGTTGCTAAACCGGAATCCACGGCTGAGCGACAAGGAGAACGGAAGAATCCGTAGGAAGAGGAGTCTGAAAACGTCAGATAAAGGAGGAGATGTAGGAAATAGGCGATATGATAGAATATTGTCTTTTTTAGACAAAATATTCGCTTTCTATTTATTAATAAGTGTGTTTATTTGTGGGCATGATACATATTGGTATGAAGGTTACACATCATTTACAATAGATATGAAAAGAAAAATGACAATTTTAGGGATACTTTGTATGAGTATGCCAATCGTAATGGGACAACAAAGCTCATTTAGCGATCAAGAACGAAAAACATCCGATACTGCCGTTTATTTGGATACGAATAGACCAATCGAAGAGCGAGTGAAAGATGCATTGAACCAGATGACCCTTGAAGAAAAGGTGAAGATGATTCATGCTCAGTCTAAATTTAGTTCGGCAGGCGTTCCCCGTCTCGGAATCCCCGAAGTATGGGCTACCGACGGTCCTCACGGTATCCGTCCGGAAGTGTTGTGGGATGAATGGGATCAGGCGGGATGGACAAACGACTCCTGTATTGCCTATCCGGCACTGACGTGTCTTGCTGCTACATGGAATCCCGAAATGTCGCACCTTTATGGGAAAGGTATCGGTGAAGAGGCGCGTTATCGCAAGAAGGATATCTTGTTGGGCCCCGGTGTGAATATCTACCGTACTCCCTTGAACGGACGTAACTTCGAGTATATGGGAGAAGACCCGTATCTATCCGCCACTATGGTGGTTCCTTACATCAAAGGTGTACAAGAGAACGGGGTAGCTGCCTGTGTGAAGCATTATGCATTGAACAATCAGGAGTTCAACCGTCATACCACTAATGTGCAATTGAGTGATCGTGCTCTTTATGAAATATACCTGCCTGCTTTTAAAGCGGCTGTTCAGGAAGGTGGAACATGGTCGATTATGGGCTCTTATAATCTTTATCAGGGACAGCACGCTTGTCACAACAAACGTCTGCTTAAAGATATTCTTCGTGATGAATGGGGTTTTGATGGCGTTGTAGTGTCTGACTGGGGAGGTGTGCACAACACCGAACAGGCTATTCACAATGGTATGGACTTGGAATTTGGTTCCTGGACGAACGGACTGTCTGCCGGAACGAGAAATGCGTATGATAATTATTACCTTGCTTTCCCTTACCTGAAACTGATAAAAGAGGGTAAAGTAGGAACAAAGGAACTGGACGAAAAGGTTAGCAATGTCCTTCGTCTGATATTCCGTACTTCAATGGATCCGCACAAACCGTTCGGCTCTTTAGGTTCTCCCGAACACGGACAAGCCGGACGTGAGATAGCTGAAGAAGGAATTGTCTTGTTGCAGAACAACGGTAACGTATTGCCTATCGATTTGAATAAAGCGAAGAAAATAGCAGTGATCGGTGAAAATGCGATAAAGATGATGACTGTGGGCGGTGGTAGTTCTTCTTTGAAAGTGAAATATGAGATTTCTCCGTTGGATGGACTGAAAAGCCGTGTGGGCTCAAAAGCGGAAGTGGTATATGCCCGTGGGTATGTAGGCGATCCGACAGGAGAGTATAACGGTGTGAAAACCGGTCAGGATTTGAAGGACAACCGTTCGGAAGATGAACTGCTCGCTGAGGCTTTGCAAGTGGCTAAAGATGCTGACTATGTTATCTTCTTCGGTGGCTTGAACAAGAGCAATCATCAGGACTGTGAAGATTCGGACCGTACCTCTTTGGGTTTGCCATACGCGCAGGATAGAGTGATAAGCGAACTGGCAAAGGTGAATAAAAACCTGATTGTTGTCAATATCTCCGGCAATGCAGTGGCTATGCCTTGGGTGAATGAAGTGCCTGCTATTGTTCAAGGTTGGTTCCTGGG
>NZ_QTLK01000029.1:3825-75974 GCF_003602705.1 Bacteroides sp. AM16-13
ATGAAGTGCCTGCTATTGTTCAAGGTTGGTTCCTGGGGTCGGAAGCCGGAACAGCTCTTGCTTCCGTATTGGTGGGAGACGCTAATCCTTCAGGAAAACTTCCTTTCACCTTCCCTGCAAAACTGGAAGATGTAGGTGCTCATAAACTGGGCGAATATCCGGGTAATAAAGAAGAGCTGGCACAGTCTAAGCATAGAGGGGACACCATTAATGAAATCTATCGGGAAGATATTTTCGTAGGTTATCGCTGGGCGGATAAAGAGAAAATCAAACCGCTGTTCCCGTTCGGACACGGATTGAGCTACACTACTTTCGCCTATGGAAAACCCTCGGCCGACAAGAAAACAATGACTGCAGATGATGCCATTTCTTTCACAGTCAATGTGAAGAATACAGGCACTCGTGAAGGTCAGGAGGTTGTTCAGCTTTATATCAGTGATAAGAAATCCTCTCTCCCTCGTCCGGTAAAAGAGTTGAAAGGTTTCCAAAAAGTGAAATTGGCTCCGGGAGAAGAGAAAGCGGTAACGCTGACGATTGATAAGAAAGCATTGAGCTTCTTTGATGATGCCAAACACGAATGGGTGGCCGAACCGGGCAAGTTTGAAGCGGTTATTGGAAGTTCATCAAGAGATATTAAGGGAATTGTTCTGTTTGAATTAAAATAAGATCTGAATTTTAATATAACTCGTAAGATGTAAATATTTATTAGGGTTTCTCGTAGGAAAGCAATTGAATTGTTTGAAATAAGAGTAAGGAACAGAATAGGGATGGAAATTTCAACTATACTGGGCGATTGTCGGAAAATAAAAAAATGTGTAGTTATATTTTTTATTGAAAAGGCTGTTTTGTATATAATAATATTCTGTTGAGCCAAAGCCTAGTACTATTATGGACTTCAAATGGAAAACGAATCTAATACGACTAGACCTAGATATTGAAAAATATATTATATGGCTGATTAGGGAATTTTTTCTCACTACTTATTTTGGGGGTAGTCAAGCAGGAATGAAGGATGTAAGTATAGATTATTATGTGTTTAAAAATTAAAATATTCTCGGGATATATTATCTTGATATTCCTGCTTGTCTTGACCATTTGTCTCTTCCGTAAGGAACAGATGAAGCGAAACTGTTTGCAACAGGATGAACAGGAACTGCTTCATTTCTGGCATCTGACCGGAGAAGCCTACGCCGGCCTGCTGGATCTGGCTACTTATGGAGAGACGGTCAGTGTGTGGGACGAGAATGACCGGAGTACTTATCAGAAAAGGAGAAACGAGGTATGCGGCACATTACAGTCCTTGAAGCAATATGTCCATGCATCCGGACAACGGGTGCATATAGATTCGCTGTGCCTGCTTCTGGCGAGAAAGGAACAGTTGCTTGACACGGTAATGCATACGTTCAGCCGTTTTCGTGAAGCCGGTGAAATCATAAACCGGAAAATCCCGGTGATTGCATCCCATATCCGCGAAGAGAAAGTGTCTGTTGGAGTCAAAGAGGAAGTTTCGAAGAAAAGTTTTTGGTCCTTCCTCAAACGTAAGAAGAGAAAATCCGTTTATTCGGAACAGAAGGAAAAACGGGAACGGCTACAACCTGCAGAAAAAGACCGGGAGATCTCAACTGCAAGTATGCTTCATTCTCTAAACAAGGAACTGACCGGCAGGCAGGAGACTGAGCGTGAACGGCTGCTGGTACAAATGGAGCGTCTGTACAATAACAATATGGCATTAAATTGCAGGTTGTATGGTATCATCAGGGATTTTGAATCGGAGACCGACCGGCGCCTTGAGGAACGTTACATGCAGTTCCTTTGGGCACGAGACCGGTCCTTTTATACGGTTTCCACTCTTGCCGTCTTTATTTCATTGCTGACTATTTTACTTTATATCATCATACATCGGGAGTTGAACCGGCGGAACCGATACCGACATCAGCTGGAAGCTTCCAACTTGGAAAACATGGAACTCCTCCAATCCAGGAAGCGTATGATGCTGACTATCGCCCATGACCTGCGCTCTCCCCTTGCCACTATCAGAGCAACGGCGGAACTGCTGCCCGGTGAAAAGGAAAGGGCCGGACAGGAGGAATATGCCGAAAATATCCGGCATGCATCGGACTATATGCTTTCTCTGGTTGATACACTGATGAATTTCTATCTGCTTGATACAGGACAGGCACGGGAGAATATTTCCGTTTTTTGTCTGGAAACCCTGTTCAGGGAGATTACCAACAATTACATGCCGCTCGTTCAAAAGAAAGGATTGCAACTGTTGACCCGGTATTCCGGCATGAACGCTGTTGTCAGTTGTGACAAGGGACATTTACAGCAGATTGTGAATAATCTGCTTTCCAACGCTCTGAAATTTACCGGGAAAGGATATATCCGGCTGGAGGTGACATTCAACGTCGGCGAACTGTGTATTAAAGTACAGGATACGGGAGCGGGAATGAATGATGAGGAACAGAAGCGGATATTCAATGCGTTCGAAAGGCTTGACAATGCCCGTGGTGTTTCCGGTTTCGGACTTGGCCTTGCCATCGTTTCTCAGCTTGTTTCACAGCTGGGCGGTTCCATCGGGGTAGAGAGTCACCCGAGGAAAGGCAGTTGTTTTACCGTATCTCTGCCCCTTTTCCCTGCTGACAGTAGTTCCTTGAAGGAGAAGTTACAATTTCCGTCTGATTATCAAATGGAAGGCCTGCGTATTCTTCTTCTTGATGATGACCCGAGACAGCTTTCCGTAACACGTGAGATATTCAGGCGAAACCGGGTTGAATGTGACTGTTATACCGATTTCCGGCAGGTGGTTGCAAAATTACGGGATGAGGATTATGATGCGTTGCTGACGGATATCCGCATGCCTGACATGGACGGGTTCGGGTTGCTGGAGTTGTTACGTTCATCCAATATGGAAAGGGCCGGAACAATTCCGGTCATAGCCGTGACTGCCGATATGGATCCGGAAGAGGAGTACCTTTCCCGGGGATTTGCCGGATGTATCCGTAAACCCTTCCGGATGAATGAGCTGCTGGAAACCGTTTCCCGAATTGTCAGAGAAAATAGGCGGACGGCATGGCAACCGGATTTTTCCCTGATTTTGACCGGGGAGGACAACAAGGGGGAGATGCTTGGTATCTTCATCTGGGAAAGCCGCAAGGATCTTGACAGATTGCACGGGGCGTTGGAAAGGGATGATCGTCAGACAGTCCGTGAGATTCTGCACAAGAACCTTCCCCTGTGGACAAGTGTCCGCCTTGATTATCCGATAGAGGAACTGCAGGCTATTGTACTGTCTGAACCGGAACTCTGGACGGAAGAACAGATAAGGTGTATCTATAAAGTAGGAAAAGCTGCCGGGAAACTAATTGCCTGTGCTGAAAATATGAAGAAGAATATAAAATAAGCAAATGAAAAATATACTGATTATAGAGGATGATGTTGTCTTCAGTCGCAGTATCAGTAACTGGCTGAAGAAAAAGGGTATGGCAACCGCTTATGTGGTTACACTCTCGGCAGCCCGTAAGGAACTTCAGGCTAAGGAGTTCGACCTTGTCCTGGCAGACCTGCGTCTGCCGGACGGCAGCAGTATGGAGCTGCTGAAGTGGATGAAGGGAAAACATTATTCCATCCCGTTCCTTATTATGACCAGTTACGGCCAGGTGGAGAATGCGGTGGAAGCCATGCAGCTTGGGGCTTCCAATTACCTTTGCAAGCCGGTACATCCGGACCGGCTTTGGGAAGTCATAGAAAAAGAGTTCAGCCGTCCGCAGCATGGCAGTACGGAATTCTACCGTGGTGAAAGTGAAAAGGCCCGTGAGATGTACCGGCTGATAGGCCCTGTGGCCCGTTCTGACATGTCCGTCTTGCTTCGTGGAGCATCGGGTACGGGTAAGGAACATATTGCCGCCGAGATTCATGAGCGGAGCCTGCGCAGGCACAAGCCTTTTGTAGCTGTGGACTGCGGTGCCGTTTCCGATGACCTTGTCAGATCCGAATTCTTCGGGTACTGCAAAGGGGCGTTCACCGGTGCGGACAGTGACAAGGCGGGACTTTTCCAGGCTGCCGAAGGTGGTACGTTGTTCCTTGATGAAATCGGTAACCTTGCTCCCGTAAATCAGATGAAACTGCTTCGCGCCCTGCAAGAAAAGCGTTACCTGCCGGTCGGGACAGTCAGGGAACGGCCCTTTGACATCCGCCTTATCGCCGCCACCAATGCGGATCTGGAGAAGGCCATTGCGGAAGGGAGTTTCCGTGAGGACCTGTACCACCGTCTGAACGAGTTCACTATCCGGGTTCCCCTGCTCTCCGAATGCGGGGAGGATATCCTTCCGTTGGCTGAATTCTTTCTGAAGCAGTTTTCCGCAAGATACGGGAAATCGGTTCAGGGCTTCGACCGGGAAGCGGCTGCCGTGTTACGGCAATACGGCTGGCCGGGGAATATCCGTGAACTGAAGAATACCGTCCGGCGTGCCGTCGTGTTTGCCGGGGAGGGGCGGATATCCGCACAGGAACTGAATCTGGATCAGGGCATGAAATTGGGAAACATGATTGTCTGTCCGGAAAAGGAGGAGCAGCAGATACTTCGGATACTTGGGCAGACCGGTAACAACCGCACCCTTACCGCCCGTGTACTCGGCATCAGCCGGACTGCCCTGTATTACAAGCTGAGGAAATACGGTATTGTGTGAATAAGGGAATATAGGACAGCCCCCGGAAAACGGGGGCTGTTTCATCTTTCAAAATTATGGAGGAGGAAATGCGCATTTATTCCTGTTTCCCGTTTCTCTTCTTTTTGTCATCTTCATTCTCCAGTCCCAGCCTTCTGCAGAGTTCCGGGTCATTTTTAATGCGTTCCATTTCCATGTTGATGATTGCCTGGGCATCCGCCTTGATCCTGTCATAGTTCCGCCCGATCTGCTGCGTCATGATGTCGTTTCCCTCCCTGTCCCTGAATTCATTGATGACGGGTATTTTTCTGTAATTCTTCTCTTCCCCGCTGACTTTTTCATGGTCCACGATGATTTCGGCGTGGAATATCTTCTGTTCTATTTTTTCTCCGAAGTTGTCCGATACGGCACCAACGAATGTTCCTTGTGAAAGGTTGGCTATCTTGGAGGCAGGAATAAGAGAGTCGAGTTGCGTGTTGATTGAGGTGGACACATCCTGCCGGTTGATGGATACGGACTGCCGCTTCTGGAGTACTTTCCCGAACCGCTCTGAAAGTGTCCTGGCTGTTTCCCCGACCACCTGTCCACTAAAAATATTGCCCACAGTATTTTGCACCACTTTGGATTCTTTTTCACCATAATCGCGGTTTAACTGGCTGAAATCCTGAAAGCCCAGACAGACCGCTACCTTGTTGCTTCGTGCCGTGGCAATCAAATTGTCCAGTCCCCTGAAATATATAGTCGGTAGTTCGTCAATGATTACCGTACTTTTCAGTTGTCCTTTTTTATTGATCAGCTTTACAATGCGGGAATTGTACAATCCCAGGGCCGCCGAATAGATATTCTGCCGGTCGGGATTATTGCCTACGCACAGCAGTTTCGGTTCGTTCGGGTTGTTGATGTCTAAGGAAAAATCATTACCTGTCATTACCCAGTAAAGTTGTGGCGAAATCATTCTGGTGAGCGGGATTTTTGCACTGGCAATCTGCCCCTGGAGCTGATCCTGAGCTCCGGATTTCCAGGCGTCCATAAAGGGTGAAAGGTAGTTCTCCAGCTCCGGATAAGAGGTTAATATAGTAAATAAATCTGAATACGGTTTGTTCAGCAGTTCCACCGCATGCGGGAATGTACAATAGATGCCGTTTTTGTAAATCTTTAAATACCAGATAATTGCCGCCAGAAGAATGATGGGTGATTCCACGAAGAAATCCCCCTGTTTCTCAATCCACGTTTTGTTCAAATTTAGCATGATTGTGTAGCTTGCTTCATATGCATCCGAGATGTCCGTCATGAACTCCGGATTGATAGGGTTACATCTATGTGATCTACGCGGGTCATCAAAATTAATGACATAGAATTTGGGCTTTACCTTGTATTTATCCATATTATTTAACAATGTGTTATATGCAATTGTGGATAAATCGTCAAACTTGTAATCGTAAATGTAACAACTGTATCCCTTTGAAATCATCTGGCGTATGTAGTTGTTTACCACTGCGTATGATTTTCCCGAACCGGGTGTGCCAAGCACGATGGTTGCGCGGAAGGGATTCACCACATTTATCCATCCGTCATTGAGCCTCCCCTGATACTGAAACTTTGTCGGCAGGTTGACTGAGTATTCATTTTCCATCAACCGTGTTTCCTGTTGGAAAGACTCGTTTTCGAGATTGAACACGTCCTCCATCAGGTTGTGCCTGTATAGACGGCTCATCCACAATCCTGCCATCAGCAGGCAAAGATAGCCGGACACCAATGTGAATACATAAAGTGCGGTGACAGCCGCATGGTGCAGGGTCAAATCCAATATCCACCAGTTGAGAAAGAAAAGGATGCATCCTGCGAAGAGTGCTGCATGGATTTTGTGCCGGGTGATCTTCTCGCCCTTGACACCTTTTGTTCCCAGACACGAGACGGCCATCAGCAGGGTAGCTGCCAGCTTGCTCCATAGGACGCAATTGAAGATTCCGGTTGTATTGTTGAAGTTCATAATTATCTTGTCTGTCACTTCCAGATTTAAATTCCAGCTGGCAATGCTCGGATAACAATACACGTATACGTGTACCACCAAAAGAAAAATGCTCACCGCCCTTCCGAATTCCATTATTTTGGCGAGTGCTCTCAAATCGTCTTCCTGTTGCATAATACTTATGTGTAAATGGGGGTAATAATCAGTTTACCTTAAATACCGCGAGACTTTCGTTTCGCTTTTCTCCTTTTCTTCATCCGGCGTGCAAGGGCCTCCTCCCCGTAATCCACCGGATTGGTTTCCATGGAGAATATGCCTGCCGCCTGTTCCAATGCGCTTCCCGGTTCTGCCTTGTGCGAATGGTGCTGCCATAGTTCGGTACCGGTATGTGCGGAACGTTCTGTGGCAGGTATGCCGTCCCACCATTTGAAAAGTTCATTGTAAATGTTAGCGGAAAACTCCTTGCCCATGCGCGAACCGTTGAATACTTCCCGCCTGTTATGGTCGATGAACGTGACACCGTAGATACGTCCCTGCTCATTTTCCCGGAATACTGCATCAATGCGGGCTTTCTTTAATAGTCCGGCCAGTTCTTCACGCGAACGTGCGTGCCGCATGGCATAAACCACCTGTGCATGAATAGCCGGTGCCCATTTACCATCCTTGAAATCCCTGGTGTGTGAAAGCATCCTCTTTTCCAGGCGTTCGTTCCCGAAACGCTTGCCGAAGCGTGAACTCTTGAAAGGCGGGCTGACCACTTTCCCGCTATCATCGGTTGCCGAGTAGATAATACCGGTATAAGGTTCGCCTTTGAATTCTCCCCGTACCTGCCTGGCTTCAATATTGAAGGTAGACAGTACCGCGCTGTATTCCCCGAATGTCTGGAAGCGGTAACTTCCTAATACGGCTTTTAGGGTGTTGCTTATCTGATGCCGTATGTCTCCCCCGGACGTATTTACCTTCTTTAACTCCGCTTTCGGGTTCCGTTCTTCCATATCCGCACTATTGCGTAATCCGAAGTCTGTTTCCAATTCCCGGCAGGCGGTCATGGAACGGCGGTGCTCGAAAGAATCATTGATTTTCCGTCCCTCTTCATCCACGCATACACTTACGATATGAATATGCGTATTGTACGTATCAGCGTGTTTATAGGTAATGTAGGGCTGATTGCCATATCCCATCTTCTGCATGTACATTTGTGCCAGTTCTGCCAGCTGTCCATCATCAAGTTTGTCCTCCGGTGCCGGACTGAGTGCGATGTGCAGGACAGGCTTCTCCGTGTTCCTGTTTGCCAGCAGGTAATTCTCAAAGGAGAGCAAGGCAAGACGCATGTCCTCGCCCGGTCGTCCCGGGCGGTCTGAAATCATCCGGTTGCCGGAGAGTATTTCAGCCGTCCCTTTCTCTACTTTCTCGTGGTTGTAATGCAGTGCCCCGTACAGGCTGGCTCCATGACTTATTTTTGCAACCATTTCTTTTGGTATTCTTCGGTTAGTGCTATAACTTTTTTAGTCAGTAGCATCAGTTCAAGTGTCATTTTCTCCAGTTTGTAAAGTAGCGACATCGCTCGTTTCTCCCCGAAATTGGTCTTGATGGCACGTACGACCTGATTGTAGTTGTTACCGACGGCCTGGAATTGTCTGTGAAATTCCGTAAGGCGGATGTAGTAATCCATTGTCGCCTTGTCGATTTTAACCACTTTGATTGTGCCACCGAAAATGGCTTTTTTGATGAAACGTGTTTTGTCTTTTGCCTCTGATTCGGTAACCAACTTTTCGAACCTCGTGTTCTCTCCGGCATTCAGGCGGAAGCTGTATTTGTAGTCCGCCGGATCGCTTTTGGGCTTTCTGCCCGTTTTTGCTCTCGATTCTTCCTTCATACTCATTGCATAATTATGGTCCGTCCTTTTTTCTCTTCCGGAATTTCCGACTTTGGAGGAAATTCCCCGACTGTCAGGTCGGGCAAGCTGTTTTCGTCGGACAGGACACTTCCTGTCGGACGAAAACACAACTTGCTATGTTCGTTTGAACATAGAATCCTCCTTCGTCGGATTGCTGCGCGACGTTCACGGCGTGCTGTTGTCCGATGAAGCATGGTTTCCTCCATTGTCTTATTCCGACTTTGCAAAGTTATGAAGGACTAAATGCTTGTGAAATAGAAGTTTATGTGACAAGTGATGACATCTGATGACATGTCATGTCAGGTGAAGCGGATTTTAGTTATTGTATCAAAAATCCGTTCTACTTTTGGAACATGATAGTGAAAGGACAGTGTAATCTGATGATAAAACTATGAGATTTTATTCGTGTGTCAGGCTGTTATTTCGGCACAAATAAATAATAGTGTGTCAACATTATAAAATAAGGAAATGACGACAGGGAAATATAATTATACAATAAAAGTCTGTTATAAAATGATGGCAGGGCAATATGAGTATAACGTTTTACCGTACGGTTATAATCAGATATTGTTCTTATAAGCCAGAACTGGTTCGACATGTTCTGATAAGGATGCATTTTCTGTCTCTCTTTTATAGGAATATGATGCGGTTGCAGTGTGGAAAACATGCAATGTTTTTCAGAGAATTTCCAAACAATAAGATACCGGAACGATAGAATACCGGGGTAATAAAGAAACAAATAATGAGAATGTGAAACTGATTATTAACCAACCATTTGAAACGTATGAGCAAACAATGTATTTTTATTGCCTTGAGCAATCAGAAAGGCGGAGTGGGCAAATCCACCATGACGGTGCTTCTTGCCAGTTATTTTCATTATGTGAGAGGTAAAACTGTCGCGGTCATGGATTGTGACTATCCGCAGTTCAGTATTCAGACCTTACGTGACCGTGATGTGTCAAATGTAGAGAAAAGTGAACAGCTCCAGCGGAAGCTTTGTGAGCAGTATGAGCGGGTCGGTAAAAAAGCCTATCCTATTGTTACTGCCGGAGCAGACAAGGTTCTGGAAGCGGCAGGCAGTCTGTCGGAAACTTGTGACCTTATTTTCTTTGATTTACCCGGAACGGTAAACTCTCCGGGAGTACTCGAGGCCATTATGAATATGGATTATGTGTTCACTCCAGTTATACAGGACCGGATGGTGATGCAGAGCAGTCTGTCATTCGTTTCCACCATCCAGGATTTCATCCGCCGACATCCTCAGGTGCCACTGAAAGAAATCCGCTTGTTTTGGAACAGGATTGATGGACGTGTTTCCAAGGACATTTATAAGTTATACAATGAAATTTTTGGTAAGATCGGGCTGTCAGTACTTGATACGGTAATGCCAGACATGGAGCGTTACAATAAGGAGGCTACCACAGGCAGTCGGTTCCTTTTCAGAAGTACGTTTTTCCCTCCTTCCGAGACCTTACTGAAAGGAAGTAACCTGGATATGCTGGTTACGGAAATTGAAAGTATTATTCACTTGTGAGCACTTAGATTATGATAAAAAGAGAAGCTTTCAGTGTTAATGCAGAACGATTGAAGGAAATAATGGCAAAAGAAACGTCTGCTGATGGTACTCCAAAAAAATCCCGGATTGAAGAGGATACACAGATCCCGCAGAGACAGGACGTGCCGGAAAAATCGTTGGTTGCCCCGCGAAAGACAGACCGTACGGTTTCCGCTATTGCGGAAAAGGTTGAAAAGTATGAAATGATTTTCCTTAGTCGTAAGGAATCAGTGCATCGCAAGCAGACTTATATCAGTTATGAGACCTATCGCAAACTTGCTCGTATCCTGCCGTTACTGAGTGAACGTATGACGGTTCCAGTTTTTTTGGACAATGTGCTGGACCATCATCTGAAGTTGTATGATGAGGAACTTGGTGAACTGGTTCGTCGTAATACCCAAAATACACTTTAATTATGGAACAGATTTTTATTTACCCGATTTTGGTTTTTACCAGTTATTTGTTATATAAGGTGTTCAATTTGAAAAGCCGTGAAAACAAGTTGAGAAATGAGAAGTCCTGTTTACAGGATACATTAGATACACTTATAAAAGCGGAAGAACATCTTAGTGAAGTGGAAGTGTCCAATGACCTCTCTGAAGACCCCGTTAAGCCGTCTGATGAAGCACCAGACATTGATGCTTATACAAGAACTTTTTTATGTAGAAAAACAGGCGGAGTGAGAAGGCAGACTTATGTGAATTCTCCATATTATGAATACCTGTCCCGTATGCTGCCGGTTATTGCACCCGGTACGTCTATTCCCATGTTCCTGAATAACCTGTTGGAAGAACATTTGCATCGGTATAGTAGCCTACACGACCGGCTATATGTACAGAAGACCAAAGACACTATAAAGGAATTTAATGAATGGATAAGTTGATTTACATGTCGGTACATCTGGTCTGTCTTGTTTATATATTATATAAAGTATGGGGCTGGAAAAGTAAAGTGTATGAGATCTGCATATTACTTTATGAGAAAAAGTCGGAAAAGAATTTTGTGAATGAGAAACCGTTTGATTCTTCAGTACCGATTGATGAAACTGACGTAATTGGACATACCCGCTTTGTTTTTCTGGATGAGAATGTCGGAGAGACAGTATCTCCCTATATGAGCCAGCCTTTGGATATGGAGTCGGATTATATAGGGGGGGAGGAAGATACACCGGAAGAGGAAGTGGAATGTAGTTTACCTTTGGAGGAAATGAGAATGTTGAAAGAAGAGCAGGAAGAATTGGATGCTATATCTCCTGAAACGGATGTAGTGTCCCAGGCTGTGACGCCGGATGATCTTGACAATGCCGGTGACGTATTGTTCAAGTTGAATGATGCGGATAAGGACGAGGAAAAGTCCCTCCGTGCTGCTATTACTTTGTATACCATCCGAAATACGGACCTGTATGATGTCTTTTCATCGCAGATGGAGAATAAAGAGGTTATTGAAAAACTGTTTGGAAAATATTTGGATGGGAATGGCATTCCTTTCCCGTTGAAAGATAATAAGAGGAAGCAGTCACAGCATAATTGGCGGAATCTTTTTTGACACTTTTTACTTGTATGAATTTAGGGGAGAGCCTGTATACCGAATAAATGTTATGCAGGCTTTATCTTTTTGATAGTTATGGCTAAGAAAGATTTTCTCTCTTCTAATTTGTTAGTTCAATATTTTTATTATATCTTGGCATTTAATTTCAGTTAAGTTTGTTTGATGCATCTTTTTTCTATTTACGTATAGAAATGGAGTGTAATCTGATACTATTTGAGAGGAAAAATTTCAGCTAATTTAAAAAAGTCCTAAATTATAAGGAGGTTTATATGATAAATAAAAGTCATTTATTTTTGCGCAATGAACAAGGAACTTCACTTTATTTTGACCGTACTCGTGGACGTGATGATTCAGAAGAAAACAAAAATGAGATTGAGAAGAACTATCGATATCAAAAAGATAAATTGTATGAATCTTATGTTGAATTTGAAAGAAGCAGGAGCCTTCGTCATGAGCGTAGAAGTAGTAGAATAGCTGGACTTTCTCATTATGATCTTATCTCCATTGATTTCTTAAAGATGGTGGGAGATCAATTGGCCCGTGAAATAGAACGAAAGTATGGACTTGCAGCTGTGAATTTTTCGAATTTCAATCAAACAGTACTTTTTGCTATAACAGAAGAAGAACGTTTTGAGCAAAATTTTAAAAGACAGATAGAGGCATATTATGCTGAACAAGAAAATATTGTACCTGATGAGTGTAAAACTATCACGACTATTCATCAATTTGAATATTTGGATAGTAAAGAAATCAGAAATGGAATGTCATCCAGCTATTATTCAAAGGATATGGTTGTTCAATTAATAGACGACAATCTTCTTATACAAAAAACTTATGCTGATATTAAAAATAGAATGTTTGAATTCCTTTCTTCGAGGCAAATAGAGATAAAGGAATTAACATCCCGTTTATTTCAGATAGATAGCATTGATGAAAAAACTTTGGATGAGTTATTGGATAACTATGACATTATTCAGCAGGTGCAAGGCCTCAGACATTTGTTGATTCGTCCTGATGAATCTGGCAATCCTCAGTTATGTGATGGACTGTGTCTTAGTTTAGTTCCAAATGCACCGACTATTGGAATTATAGATACCGGTATAGAGGCTGTTTCATCCTTACGGCCAATTTTGGCTGATGATGGCATTGATATTGTTTCACCTGCTGCTCCAAATCCTTATCATGTTGAGGTCGATCATGGTACAACTGTTGCCTCTTTGGCTTCGTTTGGTGATGATTTTTTTAATAATCCAAATTCTAATTTAACAGCTGATGCAAAGGTTTTTTCTATAAAAGTTCAGGCAATGGAGGAAGGACAGACTAATCTATCCGGTATTCAAACCGCGATTCGAAAGGCCTATATGGATTATGGTATCCGCATTTTTAATCTTTCGATGACAGCTGGTTGTAAGAATTATAATTCAGATATTTCAGCTTATGCCTATGTGCTTGATAAATTGGCTTATGAACTTGATATCTTAGTTTTTATTTCAGCAGGAAATCTTGATAAGCAAGATATTGAACAAATTGAATTAGAAAGAAGGGGACCCAACACCGATGGTTTTATACAGGATTTCTTAAAGTATCCACATCATTTTTATGATCCTTTTATAAAGATAGAGGATTCTCCGGTTCATGTCTGTGAATGTACAAATATAAGTGAGCCGGCCGAGAGCATGAATAATATAACAGTCGGAGCTTTAGCGGATAATTTGAGAGATGGCAATGATTATACCGATTTATCCTTAGGAAAGGAATATCCAGCTTATTATTCAAGAAAATACTATGTTGATTATAATCAACAGATTAATAATACAGGATTTAAAAAGAATCAAAAGAATAGCCATCTTTTTAAACCGGATATCGTAATGCCCGGAGGGGATTTATTGAATAGTAATTCAAAAATGCAAGTGCTTGGTTTGAATAATGGATGTCTTGCATATGTCTTTGGTTCTGGAACAAGCTACGCCGCTCCTTTGGCTGCCAATATAGCAGCCAAGATAGTGCGAATATATCCAGGGTTAAGAATGCAGACAGTAAAAGCTTTGATTATTAATAGTGCAAACGAGTTGGATAATAGATATTTGCTTCCTTTGATTGATACACTTAAAGCTAAAGATAATCCAGATTATCCATCTGTTGATAAGAAAGAAAAGACAAAACTTTCCTTAAAGTATAGTTCTGATTTGTTAGGTCATTATTTGTCCGGCTATGGGAAGCCTGATATTAAGAAATGTTTGTATTCTGATGATAAAAGGGTGACTTTCATAGTTGAAGGAATGATACAATTTGATAGTTACAAGGTTATCAATCTAAACATACCGGTTTATTTGTATGATCATCCTAATAAACAAAAAGCATTGATTATTAATGCTACGTTATGTTATCGATTCGATCCTATATTTGGTAACTCGATGTCGTATCTTCCAATTCATATAAGTTTTAATATGGGAAACAGTATGAATCATAATGATGTGAAAGCAAATGCTGAAGAATATTCTAGAATGCGTGCGAAAGATGACAATGATAGAATGGCTATCAAATCTAAAATGTCATCTTGGTCAGATGATTTTTTTCCGGCAAATACCAAGCTGTTTTCTAATGTACAGAAAATGAGGATGAGTCTGGTAGCAGAAAACCTGCGACATATAGATGGACAGATGGCTATTATTTTTAGATGTACTGGTCGTGATACTGCAACACTGTCTTCTCAATTGAATGTTGCTCACCCTTTTTCTTTTGTATTTACTATTGAAGAAGTACCTTCGGAAGAGTTAGCGGAAGAGAGTCTTTATGATGAAATATCCTTGGATAATTCGGTTGAAAGCATAGCAAATCTGGAAACAGAACTTACTTTAAATGCAGAAGGTTGAGGATTCCTCAACCTTCTTTTATTTCATTTGATATTAATTTCTTCCATATTTGCGTTTGGATGATATTATCTGTATGTCCATCCAAAATTGTACGTTTTATTGCATTCAATAAAGTTCGTTTTATTACATAGTACGAAATATTATGGCAATCTTCAATAATAGAATCTTTTAATTCGGAATTATCAAAAGTAAATCGGCCATTGATAGTGCGGTCTATTAAACTTCTTACCTGATCAATCTGGGGAAAATCCAATTTTAGAGATAAGTCAAAACGTCTTATTAAAGCATCATCAATCATTTGTAGTTGATTCGTGGCTGCTATGATAATAGAATTTTGACTCATAAAGTCGAAAAGTTGTAAGATGGTATTTACGACTCTTTTCATTTCACCATGATCCTGGTCATAATCTCTGATCTTACCCAGGCTATCAAACTCGTCCAATAGAATAATAGCCTTTTCGTGGCAGGCTTTTTTAAATATTCTAGTTAGATTTTTACTGGTTTCACCTAATTTGGAAGAAACTACTGCACCTAGATTTACAATAATGAGTGGTTGCTGCAATTCTCCAGCCAAGACATAAGCAGCTAATGTTTTTCCACAACCAGAAGGACCATGCAGGATAATTTTATTGGAGACAGGAATGCTCATGTCATGTAAAGATTCTGCTGCTTTACGTTCTTTAATAAAATATTCAAACTCTTCTTTGACGTCCGGAGTGCAGATTAAATCTTTCATTTTGAAAGATGACATAACAGTTTGCAAAATAATATTGTCAGAATTTGAATCTATATCTTGATTGGTGTAGATTTCCTTCAATTTCCCAATTTCTTCCTTTCTTGTAGAATCCTTGATAATAGATTGGAGTTGGGCTGCAAATTTGGCTCTATTATTTTTTTGGGAGTAGTCCACAAAATCGTATAAGGCTTCACGCAAATGATTTTGGTCATTTGCTAAAGCTAAACGTGCAATTTCTTTTATATAGTCAAACTGACTCATTATACAGTATTTATTTGGCAAAGTAACCATTTTTTTTAGAGTTTCCCAAGGGAATAACAAAGAATTTATATAAAGTGTTTTTAAAAGTTTGATTTTAATTTAGGATACTTTTAAAAATTGCAATGATGAATCGTATCTATATTATAAAATGGTTTTTACTATCATTTTCCGGTGGTTATGAGACATCTGCTGACATTTGCTGCCACCTGATGAAATGTTTGTATCATGGTCTTTTGTCTCTTCCTATATTTGCGTTCGAATTCAAATTTATGTTTCACCTTAAACGATTCTACAATGAGAAAGAGAATCCTTTTTTCAGTGCTTTTCGCGTTTTTCGCAGCCGGCTCTTTTGCGCAGGGGCAGGGGCTTGCGGGCATTAACGAAGCTACGAGCATGCTGACCTCGTATTTCGATCCGGCAACCAAACTGTGCTATGCCATCGGCGCGGTGCTTGGACTGGTCGGGGGTATCAAGACCTACAGCAAGTTTTCAAGCGGCGATCCCGATACCAGCAAGACGGCAGCCAGCTGGTTTTTCGCCTGTATATTTTTGATTGTGGCCGCCACTATCCTGCGTTCCTTCTTCCTCTAGAGGCTATGGAATATGAGATAAACAAAGGCGCGGGTAATCCTTTGGAATTCAAGGGCCTAAAATCACAATACCTTTTTATTTTTGCGGGCGGGCTTGTCGCGGTGCTGCTTGTGGTGGTCATCCTTTATATAGCCGGTGTGAACCAGTGGATATGCATTCCTTTCGGGCTCCTGTCCGGTTCGCTGCTGGTCTGGCTGACTTTCCGCCTGAATGCCCGGTATGGTGAACACGGCCTTATGAAGCTGCTGTCGGGGAAACGCCATCCTCGTTATCTGATCCACCGCAGGAGATTATTCCGATTACTGACCAAAAGAAGAAAGAAATGAGAAATGTATTGAAAGCTGAAACGCTTGAACGTAAGTTCCCCCTGCTGTCTGTGGAGAACGGCTGCATTGTCAGCAAGGACGCCGACCTGACCGTGGCCTTTGAGGTGGAACTTCCCGAACTGTTTACTATGACTGCGGCCGAATACGAGGCTGTCCACTCGTCCTGGGTAAAGGCTGTCAAAGTGCTGCCGGATTTTTCGGTTGTCTGCAAGCAGGACTGGTTCACGAAGGAGACCTACCGTCCTGATTTCCGGGACGGTGAACAGAGCTTCCTATCGAAAAGCTATGAGCGTCATTTCAACGAGCGCCCGTACCTGAACCACAAATGCTACCTGTATCTGACGAAGACCACGCGTGAGCGCAGCCGGCAGAGGAGTGACTTTAACAGCCTCTGCCGCGGTTCCCTTCTGCCCAAGGAGATGGTTGACAAGGACACGGCGCTCCGGTTTCTGGAAGCTGTGGAACAGTTCGAGCGTATCATGAACGATTCCGGCCATGTCAGCCTGCGCAGGCTGGAGGCGGACGAGATTACCGGCACTGAGGGACGTCCCGGACTGGTGGAGAAATATTTCTCCCTGTCGCTGGAGGATGAAACCGCCGTGCTTCAGGACATCTGTCTTAATCCCGGCGGTATGCGTGTGGGTGACAAGCGGCTGTGTGTGCATACCCTTTCTGATACGGAGGACCTTCCCGGCAGGGTGTCCACCGATATGCGTTATGAGCGTATGTCCACCGACCGCAGTGACTGCCGCCTCTCGTTCGCCGCTCCCGTCGGCCTGTTGCTTCCCTGTAACCATATCTATTCGCAGTATGTGTTTATAGACGATGCGCAGGAGATTCTCCGTACGATGGAAAAAACTTCCCGCAACATGCTCTCCCTCTCGAAGTACAGCCGGAGCAATGCGGTAAACCGGGAGTGGACGGAGATGTATCTGGATGAAGCCCATACGAAGGGCGTATTGCCCGTCCGCTGCCACTGCAACGTGACGGCGTGGGCTGAAGACAGGGAGGAACTCAGACGTGTGAAGAACGATACCGGCAGCCAGCTTGCCATGATGGAATGCACGCCGAGGCACAATACGGTGGATGCCCCGGTGCTCTACTGGGCTGGCATTCCCGGCAATGCGGGCGATTTTCCTGCAGAGGAGTCGTTCTACACTTTTCTGGAACAGGCCGTCTGTCTCTTTACGGCTGAAACCAATTACCGGAGTTCTCCCAGTCCGTTCGGCATCCGTATGGCTGACCGCCGGAACGGCATCCCCCTGCATGTTGACATCAGCGACCTGCCGATGAAACGCGGTATCATCACGAACCGCAACAAGTTCGTTCTCGGTCCCAGCGGTAGCGGCAAATCCTTTTTTACCAACCACCTGGTCAGACAATATTATGAACAGGGCACACATATCTTGCTGGTGGATACGGGCAACAGCTACCAGGGACTGTGCCGTATGATCCATGACCGTACGCACGGTGAGGACGGCATCTATATAACGTATGAGGAGGATAATCCGATAGCTTTTAATCCTTTTTATACGGACTCCGGACAGTTTGACGTTGAAAAACGTGAGAGTATCAAGACGCTGATCCTGACTTTGTGGAAACGGGAGGACGAAGCCCCGAAACGTTCGGAGGAGGTGGCCCTGTCGGGTGCGGTGAATGCCTATATCCGCCGGATTACGGATGACAGGGCGTCCAGGCCGGATTTTAACGGCTTCTATGAGTTTGTCCGTGATGACTACCGCCGTATGATCGAGCAAAAGAAGGTGCGTGAAAAGGACTTCGATATTGACGGCTTTCTGAATGTACTGGAACCGTTTTACAGGGGCGGGGACTATGACTTCCTGCTGAACTCGGACAGGGAGCTGGACCTGACGAACAAACGGTTCATAGTCTTTGAACTGGACAACATCTCCTCCAACAAGGTCCTGCTTCCGGTGGTTACGCTTATTATCATGGAAACCTTTATTTCCAAGATGAGAAAGCTCAGGGGAATCCGCAAGATGATATTGCTGGAAGAAGCCTGGAAGGCATTGATGTCCCCCAATATGGCTACCTATATCCAGTACTTGTTCAAAACCGTCAGAAAGTATTTCGGTGAGGCCGTGGTAGTGACGCAGGAGGTGGACGACATCATCTCTTCGGATATTGTCAAGGAGGCGATCATCAACAACTCGGACTGCAAGATACTGCTTGACCAGCGTAAATATATGAACAAGTTCGAACATATCCAGAAACTTCTGGGACTGACGGAGAAGGAGAGGGGTCAGATCCTTTCCATCAACCGTGCGAACCGTCCCGGACCTTTCTACCGTGAAGTCTGGATCGGGCTGGGCGGAACACACTCAGCCGTTTATGCGACGGAGGTCAGCGCGGAGGAGTATACGGTGTACACGACCGAAGAATCCGAGAAGCTGGAACTCCATGAACTGACGCGGGAACTGGGCGGCAATCTGGAGCTCGCCGTCCGGCGGCTGGCTGAGAGGAAAAGAGAGGAACAAAAACAAGTATCAACCCCTAAATGAACGAAGTTATGAGAAACAGACAATTGGTGAGGCTGGCGGTATGCCTGGTCGGCATGGCCGCCATGGTATTGCAAAGTTGTATGGAAGCAAACGGAACGGACTGTGACAGACTCTGCGGTTCGTGGAGCAGCGTGGAGGGTAAGCCTGACGTGCTGGTCTACAAGGAAGGCGGAGCCTATAAGGTGACGGTCTTTTCCCGCAGCGGAAAGACACGTGTCCTGAAACCGCGGACCTACCTGTTGGTCGAGGAGAACGGCAACCTTTTCATCAACACCGGATACCGCATTGACGTATCCTATAATGAAGCGACCGACGTGCTGACTTTTTCCCCTCACGGTGATTATGTACGTAATGAAAACAGACGATGAGAACGGGAGGCATATGGAAAAAGGCAAGCCTTGTTTGTACGGTGTTTCTGCTGGCAACCGTACAGTCAAGTGCTCAGTGGGTGGTTACCGATCCCGGAAACCTGGCCCAGGGTATCATCAACATGTCGGACAATATTGCGCATACCTCCAAGACGGCCACGAACACCGCGCAGAGCTTTTCCGAAACGGTCAATATCTATGAGCAGTCAAAAAAATACTATGACGCCCTTAAATCCGTGAACAACCTGGTGAGAGACGCCCGCAAGGTGCGTGAAATCATCCTGATGGTGGGTGACGTGTCGGATATCTATGTCACCGGCTTCGGCAGGATGATGAAGGATGAGAATTTCTCGGCAAGGGAACTGGACGCCATCGCTTCCGGTTATACGAAACTTCTGGAGGAGAGCAACGGCGTATTGCAGGATCTGAAGCAGGTAATAGATGTCAGCACCCTCTCCATGACGGACAAGGACCGCATGGACGTGGTGGATGAGTGTTACCGTGACATGCGCCGTTACCGGAACCTTGTCAGTTATTATACGAACAGGAATATCGCCGTGAGCTACCTGCGTGCCAGGAAGAGGAACGACATGGACCGCGTAATGAGGCTCTATGGTGATGAAACCTCCAGATACTGGTAGCCTATGGTATTGTTGTCGATAGATTTTGCCAGCCTCCATGCGATACTGGAGAGTCTGTACAATGAGATGATGCCTCTTTGCGAGGACATGTTGGGTGTGGCGAAGGGCGTTGCAGGACTGGGTGCCCTGTTTTATGTCGCCCTCCGCGTCTGGCAGTCGATGGCCCGTGCCGAGCCGGTGGACGTCTATCCGTTGCTTCGCCCTTTTGCGCTGGGTATCTGTATCCTGCTGTTTCCGACACTGGTGCTGGGAACGATGAACAGTATTTTAAGTCCCATTGTGCAGGGGACCCACAGGATGCTGGAAGGGCAGACACTGGACATGCAGCAGTACAGGGCGCAGAAAGACCGGCTGGAGAGGGAGGCCATGATGCGCAATCCCGAAACCGCCTATCTGGTCAGCGACGAGGAGTTTGACCGCCAGCTGGACGAGCTCGGCTGGTCTCCGGGAGACGCCGCCACCCGTCTGGGAATGTATATGGAAGTGGGCATGTATAATTTGGAGAAGAGTATCCGTGACGCTTTCCGCAGCCTGCTGGAACTGCTCTTTGCAGCCGCTTCGTTGCTGATAGATACGGTACGGACCTTTTTCCTGGTGGTACTTTCCGTGCTGGGTCCGATAGCCTTCTCCATTTCGGTGTGGGACGGCTTGCAGTCCACGCTCGGGCAGTGGTTCACAAGATATATATCGGTCTACCTGTGGCTTCCTGTCAGCGATCTGTTCAGTTGCATGCTTGCCAAGATACAGGTGCTTATGCTTCAGAACGATATTGCCGAACTGCAGGGAAATCCCGATTATTCACTGGACAATTCGAACTGCGTGTACATCATTTTCATGTTGATCGGGATTGTCGGTTATTTTACCGTTCCGACCGTTTCCGGCTGGATTGTCCAGGCGGGAGGTGGCGGCAACTATTCCCGCAATCTGAACCGTACGGCGACTAAAGCCGGTGGTTTCACTGCCGGTGCCGGCGGTGCGGCACTGGGTAATATCGGAGGGCGTATACGTGGAAAATAAACAATCAAAAACGATTCACAGATGGAATTCAAGTCATTGACTAATATTGAAAGCAGCTTCAGGCGTATCCGCCTGATGCTGGCAGCCTTTGTATGCTGCTGCACGCTCATTACCGGCTATTCGTTGTGGAGCTCCTACAGCTTTGCCGAGAAGCAGCGTGAAAAGATCTATGTGCTGGACGGCGGCAAGTCGCTGATGCTTGCGCTCTCGCAGGACCTTTCGCAGAACCGTCCGGCGGAAGCCAGGGAGCACGTGAGGCGCTTCCATGAACTCTTCTTCAGTCTTTCGCCGCAGAAGGACGCCATCGAGCACAATATCCACCGGGCTCTGCTGCTGGCTGACAAGAGTGCCTACCATTATTATGTGGACCTTGCCGAGAAAGGGTATTACAACCGTCTGATTTCGGGTAACATCAACCAGGTTGTCCAGGTGGACAGCGTGTCTTGCGACTTCAACAGTTATCCCTATAAGGCGAGGACGTATGCCCGGCAGATGATCATCCGTGAGAGCAACGTGACGGAGCGCAGCCTGGTGACGGAGTGCCGGCTTCAGAATGCTGTCAGGTCGGATGACAATCCGAACGGGTTCATTATCGAGCATTTTACCATTACGGAAAACAGGGATTTAAGGAGTGCCGACCGATGAGAAGAAGAAAATACCCGTGGAAACAGGCGGACATCCTGATACACCGATACTGCCGCAGACTGACGACAGGGCAGCGGTTGGCTGTCATCACCGTTGCATTTGCACTGTTTGTGGCAGGCTGCCTGTATATGATCCTCTCTTCCCTTTCCGGTTTCGGAGAACCGGGCGGGGGACTGAAAATTGAGCATATCCGTCCTTTGGATATAAAGCCGGAGAAAGATACAACCATTCACTTTAAAGACTATTATGATTATGGACATTCAGAAAATCAGGACACTGTTAGGCTTGTCTGCTGACAGACCTTTGAGTCCGGAGGAAAAACGCAGGCGTACCAGATATATTGTCTATCCCGCCATGTGCCTGCTCTTTGCAGGTTCGTTATGGCTGATTTATTCGCCGTCTGAGAAGGAGAGGGCGGCGGAGGAGAAAGAGAAGGGATTTAATACGGATATTCCTTCCCCCGGACAGCAAAGGATGGACGGCAACAAGGTGGACGCTTATGAGCGTGAAGAATTGGAGAAAAAGGATAAGTATCGTAAAAATGCATTTCAGGAGATGGCCTCGCTGTTCGGCAGTTCCGGTAAGGATATGGTGCACCTGCCTGAAGGCATGGCGGAATTACCGGTGGAAGAGGCGGATAACCCCTCTACAGGTTCCCATAATATTGTCCGTTCTTCTGCCGGTGCCTACCGTAACATGAACCGTACGCTGGATAATTTTTATACCCGTGCGGAGAACTCCGAAAGGAATGAACTGCTCCGACGTATCGAAGAGCTGGAACATGAACGGCAGATGAAAAAGCCGTCTCAGGAGACTACGATGGAAGAGAAAATGGCGCTGATGGAGAAATCCTATGAACTGGCTGCCCGGTACAACGGGAGACAGGTGGCGACGACTTCTCCGGCAATGGATAAAAGACAGCGGACGGCTGTCAAACCGGTAAAACAGGTCCGGCATCAGGTGGTGTCTTCCCTGTCACAACCCGCGAGCAACGGGGAATCAGGGAACGGATTTGCGGGGGAAAGGAATGTAGGGTTCAATACTCCTGTGGGGAAAGTGCTGACTTCTGACAGGAATACCATTCCTGCCTGCGTACACGGTACACAGACTGTTTCGGACGGTCAGGCGCTACGTATCCGCCTGCTGGAACCAATGGTGGTCGATGACCGGTTTATTCCTAAGGGGACGATCCTGACCGGCGGAGTCCGTATGGAAGGTGAACGGCTTGATATCCTTGTTCAGGCGGTTGAATATAAAGGTACGGTTATTCCTGTAGAACTGGAGGTTTACGATGCGGACGGCCAGCGGGGAATACCGGTTCCCAACTCGATGGAGTATGATGCGGCACGTGAGATAGCGGCAAATATGGGAACCTCCATGAACGGCAGTATTAATATCTCTACGGATGCCGGGGTGCAGATCGCTTCGGACCTGGGAAAAGGAGTGATACAGGGCGTGTCGGGATATGTCGCTAAAAAGATGTGGACGGTGAAGGTCACTCTGAAAGCAGGACACAGGCTGTTGCTTCATTCTCCCGAACAGTGAGACACAAAAGCAGTAAAAGAAAATCAATCATTAACCAACCAATCAAGATGCAATCGGATATGAAAAAGATTCTGATGATGTTTTTTGCCCTGATGACGGGTGTGACGGCTGCCAGTGCGCAGTTGAGTAGCGGGGATTTTTTTGAGGGACTGAGCCGCAAGATCGGCTTTAGCAGGATGATAGCCCCGCACGGGCTGGAAATCACTTATGATAAAACGGTACATGTCATATTTCCTTCCCCGATCAAGTATGTGGACCTGGGGTCCACCAATCTGATAGCCGGAAAGGCGGATGCGGCGGAGAACGTGATCCGTGTGAAAGCGGCTAAAAAGCATTTCCGGGATGAGACGAACATGAGCGTGATCACTGAAGATGGAAATTTTTACACGTTCAATGTCAGGTATGCGGATGAACCGCTCCTGCTGAACGTGGAGATGTGCGATTTCATCCATGACGGTGAAACGGTGAACCGTCCGAACAATGCCATGGAAATCTATTTGCAGGAACTGGGCAATGAGTCCCCGCGTCTGGTACGCCTGATTATGAAGTCCGTGCACAGGCAGGACAAAAGACGGGTCAGACATATCGGCTGTAAACGTTTCGGGGTCCAGTTCCTGCTTAGGGGGCTTTATACCCATAATGACCTGCTGTACTTTCATACACAGCTAAGGAATGAGACGAATGTCCCGTTTGATGTGGATTTCGTGACCTTTAAGATTGTTGATAAAAAAATCGTGAAACGTACCGCTATGCAGGAACAGGTGATCTATCCTTTGCGTGCCTGCAACTATGTGACCCGTGTGGATGGAAAGGCCTCGGAACGTACGGTGTTCGCGTTACCCAAATTTACGATACCGGAGGACAAGAAACTGGTGGTGGAGATGTATGAGAAACAGGGAGGCCGCCACCAGATGTTTGAGGTGGATAATGAGGACCTTGTGCGTGCTGAACCCGTTAACGAATTGAAGGTACGATGAGAATGACCGGAAAATTTGTGTTGCTGCTTGCGGCTATGCTTGCCCTGTTTCTGGGGCAGGCGCAGGCCCAACGCTGCCTGCCGGGTATGAAAGGTGTGCAGCTAATGGCGGATATGGTTGACGGTTTTTATTGCGGGAAGGAACGTAATGATACGGGATTCGCTTTCGGACTTGCCGTTTCTACCTATGCCAAGGGAGGAAACAAATGGGTATCGGGTATTGAAATCATGCGGCGGTATTATCCCTACCGTAATACACGTATCCCTTTGGAGCAGTATACTGCGGAAGGCGGCTACTATTACAATTTCTTTTCCGACCTGGGGAAAAATGTATTTCTGAATATTGGTGCTTCGGGATTGATGGGGTATGAAACTGTAAACGGTGGAAAGGGACTGCTCTTTGACGGTGCCGTCCTGAAAAAACACGAATCGTTCATTTATGGCGGTGCAGTGACACTGGAAGCGGAAACTTATCTTTCAGACAAGGTCGTCCTGTTACTGCGTCTTCGTGAACGTGTTTTTTGGAGGAGTGCCGCAAAGCACTTCCATACCCAATATGGCTTGGGCATCAAATACATTTTATAATGACTAAATCCATACGAAAAATGAAAAAGATACTTGATCTGATAATGATATTGTGCTGTATGGCAGCTTCCTTGTTTTGTTTTGGCTCTTGTAGTGATGACCTGGATATTCAGCAGGAATATCCGTTCACGGTAGAGGCGATGCCCGTAGCGGACAAGATAGCCGGCGGTCAGACGGTGGAAATCCGTCTGGAAATTACCGAAGAGGGCAATTTTTCCGGAACGCTTTATACTCTCCGCTATTTCCAGCCTGACGGGAACGGATTGTTGAAGCTGGAAGACGGTACGGTTCTGAAACCCAATGACCGCTATTTATTGAGTGAGAAGAAGTTCCGGTTGTATTACACTTCAAGGAGTACGAATGAGGCACAAACGATTGATTTGTACTTTGAAAATAACTGGCAGGATGTCCGGCAGCTGAGTTTCAGTTTCAATAACAGGAATGACGGGGCGGAGAAAACGGAAGGAGGAGCCCGTGCCCAGTAAATTGAGCAGGATGTTCTTGAACTGCAGTGACGAGAAATACACTCCGGGATACGGAGTGGCTCCCATCATCAAGTATCTGCCTGAGGGGAAGATCATATGGTGCCCTTTTGACACGTGCCACAGCGAGTTCGTGCTTCATCTGCAGGAAGCCGGATTTCAGGTAAAATACTCGCATATAAATACCGGACAGGATTTTTTTGCTTACGAGCCGGATTGTTGGGATATTATTGTATCTAATCCGCCTTTCAGCAGAAAAATGGACGTTTTTGAACGCTGCCTGCAACTGGACAAGCCGTTCGCCCTGCTGATGTCCAATTTCTGGCTGAACAGTGTCGGTCCGTGTCGGCTGTTCAAGGACAGGGAGCTTCAATTGCTGATGTTTGACAAACGCATCCAGTTTGACAAAGGGGGAGGTGTCTCATTTGGCAGCAGCTATTATTGTCACCGTCTTTTGCCTAAACAAATCGTGTTTGAGGAACTGGCGGTCCGCCGGAATGATTACAGCCGTATGCATCGGGATGTGGATAACTTGAATCGGAATATTGCGGAAGAAGACGCCGGACTTTCCTTAGGCGTTGTTTGAAAGCACAAACGGAAAAATGGATTATGGGAAAAAACTTTTTTATTGTTCTTTCGATTTCCGCCTTTTCCGCCCGTGCCGGAAATCCGCCTTCCATGATTGACAAGGCGGTCACCTGCATCAAGGAGTGGGATTATGACAAGTAAGATATTATGTAAAGTGCAATACTTATAAAATGAGCAAACCTATTGTATATTAATGAATTTATTTAGTCCCTTCGTATAAAAACTTCTCATTATATTCATTCTGTATATATCTAATTATAAAAGAATGATTTTATGGAGAAAGTAGAATTTAAAAAGCTCATTGAACAATGCCTCAATTACTTTTATGAGAGTGGTTATGCGAAGGGTACTATTAATTATTACAAGTGTTTGTGGACAAAAGGTGTTTGTCGGACGAAGGTATTGATATGTATACCTGCATATAGAGGTGTCCGAAGGTCCCTTTGCGACGGTCGGGTTTGGTGTGGATATTGATAGTTGTAAACCCTCTGCTGTTATCCATTCCTGTAAGTTCGGCCTCATCACTAAGCTTGTTGAAGACTTCTACGTCCTCAATCATGTCCGCTGGAATGTGCTTTAGTGTAGAGAGGACATCATTGCCAAAGAACTCTTCCCCATCAATCATGATTTTTCGTACACTTCGTCCATGTGCTTCTACTCCTTGATCGGAAACGGATATACCTGGCATTTTGGTCAGTAGCGATTCGGAGTTGGCTTCCAATACGACCTTATAGGCATTGGCACGATAGCTGAGAGTATCATCGTTCTGTGTGGAACGTAGAGCAGGAGTGCTGATTACTACCTTATCTAACAACTGCACATCTGGTTGCATTCGTATTGTGTCGGGAGAGAGAAAATGTGCATTCAAACGTATGTGGATTCGGGCAGGTTCATAACCCACAAACGTTGCTGTTACATTATAATCTCCATATGGTATTCCTTGAAACTTGGCTTTGCCGTATTCATAGCTTACAGTACTGAGTCGGGCAGGTAGAGCAATTCCACGACAGCCCCTTTCACTGGCTCACCGATGGTGAGGTCGTATAGCGTAAATTCAATATTCTCTTTTTTCTGACCGAAGGCAGGAGAAAGGACAAAGAACAAAGAAACACACGACCAAGGCTATTGTCTTGGAAAAGTTCATGATGATATAATGATTAAATAAGTTCTTGTTGTATTTGCAATTGGTCTAATGATGAATCTCTTCCCTGCAACTATTGTGAGAAGAGATTCATCGGTATTGAAAATTACGCTCCGGACACACGTGGCATCAATACAGGTTCGGCTTTCATGCGTGCCTGTAATGCTTTCAGCAGTAATTCTTTCTTGATTTCTTGGTATTCGGCATCATTCCAGCGATTCACCATTTCATTCGGGTCTTTTTCTAAATCAAACAGTTCTCCTTCATCGCTGTTCATATCGAAAGCTAACTTGTAGTGTTTGTCGATGTAAGTGCAAACATAGAATTTGGTCATTTGGAAACGGTTTTCCACTAAAACATGTTCCCTAAGTTCGCTCTTTTTGCCCATTAATACATCGGTTTGATCAATGCCGGTCATGGTTCTTGGGATATCTTTACCTACTATACCTAAAATGGTAGGAGCAATGTCCACCAATGAAATGAGTGCTTCACTTCTTTTGCCTTGCGGCATCTTGCCTTTGAAGGAGGCGACAAATGGAATCTTCACGGCATCTTCATAGTCGAATGCACCTTTGCCCACTAAACCGTGATGTCCGATAAAGGCTCCGTGGTCTGTTGTAAATATAATTAAGGTGTTGTCTATTTGTCCGTTTTCCTCCAAATGATCCAATATCTTGCCAATGTAATGATCCATCATGGAAACCATTCCATAATAGATGGCTTTGTTTTTCTGCAATTTTTCTTTTGTCCAGCGGTGCCGTGCAATGCCGTGCACCGGATAAGACGGATCTCCTTCCTGCCAGATGGATTTGTCTGGATTCTCCTCTCTGGTTATTCGATAGTGAAGAGGCATGTCTGAAATGTCATCGTTCACGGTTTCGGGTATGTCCATATCATTCGGATTGTACATGGATGCCCACGGTTCAGGTATTAAGTAAGGATTATGTGGGTCGAAGAAACTTGCCCATAAAAGGAAAGGTTTGTCTCCTTTCTTATATTGATCAAGTAGCGCGATGCAACGTTCGGCAATCCAAGCATCTGTATGGTACTTTTCTGGCATTGCCCATGAGCCATATTGTCCTTGAGGAGCATTTCCGGTAGGTGTGCGGTACCAGTCTTTCCATTGCTCTCCGATCTGATTCTGTAACCAAATGATATAATGTTGGCCTACGTGGGGCTCATCTGCATGATTTCTGGCTAACTCTACATGATTGAAACCATAAAATGGTCCGGTGAATGTTTTCCAAAAGTCTAAGTCCTGCAAGATAGGATATGCCTCGGCCGAAGGGTATTGAGCATTTCCAGCCAATGGTTGGAAATGGGCTTTCCCTATGAGTGCCGTTTCATAACCGTATTTTGACAGACACTCTCCGATAGTCAATTCCGTTTCCGGCAATTTAGTTCCTAATGCGTAAGCACCATGTTGGCTGGGATAACGTCCGGTGATGATGGATGCACGTGCGGGGGTACTTACAGGATTGCAGGTATATGCTTTATCAAAGATAACACCTCTTTGAGCCAATCTGTCCAAATTGGGTGTTTGACATTTTGGGTCATTATATCCCACAGCCATCCAGTGATGCTGGTCGCTGGTAATCAAAAGTATATTAGGAGCATTTTGGGAGATTGGGCTATCAATCTGTTTTCCATAATACTTTTGGTAAACCTCGTTAAGTGCAGACTCTTGCGCAATAATCAGCTGGGGTAAAATGACAGCTGTATTTAGCAATAAATTTTTCTTGTTTGTCATTGTAATTGTTCGTTTTAGTAGTTAATAAATTTAGATATGGCCAAACGGCTATAGGCAAATGGTGTTTATACTGTTGGCACGTAGTAAAACCATTTTCTTTTCTTTTCCAGAAGCTGATATTTCTATCCATTGATCTTGACCATCTTCTTCCACCATGATGATGATAATCTGCCCATCCGGATTGACGAATGAGATAGATTTCTGTGCTGCTTCGCCTGTGCTTTTAATGTAATGTGCATCTGGACTGACAAAATGTGATACGTGTTTCATCAGGTAATATTCCGGTGTCCAACGGTAAGTATGGCGAGTAGAATCGACTACAGCCAAAGAGTTTTGTGCCCATCCCCATCGGCTGACACCACCTTCTAATAAAGCCATATTCCAATAGTTATAGATGCTTACCCCATTATTCACGAAATGCTTTAGGATGTCCCAAGAATGGAGTAGCCCTTCCCAGTCGTTTTTGCCGTTGCCACACTCTTGTTCGGTTTGCAGCAAGCGCATTTGCGGGTATCTTTTGCGTACTTCACCAATGGCTTTGCGTCCAGCCCATTGAAAACCTACACCGGAGATGTATGGTGTGGCAGACGGGTTCTGTAAAATGGTATCCACTTGTAGATAATGGGGGCGTTCCATAGTTCCGAACATTACTTCTACTCCTTCTTTTTTCATTACCGGACCTAAATAGCTCCCAATAAATTTGGCCAGGCTGTTTGCTGTCCATATGCAACTGGGAAATACTTGTGCGCTATTATACTCGTTTTGGGGCATCACTGCAAAAATATTTATCCCGTTTTTACGATAGGCTTGGATGAACTTTTGGAAATAGAGGGCGTATGCATTCAGGTGAATCGAATCCGTACGGAACATATCGGTACCTTCGTGCCCTTCTTGTGATAAGAGCAATCCGTTACGGAACTTGTCGTTACGGCAATTGCGTTGATATCGTGAGGCATAGTGCCCGTTGGTTTTCATCCAAGTAGGAGGACACCACGGAGAAGCCCAAATCCGAATATCCGGATT
This sequence comes from Bacteroides sp. AM16-13, assembly GCF_003602705.1. Lineage (NCBI taxonomy): Bacteria > Pseudomonadati > Bacteroidota > Bacteroidia > Bacteroidales > Bacteroidaceae > Bacteroides > Bacteroides sp. AM16-13. The sequence continues at coordinate 33,532 of NZ_QTLK01000029.1, forward strand.
GAGCTTCAAGGCACTATGAATAAAAGGAATAAGCGTTTCCTTGTCATGCTCGATAGAGAAATGTTCCATGGCGTAGTCGTTGGGAGTCTCTGCATATGAGTACCAATCCCTTGAGAAGTCATTGGCGGCTATAGGCATACGACAGATGTTGAAATTGGCTCCTTTCCCAGGTTGAAATAACTCTTGCAATACCTCATTTCGATCTTCTTCGGAGAGAAATGACAATGCGTCCCATCCCAGTTCATTGAAACAGGCTCCAAAACCCTCTATGACTTGGCCGGTATCGGCAGTGTTAATAGTCAGGGAAAGTGCGGAAGCCGTCTGTGAATTCTGCAAAATAATGTTAGTAACCATCTGCCAGGGAGCTTCGATGGTAGTGCTGATATGTAGGTGTGAACTTTGTGAACACCCGGTTAATAAAATTAAGACGCTTGCTATGTAGTAATAAATCTTATTCATTATGTAGGTCCTTTAAATTATTTTCCCCATTTGATAACGACAGTTTCTTCAGGTGTAATTGTAACTTGATTGGCAGTAATGCGGGCATCCTTATTGGCAAATACTATGTGACCTTTGTTTTTCCCACCAACGATGTTAACGCTCTGCATAGATTGAGACTTATTGATAATCAGAGAATAGACGCTGTTTTTACTGCGGAAGCTTTTCATAAAGACATCTTTGTGATGCCTGTCGAAATGAATGGTCTCATTCTGCATTTGAGATGGAAGCAGGTCAATGGTAAATTTAGCCAATTCAGAGTAATTTTTGGATGCACGCGCGCCTAGTGCGATGGGGGAGGGAATCCAATATACCTTTCCTTTGCCATATTGGTTGCTGCAAGCAATGCAGTTTCCGTCTTTGTCCAAAATGGGTGTGGCTTTTGAAGTTTCGATGGTTCCTTTCCACAGATGTGCAGACAGAGCGTACGGAATATTCTTCATGCCTAAATCGAATACGTTCTCTTTTAACTTGAACTCAATGGGGGAAGCTCCGAACAGATTCTCCAATGCAAATCCGCTGACCATCGTGCTGTGTGCCTGGTAGTCATAGAAACCGGTTAATCCGTCGGCAATCAATGTTCCTCCTTTTTCAACAAACGATTCAAGTTGTTGGATTGCCTTATCGTCCAGGGCTATCTGGTGGGAAAGGATAATCACTTGGTTGGTAAAATCATTCAGAGAGAAATCGAACTCTTTGAACTCTTTCAAGCTAACTTGATAACCGACTTCTGTTAATGCTTCGAAATAGGATAGAGGAGAACACATGGCGGCACCGATGCTACGTCCGTTACCATTTTGTTTGCCTCTGGTTTGTGCGGCTTCCACCCATGCGGATTCACGATTGTATAAAATGGAAATGCCGCTGTTCAATGTCTGGATATTCGACATCATTTCGGTGTTATCTGCAATGAACTTTCCTATTTTCGATGCCGCTGTTACTCGGTCGGTAGCCCTGTTCTTAAAATCAATCATTGCCCATTCTCCGGCCTCTGCGGCAGTACTTCTTGCATTGAAACTCCAGAAAATGTTTCCTTTGGCTTCGGTGGCAAAGTTAATCCAAAGCCATTGGGTAATCTCTTCGGCTGTCGGACAGAGAGGATTGGCGCCGCTATAGAGGTTGTTGCCTCCTTGAAGTTCGGTCATTAGCCAGGGTAACTCTCCTGCTCCTGAACGTATCAATTCGGCATTGGCTGACATGCCCACTGTATAGGATTTGCGGGGGAAGTAACCAAAGTGCCAACTTGCGTGTGCCGATCCGCCTAAACTATTCAGAAAAGTGCGCCATGTCGGGAAGTCGTATAAACCGTAGAGCCTGAATATGTTATGTGGATTCACGTGCAGGTTGTGTTTCTTGTCGTAGGTGCGTACCTGTTCTGCTAACCAATTCAGATACCAATTGTGGTAATCGACTACAAATTTGTCTTTTTCAAAGTTCAATACCGGATACCCTTTTTCGTTATAAGCAGAAAACCGGTGTTCTTTTTGCCAATTGGCAAAGTGTTCTTGAGTGAACTTTTCATCGAAAGGCAGGTTCGGTGTGCCCGGTTCATTAATTAATACCCACGCTGTCAAATTCTTGTATTGAGAGAAGTGAGACACTACATTCTTGATGTACCCTTCCACCTCTTTCTGGTGTGCGTCTGAGTGGGGAAATTTGAAACCACCTACATCGGTAAAGTCTGTATCGGGGAATAGAGTGGCATATACTTTTATTCCATATTTTTCCGCCATTTTGAAGGCTGTGTCGAATAAAGTAAAATTGTATGTACCGTTGGAAGTTTGTATATATTTTCCAAACATACGAATACGGCAAGTATTCATGTGGTTTTCTGCCAACAACCTGAACCACTGTTCGATTTCTACTTCGGTTTGTCCTGGTTCAATGAAAATTTGAGCTCCGATAAATGGAGTACTTTGCTTACTGATGTTTGTTCCAAATGAACTTAGATAAGGAACCAGCATGAATAACAGCATTAAAAATGTTTTCTTTTGCATACGGTTATTGTTATAAAATGAATGATTATTTTTTAGATGTTTGTTTTACAAATTCAGATGGAAGTATTTTGAAGTACTCTTTAAATGTCTTGCAGAAATAGGAATTACTGCTAATACCTACCTGATACATTACTTCTGAGACTGTATAATTGCCCTCCTTAAACAGTTCATAAGCCTTTTCCATTCTCAGATTGCGTATCAGCACGGATATAGGTGTATCAGTGACAGCCTTTATCTTTCGATATAGCTGGGTCCTACTCACATTGAACTCTTCGCAGATATTTACGATACTAAAATCCGAGTTACTGATATTTGTCTGAATCAGAGTAATCAGGCTTTCATAGAATGGGTCACAGGGTTTCTTGTCTTTCCTATGTTCTGTACTTTCGTTCAAGGTATATTTGATTAGATCTTTTTTACGGTATTTGATGATGTTATCTATCTTTCTTTGCAATATTTTCATTGAGAACGGTTTCAGAATATAATCTTCGGCACCGCATTCATAGCCTAAGGCAATTTCTTCAGGAGTGTCTTTGGCTGACAGCATCAAAATGGGGATATGATTGGTTATCATGTTGTTTTTCACAATGTGGCATAAGTCATATCCCGTTTTGTCACCTTCTAACATGATATCCAGAAGAATCAAGTCTGGAATGAGCCGTACAATCTCCTTGATAGCCTCATTGACATTGTTCTTGCAGATGATATTGAACTTCTCTGCTAATGAAACACCTAGGTAAGTGCTCATGTCTGAGTTGTCTTCCACAATGATAAGAACGGGTTTATCTTCCTGGAGATTTTCTGACTGTTCATTAATCACAATCGGGCTATCGCCTTTTTCCATTTTTTCATTTTCGTCATAACACTCTTTACCGATCGGCAACTTTATTGTAAATAGGGTTTGAGCTCCATCCGGGTTACTCTTTACCGAAATAGTTCCTTTGTGCAGTTTCACCAATTGATTTACTAATGAAAGTCCTATTCCTGTTCCTTTACTCTTTTGACGGTCATTTTGATAATACCGTTCAAATATATGCGTGATATCATCTTTGGAGATGCCATATCCGGTGTCTTCTACAGAAAACTCAATCGTATCATTGATTAAGGTCACAAATACAGTTACGCTATTTCCTGATTGGCAGAATTTGATGGCATTGGAAATTAGATTGCTGAGCATTTTAAAGACTTTGTCCTCATCCAAATAACCGATAATGTTTGAAGGTTCACAAATCAATCGGAATTCTACCCCTTGTTTGTCGGCAATGGGTTTGAAACGTTCATAGACATCTTGAAATAGTAGGGAAATATTAGTCTTGGTAACACAGAGCGAAATGGAACTTTCGTCAATTTTATGCAAATCTAAAAATTGAGAAACTAAATTGTTCAAATAATCTATGTTTCTGCGTACGATACTTAATTTTGTACTATCCGCCACCTCTTCGATGTCATTAATAATGTCATTAAGCGGAGCAGTCACTAAGGAGAGCGATGTACGTATTTCGTGCGAAATATTGGTGTGAAATTGCAATTTCGTTTCATGCAATATCTGCTCGTTTTCCCGTTGGATATATTCTATCTGTAAATCCCTTTTTAACTTATATTTAATGAAATAGTGATTTAGAATCAGTCCTATTATCCCCGTCACTACAGCTAAATATAATAAGTAGGCCCATCCGGTATTCCATGGAGCTTCTTCTACAGTTACTTCTATACATTTTTCAGGTGTATTCCATACCTCTGCTGTTTCTGATGCTTTTACTCGAAAGATATATTTCCCGGCCTTTACGTTGTTATAGGTGGCGATACGATTCTCCGAGGAGGTGTTGACCCAATCTTCGTCTACTCCGTCCAGTTTGTAGGCATAGTGCATTTTATCAGGGAAGGCATAATTGGGTGCGATGAATTCAAAAGAAAAGTTGTTGTTTAAGTAAGATATCTCTATTTTGTCAGCCTCTGTGATGTTGCACTTCAATGGTACACTTGAGTTAATCTCTTGATTCGGCTTGATAGTTTTGTTGTAAACCATGAAGCGTATGATTTGTGTTTGTGTATTACTTTGAGTGTTAGTGATTTTTTCAGGTTTGAAATAGTTTATGCCATTGATGCACCCCACATATAAGACTCCGTCAGTATCCAAAAAGCTGGCTTCTGTCATGCAATTGGAGTACAGACCGTCGTTGTAGTAGTATTCTCGGTAATGGTTGTTGGTGGGATTGTAATACAATAATCCTTGACTGGTATTTAGCCAAATAGAACCGTCTGCCACCTCTGTTACACTCAGTATTTTATGATTACTCAGTTTTTCATGATTGGAATAAGTATCCGAGCACTCTTTTAAAGAGGAGGTGTCGAATGAATTGAGTCCTGAATCGGTTGCTACCCAAATTTGTTTCCCGTTTTTAGACAAGCACATATCCCAAATGTAATTGCTCTTGAGCATGCTGTTGGCGGTATTTATGCTCTTATATTCCAGAATATCCGAAAATATATTCAATGTAATTATAAATATGCCGTTGGAACGGGATCCTAACCAGATATGTCCCATATCGTCTTTCTCTAAACAGAATATGTCTTGTGTGTATGGAGCATTGAAATAGTTTACAGAGACAGATGAAGAGAAGAGACCTTTTATTCTGACCATTTTCCCCGTACCGCCAATCCAAATGGTACCTTGATCATCTTCGATAATAGCGCTTGCGGCAAGTATATGGTCGTAAATGTCAGTAGGAATGCCTTTTATCTCTTTTAAATTATACAATCTGCTCCTTTTGTAAATATATACGTTCTTATTAGTCAGTATCCATAGGTTTTGGGAAGAATCTTCCATGATGGCGTTGAAATTCTGATTAGAATCGACGGGAAATCTGGTATAAATGCCATTTTTCAGTCGATACAATCCGCTTAATTTGATGCCTATCCATAAGTTGTCCGAGGCATCTTTGCTGATTACTCGCACAAAAGGGTGTGCTTCTTCTTCCGGCATAGGTAACTTGACAAAGGGTAGAGGGTTTAGGCTCAGAATGGCAGCGCCGTTGTGTCCGCTCCCTATCCATAAGCAGTTGGAACGGTCTATAAAGAAAGTCCGAATTAGATTTGACTGAAAGAAAGTGAGACGATTTATTCTTTCTGTGGAAGAAATTTGAAAAATTCCTTTTTGTTCTGCTTGCAGTATACGTATGCCATCATTTTCTGTCCCAGCTATATAAAAATCTTTTTTTATCTCTTGTAGGATTGTAAAAGGAATTTCTATGTTGGTTTTTATCACTTCTTTCCCGGCAATCATATACAAACCTTCATGGTGAAGCATGAATAGTTGAGACGAAGAATTGCAAGAGATGGTTCTGGTCCCTTTGATGCAAGGATGGTCATAAACTTTCTGTATGTTTTGGTTTGTGTCCAGTTGGAACAATCTTTTCTGAGTAAGCACCCATATGCTATTGTCTGACGACCGTACGATTTGTTTGATGTTGGCTTGTTTTAGTTTGTTGATTTTGGTGTGCTCCCAAGTCACTTGATGTGTACTGTCTATATGTAAGAAATAGAGTCCAGTGGAAGTGCCTACCCATATCTTTTGATTGATATCTTCCGTTAAACTTCGGCAGTCTTTCCACGGAGCTTCGGTCAGTGTACGAAAGTTATCTGCATTTTTATCATATAGATTCACACAGTGGGGGCCTTCTGTACCCACAATCAAATTCCCTTTCGAATCAGCAAGAATGGAAAGAATTCTGTTACTTGACAAAGAATTCTTTGCCTTGTTAATATGGTAGTAGTTTTTGTAACCGATGCTGTTGTATTTGCATAATCCGTCATAAGTTCCTAACCAAATGAAATCATTTTTGTCTTGGGCTATGGACGTAACTGCCTGCTGCGGCAATCCTTCGTTTACGGAAAAAGTGCGTAATTGCATCGGGAGTGGCGCATCAGTAGTTTGCCCACACAAAGGTGTGGAAAAAATAATCAAAAGGAAAATGTATAGAATGTAAATCATAATATATTGTGGTTATGCAGGCAAAGGTATAAGTTTTTTATAGTTCTCTTATATTTTCAATCATAAAAGTGTCTTAATGGATATTTTGAGCAAAAGAATGGTATGATAGAGCAAGCCCTAAACATATAAGAGTTGTATTTTTGCAGCAAAATATTAATCTTAAATTATTTTTAAAAGTACAATGAAAAAACTATTATTTGTAACTTTGTTGCTAATATGGAATGTGATTGTGAATGCACAAGTGAAGGTGACTGGTACTGTTTACTCCAAGCAGGATCGTGAAATCTTGATTGGTGCGACTGTTGTTGAAGCGGAAACAACAAACGGAAGTGTTACTGATCTTAACGGTAAATTTTCTATTAATTGTAGTCGTTTACCGGTAACTCTCAAAGTGGACTATATGGGTATGGATTCCAAATTGGTATTGGTGAAGAGTAAAACAGAAATTCCTCTGAAAATCTATTTGGAAGAGACAGCAAACGAAATTGACGAAGTGGTGGTAATCGGTTACGGTACCGTTCGTAAAAGTGACTTGACCGGTTCGGTCAGCTCCATGAAGGGTTCGGACATAGGCAACTCTCACATGTTGTCGTTGGAGCAGGCCATGGCAGGTAAAATGGCGGGTGTGAATATTGTTAATACCAGTGGTGAACCGGGAGCTGGTATCAGCATTACGATTCGCGGTACCGGTTCTATCAACTCGGATAGTGAGCCTCTGTATGTCATTGATGGTGCCCCAATGTCTAAGGATATTGGATCGGAAGTGGGTAATCCTAATGGACTTAGTTCTTCTGTATTCAATCCGCTGTCATCGTTGAACCCCAATGATATTCAATCTATCGAAGTCTTGAAAGATGCTTCTGCCACGGCTATCTATGGTTCGCGTGGTGCTAATGGTGTTGTGCTGATTACCACTAAATCAGGTATGGAAGGCAAGCCTGTGGTCTCTTTTTCAACTTATGTAGGTGTGGGAAATGTATCTAAGAAGATTGATATGCTGCAGGGTGCCGAGTATTTGGACTATATGGCACATGAACGTCAAGATGAAGCTTATATACAAAAATATGATTCTTTGCAATCCACTCCGTTCTATGATTGGCAGGACTATCTGTTCAAAAGCTCCATCACTCAAGAGTATAATATAGGTGTACGAGGTGGAGGAAAGACTACCAGATACTCAATGAGTGCTGCTTATACTGACCAATCCGGTTTGGTGGATAATTCGGGCTTCGACCGTTTCACGCTTCGTTCCCGAATTGACCAGAATATCGGGACTAAGGCGAAGATGGGTGTTAATATCAACTTCTCAAAGACTTCTCAAGATGGTGTGCCTTCCGGTGGGTCGAAAGACACAGGAGCGGATGTATTCCAGCAAGTGCTGAGCTATCGTCCGGCCAATGTGCGCTTTAATGATAAGGATATATTAGACAGTGGTGACTTAACTGATGACTATAATCTTCAAACTAACCCTTATGACTATGTAACTACTGTACAGAACAGATTGAACACTGTCAGAACCAATGCAAATCTCTATTTGCAATACGATATTATCAAGGGACTGCAATTTAAGACATCTTACAATGTGGATATGGTTAATACCAACAAAGAGATTTTCTTCGGTCCTAATATCGCAGCCGGTGCGTCTAAGCACGGTATCGGTGTCAACTCTTGGGCAAAACGTTATAATTGGTCTTGGGAAAATATCCTGACTTATAATAAGGTGTATAAAAAGGATCATAGTTTCAACGCTATGGTGGGATACACTATGGAGAGAAACAATGGTCGTAACTTTTCCATTGAAACTTGGGATTATCCGGACGCTTATGTTGACTTAATTGGTGGTAACGTAGGACTAGGATTGAATATCCAGGCTCCTTCTGTTAAGGAATATACTACAAGTTTAGTCTCTTATTTAGGTCGTGTAAACTATGCCTATAAAAGCAAATACCTGTTTACGGCTAGTGTGCGTGCTGATGGTTCTAGTAAATTCCCAAAGGGTAATAAGTTCTCCTATTTCCCTTCTGCGGCTGTGGCTTGGAATGTGCACCGTGAAGATTTCATGAAATCTTTGAAAAACCTGGATGAGTTGAAACTGAGATTTAGTTATGGACGTACTGGTAATCAGGGGATTGCCGCATATAGCAGCCTCTCTACTTATGCTAATGTATACTATTCGTTTAATACAGTCAGCGGTATTAGACCAGCTTCTGGACTGAAACCCGGTATTGCTACCAGCTCTATTGCCAACCCTGATTTGACTTGGGAGACCACTGAACAGTTTAATGCAGGTTTTGATGTGTCACTGTTTAAACGGAGACTTTCACTATCGGTGGATGCTTATTATAAGAAGACTTTCGATTTGTTGTTGGCTAAACCGTTGGAATATACAACCGGTTTCAGTACGATGATGTACAACTCTGGAAGTTTGGAAAATAAGGGTATTGAGTTTGTGCTGAACTCCATCAATGTGTCTAACAAAGATTTTTCTTGGACTTCTTCTTTGAATATGTCTTTTAATCGGAATAAGGTTCTTAACTTGGGAGAGAACTCAGCTTTGACTTTCAATGCCAACAATGTCTATAGTGAAGCCTTTATACTTAAACCCGGACAGCCTGTAGGCACTATGTATGGTTTCATTTACGATGGCGTTTATCAGTACAAAGATTATAAGAATTTTTATAAGAACAATGACCCTGCACAAGGTCTGTTGTCTTTGGAACAATGTCAAGAGATTTATGACCGTGCCAAGAATGGTGAGGAAACTTTGGTCTTGATGGACGGGCAGCCCAAATATGCTAATGACGTACCGTTGCCGGGTAGTGCTAAGTTTAGAGATGTGGTAGGAGATGATAATAACATTACTACAGATGATAGAACCTATATCGGTAACAGCGAGCCGAAGTTTACCGGTGGATTCACTAATAAATTCAATTATAAGGGGTTTGACCTGAATATCTTCTTGTCGTTCTCGTATGGTGGTAAGCTTTTTGTAACTAATTATTTCCCTGTTAGTGGTTATAATAATCGTAACATCCTGAAACAAATTTATGATGATGCATGGAGACCCTACAGAGATTCCAACAAATGGCCTGACTACACTATAGATTCTTATAAGAACCTCTCATCCAGTCTGTTTGTGGAAGATGGATCTTATCTGAAAATCAAGGATGTTACTTTGGGTTATACATTACCTTCTGCATGGCTTAAGAAAGCCAATATCAACAAGGTGCGCATTTATGTGACAGGACAGAATCTGTTCACTTTCACCAAATTTAATTGGTATGACCCCGAAGTGACTTCCAACAATCCAATTACAGCCGGTAAGTATCATTTTGTTTATCCGAGTTCAAGAACCTTTATTACAGGTCTTTCTATCGATTTCTAAACCCTAAAACAAATATGAAATGAAAAATATAAATAGATTTTTGTTAGTTGCTATAGCTTTTGTGGTGACTTCATGTGAAATAAATTTTCTTGATGAGGAGATGACTACCCAATTGGGCGGTGACCAAGTTTATAAGAAGGTCAGTGATTATGAAATGGCACTGATTGGTGTTTACGATCAGTTGGGCACGCGTAGTTTGCCCACATTGGGTAATGAGATTACAAATTATCTGTCCAACTATAATGCTGGAGTGATACTGTTGAACGAACTGGCTACCGATGAAATGGGTGCCATTGCTGCTGGTGCTTCTAAACAATTGATGCTTGAAGAGTTGGATAAATGCAGACCTACTCCTCAGAACGGTATTATCAAGTCTCTTTATGCCGGTCAATATGTTTTGATTAACCGAGCTAATGATTTGATTTTCCATGCGGAAAAAACAAATTTGAAAAGTCCTGTTATCGACCGTTGTGTGGGTGAGGCCAAATTCTTGCGCGCTCTTACTTATTACAACCTGACTTCAATTTTTGGTGGAGTAGTGTTGACCACTTTGCCTGGTTCAGAACGAGTGGGAAAGGTTTTTCCGCGTTCTTCAACCGAAGCAGTGTATGGACAGATATTCCAAGATTTGAAAGATGCCTATGATGTTCTTCCGGTAAGCTTCGCTGCCCAGAAAGAACTGGGACGGGCTACCAAAATTGCTGCTGCCGCTTTGATGGCAAGAGCTAGCCTGACTGCTGCTACCATGGGAAAATATGCTCACATATCTTCGGAAATGGCTTTGGAAGATGGTATTAACTCGTATGAGTGGGCTAAGACCAGATTTACTGAATTGATTACCCAGGCTAAGACCTATGCAGAATTGGTTATCACTGAAGGATATGGCGGTGATAAAGGAATTTTAGAGACTATGCTTTATAGTGATAGCTTTTATCCATCGGAAAATATGCCTGAGATTATTTTTGATGTACAGTTTAAAGATGCGATGTCTCAAAATGAGGCTGGTTGGGTAGGGCAAGTGTTTGGTCCCGGCTCATGGAACTGGGTTCTTCCTACAGGAACTGCCGCTGGTACTTATAAGCCTTACGGAGGAACTCTTGCACAAAATTTCCCTAAAGATCCTACTAAGGCAACGTGTGATATGAGAAAGTATAAGACTATCACCAATTTCCAATATAAGGGAGACGGTACTTTGTGGCCACCCACGGCTGCCAACAAGACCTATAATTTGGGTAAATTTGCTATGGAGAGAAAACCTGATTACCCCAAGCAGCAGACACCGATTAATTACGTAGTGCTCCGTTTGGCTGAAATGTATCTGATTATAGCAGAAGCAGAAGCCGAGCTGAATAATGGACCTACTGATGAAGCTTTTAAAATGGTGAACCATGTCAGAGCACGTGCTGCCAATGCCACTATCTTGCCGGTAATTACTAAGTCTAATATGGCCGATCCCGATGTCGTGAAGCCTATTGCGGGACTTACTCCTACCACCGATTTGGATAAGTTCAGAATGTTACTTATGCAAGAACGTATGTTGGAGTTTTTGGGTGAAAGTTTGCGTAGAGTTGACCTGATTCGTTCGGGTTGGATAGCAGAATATTTGGAAAATACGAACATTATAGACTTTGATGAAGTAAAATATGTCTATAGGAGAAGACAGTTTGAAGATTATTCTATCTTCTATCCGATTCCTTCCAGAGAAATTACAATTACGAACAATGTCATTAAACAAAACTTCGGATATGGTATTTAAAAACTTACACTTAGTGGCTCCACTTATGGCAAGTGGAACTGCCATGTTCTTTTCCGCTGCCTCTTATGCGGCTGTTCCGGTGGAAGGCAAACCTAATATTCTGCTGATTATGGTGGACGACTTGGGACTTGGTGACCTGTCGTGTCAATATGCGAAGGATATACAGACACCGAACATCGACCGTCTGTTTCATCAGGGCCTTCATCTGAACAATTTTTATGCTAGTTCTTCCGTCTCTTCTCCCAGTAGAGCCGGACTGTTGACCGGTTGTTTCCCGGATATGGTGGGGGTACCGGGAGTTATCCGTACTGAACCGACTGCAAGTTGGGGCTATCTTTCACCTGATGCTATACTGCTTCCTGAAATGATGTCGAAAGCCGGCTATCAGACTGCTATTGTTGGTAAGTGGCATTTAGGTCTTGAAAGTCCTAATCTGCCTAATGAAAGAGGATTTGACTTCTTCCACGGTTTTCTGGGCGACATGATGGATGATTACAATACCCATTTGCGTAGAGGCCACAACTACATGCGGCTTAATACCCAAGAAATCGACCCAAAAGGACATGCCACAGACCTGTTTACCGACTGGGCATCCGAATACGTTACAGAAGCAGGAAAGAAAGACCAACCCTTTTTCCTTTATTTGGCTTATAATGCACCCCATTTGCCTTTACAGCCGAAAGCTGATTGGGAAAAGAAAGTGCGTAAACGTGAACCTACTATTTCGGATACCCGTGGAAAATTAGTTGCCCTTATTGAACACATGGACGATGGAGTAGGCAAAGTCGTTAAGACGTTGGAGAAAAATGGCCAGTTGGAAAATACTCTGATTATTTTCTGTTCCGATAATGGTGGTGACAGAAAAGCGGAAGCCAATAACGGTCCGGTAAGAGGTGATAAAGGAGATATGTATGACGGTGGTATCAAAGTTGCTTGTTCCATCTACTGGAAAGGACATTTGGAGCCTCGAAAAGTGGACAATCTGATTATGATGTCGGATATATTCCCTACATTATGTGATTTGGTTCAAGTGCCTGTAAATCATCGTATCGACGGTATGTCCGTACTTCCGGTACTGCGCAACAAGGAGCAGGTGACCGATGACCGTTATCTGTTCTGGGTACGTCGCGAACATGGCGATTTGGGTGGAAAAACTCAGACTGCCGTGAGATACAAAGAGCACAAACTGTTACAGAACAGACCTTTTGAGCCTTTACAGTATTTCAATGTGAAAGGGGATCCCAAAGAAGCCAATCCTTTGGAGAAAGATCCTCTTTATACTAAGATGTATAAAGCCATGATTGAACATTACAGAGTATCGGGCGCAGTCCCCTGGCAAAAACCTTTAACAAAATGAGGCTTATGAAGAATATTGGGAAAATAACCTGTTGTTTACTGTTTGCTTTAGTAAATCTTTTCCCTGCTGTAGCCCAGCAACTCTCTATCGACCTAACGAAAATGTCGGGTGATAAAAGGGGCATTGTTGAGACCGAGTTCAATAATACAGTTCCGGATAGTTTAGGGGTGTTGAGATGTTATCAACTCAATCTGCCTAACTATATCAAGGCTGTTTATTATGCTCAAGATTCATTTTATGATTACTGGCAGGTGAACGGGAACCGTGTACTCCCGTGGATATTTACTCCCGCTACCCTTAAAGATGTATTTACGCAGCCTGCTTATGGGGTGGATGATCAGAAGAATCCGGCATTCAAAAATGTCGGATTCAAAGATCGGACTCGATATGTGACCAAAAGCGGCTGCTTCATGCAACTATTACTTGCTGATGGCAATGTGCTTGCGGTACTGCCTTTGGCTAATTCTGAAACCATTTCGGACATTTTTGTGACCGAAGAGGGAAAACTTACTTTGCGGGTTGCCAATTACGGAACCGAATCGGTTTCTTCCAAAGTTCCTATATTGGCATGGGGATTGGGATGCAATACCAACGAGGCCTCTTACACTCTTTTCAGCAATCTCCTTACACATGATATGTATAAAGAAACGATGCGCTTGCGCTATCAGAAAGATTATCCCGAAATGTTCAAATATTTGGGATGGTGTACGTGGGAACAATACAAGAAGAGCATTAATTCCGAATTGCTTTTGGGTGAGATTGCCAAATTGAAGAGGGTTAATCTGCCCATTCGTTATGCCATTATCGATGACGGTCATCTTGCTTTACGTTCTGTTGGGAACCTCAAGAATCAGTTGACGAGTTTTGCACCTAATGAAAAGTTTCCTCAAGGATTTGCTCCGTTGCTTTCGCTTCGTGAACCGAACGGATTGAAATGGATGGGGCTTTGGCAGAACTTTAACGGATATTGGGGCGGTTTCTCACCGGTCAATGATTTTGATGATGATATTAAGCAATGCTTACGTACCATTGAAAAGACTGGTTATACCCTGCCGCGTGTGGATGAAACTTCCATCTCTAAAGTATATCAGGCATTTTTGGGTAAATCGGCAACTGACGGATTTGATTTCCTAAAAGTGGACTGGCAGGCTGCCAATCTGTATATGCAAAGATTTGGTGAAAATGCGGCAAAGGGAGCTTTTCTGACTTCAAGAACTGTTGACAACATTGCCAACCGCTATTTTTCCAACGGACTTATTAACTGCATGGCCATGAATAATGTTGTTCTACAGAACACCTATTACGCTAACATTACTCGAACTAGTATTGACTATAAACTGAATAACATGTTTATGGCCAAGGAACATTTGTTGCAATCGTATCACAATGCCCTCTATATGTGTCCTACGGTATGGGGAGACCATGATATGTTCCACTCTTCGGACAAAGTATGTGGTGATGTGATGGCGTTGTCCAAAGCTGTATCGGGTGGCCCGGTTTATCTGTCGGATGCTCCCGACCATATTTCAGTTGCTAAGGTGATGCCTTTGTGTTACAATGACGGACTGATTATTCGTCCTCTGGCACCGGCTACAGTTATGCCGCGCTCGGTGTTCACCTCTCCATTGGTAGAACGGGTGCCTTATTATGTCTCTGCACCTTTGGCAAATGGAGCAGCTGCTATCGTTGCTTATAACTTGTGTGTGGATTCGGTTATGGTATCGGGTAGTGTGAATGCTGCCGACTATGCCATGACCGGTACGCTGATACAACCTTATTCCGGTGAATGGAAACAGCCTAAAGAAGGACTTTTCCTTTATGACTATAAGGCGCATACGGGATATGCTCTCGGAAAGAAGTCGCATAATTTCCAGATTAGCGGATTTGATGACAGACTCTTCTTCTTGATACCTGTATATAAGGGATGGGCGATAATCGGTCGGACGGACAAATACCTTTCTCCGGGCACTGTATCTGATATCAAGTATAAGGAAAACTCTATAGAACTAACATTGCCGGAAAATGGGACCTTTGATTTCTGGTTGAAGAAAGGTACTCCTTATGCCGAAAACATCACTTTTACCGCTTTAGGTAACGGCATTTGGCGGGCCAATGTCAAAAATGTTTCAAACAATAGAATAACCATATTTAAAAAATAACGATTAAAATGAAGAATTTATTATCCATCAGCTCTTGTGTTGCATTAGCAGGATTAACTTCCTGTGCCGTGAGCACAGCTCCAAAAGAACAAGCTCCCAAGCCTAATATTATATATATATTGGCAGATGATTTAGGCTATGGTGATATTGGCATTTTAGGACAGAAAATCATCAAGACTCCCAATATTGACAAATTGGCCTCCGATGGTATGATTTTCACCAATCATTATGCTGGAGCACCGGTGTCTGGTCCTTCCAGATGCATCTTGATGACCGGCAAACACTCTGGCCACAGCAGCATTCGTGGCAATAAGAGTATAGCCGGAGTGGGTGTGGCTCCAATGTCAAGCTCTGATATTACTTTACCGGAAGCTATCAAAAACCAGACAGACTACGTAACCGGTATGTGCGGACGTTGGCATTTGGGTGGTGAGCTGACCAACCAGACGCCTTATCATCGTGGCTTTGACTATCATTTTGGAAAACTGAGTGCCGACTTCCCCAATCGTTACGGAGTATTTATCGATCCCTTATGGGATGAGGACGGTAAGCACGTTTCGTATGACGTGTATTCCAAAAAGAATATTGAGCCGATGTATGAGAATGGCAAATATTACAACCTGACAGAAGAGGAGAATAAATGCCGTCCGATAAATATGGATAGAATGGTGACTGATAAGGCGAAGAAGTTCATCTGCAATAATAAGGACAATCCGTTCTTCTTGTATGTAGCTTATTCGTTGATGCATGCTCCGATGGAATATCATGCAGATATGCCGGTGGAAGCCAACGATTGGCCTGAAGAGGAGAGAGCTTTTGCCTCTATGATGATGAGTCTTGACAAGTATGTCGGTGAGATTATAGCTCAGGTAGATAAGTTGGGCTTGGGAGAAAAGACGCTGATTATATTTACCAGCGATAACGGTGCCCACAACGAAGGTGGACACGACTACCGTTTCTTCCACTCTACCGGAGAGTATAGAGGTTACAAGCGTGATTTGTATGACGGAGGTATGCACACACCTATGTTCGTCCGTTGGACAGGTACTATCCCTGCCGGTTCACGGAACGATGTGTTATCCGCCTTCTGGGATGTGATGCCTACTATCTGCGATTTGGCTGGTGCTCCTATTCCTGAACAGACCGACGGTATTTCTTTTGCTCCCACACTTCTCGGAAAGACTCAAGAGAAGACGCATGAATTCCTCTATTGGGAATTTAATGAGCGTTCGGAACGTACCAAACCAAGACATGAGTACAAACAGGCTGTGGTGTTCGACAATTGGAAAGTCATCAACTACATTGATGCTGACAGGATTGAAGTCTATCAATTGGATAAAGACATTGAAGAAGTCAATGATGTGGCACAGGATCATCCTGAAATCGTGAAAAAGGCGTTGAAGTATATGGAAGAGTCCCATCTGCAGAACCCAATTTTTCCGATGACGAAAGAGGAACGTAATATTCATTGATAAAAAGAAAATGCTATGAAAAAAAATCTATGTACACTGGTTCTCTGTTTCTGCTGTCTGTGCAATCTTTGCGCTCAGAAGAAGGAGTTGCCAGCAGCTGGAATGATTTATTTTGCTAGTACTGGTTTCATTGATAACAATGAGGTCTTAAACAATCCTTATATCATCGGTGGAATGTACACTATGTACTGGTCGTCAGTAGAGGCGGAGCAAGGTAAATTCGATTGGAAAGAGGCTGATGACTTTGTAAAGCGTTGGACCAAAGCCGGCAAGAAAGTGGCTTTGCGCATCATGTGGTCCAGTAGCGGTTATTGGAAAAATAAAGCTGCTGGCAAACCGACTCCTTCGTGGGTGTGGAAGGCCGGAGCAAAATATGCTTATCACAAGGAAAGCGATACCGAACTTCCGCTGTTTTGGGATCCGATATTCAGAAAACATGCCATGAACTTTATGAAGGCAGTCAATGACCACTTTAAAAACAATAAAAATATTCTTTTTATCGATGTGACTCCCGGAGCAGAAACAAATCCGTATCGTTTCGGTACCATTGCTAAAAGAGACCCGCAGTTTAAAGATGCTTTTGTAAAGTTAAAGAGCAGTGATGGTAGAACTTATACGGAAGAGCTTTGGACGGAAACCGTGAAGGAGTGGATAGGAGAGACGGCTAAGATTATGTCTGACCTTCAATGTCTGATTACTTTGAATCGTGGTAGTCTTTTGGGAAAAAACAATTTTCCTGTTTTTGGACAGGCTGCGGTAGATAACGGTATGTATGTAGGTCAGAACGGTATAAACGAGAAAAGTTACAATGGCAATGATGCCCTCCGGACGAAACTGTTCTCTGAGTGGAAGCAGAAGACCAAACTCTTCTTTGAAATGGTGCATGCAGCTGAAACGCAGAACACCGGTTCCATGCAGGGAGTTGTGGAGGCTGCCAAGCGCATCGATTGTGATTTTTTGAATGTCTATCCTCAAGATGTATTGAAGTCTACTAAAGGTTCTTCATATTATAAGTCCAAATGGGATGAGGCGTTGAAAAACGGTCTAGAATATTTTTCATCAAAAACAAAAAACAGATGATGAGAATAAGTATTTTTTTATTTTGTCTGTTAATCAGTAGTGCTTCCTGTTCAGGAAGCACTACTATTAAGGATACTTCTGCTATTGATTCGGAGATAGCGGAAAAGGAAAGTGAGAATGTGGTAAACGGTGGGTTGGTCTATTTCGCAAACTCGAAACTGCCTGATGATATTGCCATACAGAACCCGTATATTATGGGAGCGCTCTACACCATTTATTGGAGTGAAGTGGAAAGGGAAAAAGGCGAATATGACTGGAGTGAAGTGGATAAATTCTTCAAGAATTGGACTTCTGCCGGTAAGAAGGTGGGCATCCGTGTGATATGGATTTCTACCGGACTGTGGCCGCATGAGGTTGCGCGTCATCCTGCTCCCGAATGGCTTTGGAAGGATGGAGCCAAATATCATTATGATGAGAAGACGAAGACAGAGATTCCTCTGTTTTGGGATCCCATCTACAATGAGCATGCGCTTCGACTGATGCGGGCTATCTATGACCGTTACGGTAAAGACCCTAATTTTCTGTTTGTGTCAAGCACGCCCGGTTATGAGACTTTCCCTTGTCATCCTAGAACGGCAGAGGTGAATCCTAATTTTTTTGAGGAGTTCGCTCAAACCAAAGACAGTCAAGGACGGGCTTATTCACCGGAACTATGGCAAAAGACAGTCAAGGAGTGGATTTTTGCGGTGTCAGCCATATATAAAGAGGTACTAGCTTTCGTCTCTTTGAACAGAGGCGGACTCTCCCCGAAAGAGGATTATTTCCAACTGTTCGGTGAGTATGCAGTGGAGGCCAATGCCATAGTAGGACAAAACGGAATAAAGGCTTCCAGCTATTTGAATGCCAATGGCGGTCGTTACAAACTCTTTAAAGAGTGGAAGAAGAAGGTGCCTGTTTTTCAGGAAATGGCACTTGCTTCGGGTAATGAAGAGAGACAGGTTGGAACGTTGATGGGGGTTATGGAGGCTGCGGTGAGAATTGATACGGACTATCTGAATGTCTATGCCATTGATGTACTGAAAGGTACAAAAGGTTATAAGGACTACGATCCGACATATGAGGAGGCACTTAAATTTGGATATGAAAAGCTTCAACTAAAAAAATAACAATTATGCGCACAAATACACAGGTTATTTATATATTATTTGCTTTCCTTTTTGGGCTCACTTCTGTGAATGCCCAAAAGACAGAGGGCAAAAAAGGATTACTTTATTTTGCCAGCTTTGAAAGTTCAAAAGATGATTTGGTCAAACAGAATCCTTATATTATCGGAGCGGTAAAGACGATAAAATGGGCAAATATTGAGAAAGAAGAGGGTGTATACGACTGGAGTTCTATCGATCAACTGATTGAGTCGTGGGCAAAGTACGGCAAGAAAGTGGTACTAAGAATGCAATGGGTGACCAGTGGCTATTGGAAAGATCCCATGTCTAAGACACCGACGCCTCAGTGGGTGTGGAAAAAGGGAGCCAAGTTTGCTTACCATGTTCCGAGTGAAACGGAAATTCCTCTTTTCTGGGATCCCATCTACCAACGTTATGCACTGCACTTCCTGAGTAAAGTGGCGGGACGGTATGACAATAATCCCAATGTACTCTTCATAGATATTACTCCGGGTGCCGAGACCAATCCGTTCAGATTCCGTACTATCATCAAAAAAGACCCAGGCTTTAAAAAGGAGTTTGTGACTGTAGCGGCAAGCGATGGACGTAAATATAGTGAAGAATTGTGGCAAGCAACGGTTCTTGATTGGTTGCCAAAAGCCTCCGGCCTGTTTAAGAAACTGCCTACAGAAGTGGCGTTGAACAAAGGATCCTTGTTCGATAATAACAATTTTGAATTGTTCGGTGAGCAGGCTGTGAAGTGTGGTATGTACATCGGTCAAAACGGCTTGTCTGGTAATCGCTATACAAAAAATGAATCCGGTAAAGTACAGTTGTTGTCTAAATGGGCAAAGAAAACTAAAATTTTCTTTGAGATGGTCGGTTCCACTTCGACCGATGTTGGCTCTCTGAAGGAGGTGATGGATGCGGCATATCGAGGTAAGTGCTCTTTCCTTAATGTCTATGCCAAAGATGTAGAAAAGGGTACGAAGGGATTCCCTGAGTACGATAAGAGCTACGAGGAGGCTCTTAAATACGGAAGTAACTTATTGAAAGAATCTTATTAAAATCAATGAACCATGAATAAAGTCCTGACTTTAGTAGCCACGTCGCTGACAGCATTGCAATTGCATGTTGTGGCACAAGAGGCGCGCCCAAATATCATATATATCATGTCCGATGACCATGCTCTTCAGGCCATTAGCGCTTATGGAAGCAGATTGGCTAAGGTGTTGCCTACACCTAATTTGGACAGAATCGCCAATGAAGGAATCCGTATGGATAACTGCTGTGTGACTAATTCTATCAGTGCACCTAGTCGAGGCTGTATCATGACGGGACAATACAGTCATAAGAACGGTGTGTATACGTTGGACGATGGCTTGGCCCCCTCTCGAAATAATTTTGCTAAAGAGTTGCAGAAGGGAGGATATCAGACGGCTATTATTGGTAAGTGGCACTTGAAACATGAGCCCACGGGATTTGACTACTATAATGTCCTGCCCGGTCAGGGACGCTACAAGAACCCCATTCTCATCTCCAAAGAAGATCGTAAAGGACACACGGGTCCCTTTGACAAGACTCCGGGGAAAGTGTATCAGGGACATTCTACTGATGTGATTACTACTCAAGCTATCGACTGGATGGATGCGCATAAGAATGACGACCACCCGTTCATGCTTATGTGCCATTTCAAGGCTCCCCACAGAGCCTGGGAATATGCCGACCGTTTTGCCGATTTGCTGAAGGATGTGGAGATTCCCGAACCGGAAAATATGTATGATATGTATGACGGTAGAGCACATTATACTGAATTGCAGACCATGAGTCTTGAACATATGGATGAAAAAGACATGAAATGTGAACTACCTACCAATCTGTCAAGAGATGAGTTCCGTAAATGGGCCTATCAACGCTATATGAAACAATATCTTCGTTGTATTGCTGGTATTGACGAAAATGTAGGCCGCATTCTAAAGTTCTTGGATGAGAATGGACTGGCTCAGAACACTATTATCATCTATACTTCCGATCAAGGTTTCTATTTGGGAGAGCATGGCTGGTTTGATAAACGTTATATGCAGAAAGAAAGTCTGAATATGCCGTTGTTAGTGCGTTATCCTAAAGAAATAAAACCGGGTAATACCAATAATAGTATCGTTATCAATGCAGACTTTGCACCCACATTGTTGGACTATGCTGGAATTGCTAAGCCGGACTACATGCAGGGTGAAAGTTTCAGAAGTATTCTTAAAAACGGGAAAAAGCCTAACGGATGGCGTGATGCAATGTATTATCGTTATTGGATGCACGGTGACCGTCATCATCACACAGTCGCTAATTATGGTATTTGTACGGAACGTTATAAACTGACCTATTATTATGGCGAGACCTTGAATAAGAAGGGAACCCATGAGATGCCTTATACTCCTGATTGGGAACTCTTTGATATGAAACGCGATCCACAAGAGATGAAGAATGTCTATAATGACAAACGTTATCAGAAAGTGGTAGCCCAATTGAAGGAGAAATTGTATCAGTTGAAAGAATATTATCAGGATAACGAATAATGTAGAACCATTGAGATATTGAGATGAAAAAACTATTTCTATTTCTATTTCTTTTGTCTTCTACATTAGTTTGTGGGCAGGTTGTGAGGCAAAATCTGTCTGTTAGTACAGAGAACACCGTTATGGTGTTCTCTGTTACTGAATCTGATGAGTTGATTTATAGATATTATGGAAATAAACTTCAGAATTTAGATGCTTTTTCTTACGAGTTGCAAAGAACTCCCCACCAGCCGTTACCGGTTGCATATCCTTCATTCGGTGGCATAGCTTCGATTATTCCTGCACTGAAGCTGACTCACGCGGACGGTGTGATGATTTCAGAACTTAAATTCTCGGAGATTTCCACAACGGCAGTGGATGCCAATGTGACGGAAACTGTCATTCGGATGAAAGATAGATGTTATGACATTGACGTCGTTCTTCACTTCAAGGCCTACCTAAAAGAGGATGTCATTGCTCAATATGTCACGATAAGCCATCGGGAAAAGGGGAATATTAAGGTGGAGAATCTTGCTTCCGGATACTTGAACTTGCATGCTGACCACTATTACCTGACTCATTTTGCTGGAGCATGGGCCGATGAGATGGGATGGCAAGAGGAGTTGTTGACCCGTGGCGTGAAATCCATAGAGAGCATCAAAGGGGTACGGACTGCACAGACCGAGAATCCTTCTTTTCTAATCAGTGTAGATGGAAAAGCGGAAGAGTATGCAGGAGATGTGTATGCCGGTGCGTTGGCTTGGTCGAGTAACTACAAACTTTCTTTCCAATTGTCGGAATCCGGCTGTTTGGATGTAGTAGCAGGTATGAATCCTTTTGCCTCCACATTGACGATAGAGCCGGGGAGAGAAATCAAGACACCGGAGATGATTTGGTCGTATAGCCACAACGGCAAGAACCGTATATCACAGAATTTTCATAGTTGGAGTCGTCGTTATGCATTGGCACATGGTGATGACTTACGCCCCATTGTACTGAATAGCTGGGAAGGGGTGTACATGAAGTTCGATGAACAGGCTATTCTTTCTTTGATTGATGATGCGGCTGAGTATGGTGTGGAGATGTTCGTGCTGGACGATGGATGGTTTGGCAGCAAATATCCGCGTGATAAGGCCGACTCCGGTTTGGGAGACTGGATGGTGAACAAAAGGAAGCTTCCGCATGGTATAGGGTATTTGGCCGATTATGCCGTAAAGAAAGGGATACGGTTTGGCCTTTGGATAGAACCGGAGATGGTGAATCCTCGTAGTGAATTGGCGGAAAAACATCCTGAATGGATTGTAAAGACAGGTAAATATACTCCCTATCTGGAAAGGAATCAGTGGCTATTGGATTTGAGTAATCCTGAGGTACAGCGTTTCGTGGAGAAGACATTTGATGACGTTGTGGCAATGTCACCCAACATCTCGTACATCAAGTGGGATGCTAACAGACATGCCAATAATGTAGGCTCTTCATATCTCCCGGTGGAAAAACAGTCGCATTTTTGGTATGAATATACCCAGGGGCTCTACAGTGTGTATGAGAAGTTGCGGAACAAATATCCTGATCTGATTATTCAACTGTGCTCTTCAGGTGGTGGTCGTGTCGATTACGGGGCGTTGAAATATCACGATGAGTTCTGGGCTAGTGACAACACTAATGCCGTAAATCGTATTTATATTCAGTACGGAACGAGTCACTTCTTTCCAGCTATTGCCATTGGTTCGCATATCTCCTCAAGCCCCAATCATCAGACGGGTATGCCATTGCCTTTGAAGTTTAGAGTGGATGTAGCCATGTCGGGACGTTTGGGTATGGAGTTGCAACCTCAGGATATCAAAGGGAAAGACATCGTTTTTGTAAAACGGGCGGTTGAAACTTATAAAGAGGTTCGGTCCGTCATACAGCATGGTGATTTGTTTAGATTGAAGTCTCCTTACGACAGTACGGATTGGGCCTCATTGATGTATGTCTCTTCTGTACAGAACAAGGCGGTCTATTTTGTCTATAGTCTGGGTTATCATAATCGACATCAGTTCTATACAGAGAAACTGAAAGGATTGTCGCCAGATAAAAGATACAAGGTGACTGAAATCAACAAAGGTAATAAGTCTGCTAGTTCGGCTGCAGGCAAGGTGTTTATGGGAGAATATTTGATG
This sequence comes from Bacteroides sp. AM16-13, assembly GCF_003602705.1. Taxonomy (NCBI): domain Bacteria; kingdom Pseudomonadati; phylum Bacteroidota; class Bacteroidia; order Bacteroidales; family Bacteroidaceae; genus Bacteroides; species Bacteroides sp. AM16-13. The sequence goes on from NZ_QTLK01000029.1 coordinate 57,041, forward strand.
AACGTAGGTATTCAACTGAATCTCTCAAAGCCGTATGAAAGTGCAGTACTGTTGCTTGAGGAGGTGGAGTAAGAGTGTTACTTTATTCGTTGCTCAAACAACAAGACTTTAAAATATCAATAAAAAATTATCAAGAGTAGAATATGGATAAGATTATATTATCTTCAGCCTTATTGGCTTCTTCATTTTGTATGGGGTATGCACAGCAAAAAAATAATAAGGCACTTCGCCCCAATGTTGTATTTATCATGGCTGATGATTTAGGCATTGGTGATTTAGGATGTTATGGACAAGAGCAAATAAAAACTCCTGCCATTGATGCTTTGGCTGCCGAAGGAATGAGGTTTACTCAACATTATTCCGGCTCTACTGTTAGTGCCCCTTCTCGATGTGTATTGTTAACGGGTAAACATACCGGGCACTCTTATATAAGAGGAAATAAAGGAGGAATTGTAATTGATGGTCGTCCATACGATATGAGCCTTTCGTCTCAAGAAGTTACTATTGGTGAAGTATTTAAAAGCCAGGATTATGCTACAGCTTGTGTTGGTAAATGGGGACTTGGAGGCCCTTTTTCTGAAGGACATCCTAACAATCAAGGGTTTGATTACTTTTTTGGTTATTTAGGGCAAAAGAATGCTCATGATTACTATCCCGAACAGCTCTTTGAAAATAATACTGCTGTAGCTTTAAATCATGAAGTTTATTCGCATGACCTGATTGCAGACAAAGCTTTGGAGTTTATTGATAAGAATTGTGATAAACCTTTTTTCTTGTATTTCACTCCTACCATACCTCATGCGGATATTGTAGTCCCCAATAATGAACTCTATGACTATGATAGTAAATTTGAAGAGGTCCCTTATGCTGAGGATAGGTATCATGCACAAGCCAAGCCTAAAGCAACTTTTGCTGCTATGGTAACCAGGTTAGATCATGATGTACAAAGAATTGTAGATTTGTTGGAAGAGAAAAATTTGTTGGAACACACTCTGATAATCTTTACCTCCGATAATGGAGCGCATATGGAAGGCGGTCACCATCCTTCGCATTTTAAAAGCAGTGGCTCCTATAGAGGCATGAAACGCGATTTATATGAAGGTGGTATTCATGTTCCATTCATTGCAAAATGGAAAAATGTAATTCCAAAAGGAAGTATATCCTATCATACTTCTACATTTTGGGATTTTATGCCTACTGTCTGTGATCTGATTGGGGCAGAATATCCAGAACACATTGATGGTATTTCTTATCTACCTACACTCATTGGTAAAGGCAAGCAAAAAACACATGATTATCTTTACTACGAATTTCATGAAAGAGGCGGTAAACAGGCCGTTATCCAAAACGGATGGAAATTGGTTTATTTAATGGTCAATGATGCTAAAAAGGCATATTATGAATTGTATAATCTAAAGGAAGATCCGGGAGAGACCGCTAATGTAGTCGATCAATATCCTAATAAAGCTCAGGAACTTAAAAAGATTATGCTACAAGCTAGAATTCCAAGTGAACATTGGAAGTTTGCATTTGAAAAATAGCATGATGTCTTAAATATTAGTATCGAACTGACGTTATTTAGCTTTCAGAATAATACGAAAACGGCCTCTAGACTGACATACCGGTCCCACAAAACGGTTCGTTTTTCCTGTGAAAATTAGAGAAAAGAGAGGTGTAGATGCGTAGTTTTTGCCCTTCAGATGCATGTTTTGACAACCACAAGAACAGCCGGAAGAGGGAGAAAAGCGGACGCAACGTGTCGGAACCCTTCGTTTTCTCCTCGCTGAAGGGCTGTTTTCATGCCGAAGAAGTTCTGTTTCCGTCTCGTTGGATTGTAATGATTTCTATATACGCATGCAAGACAGCGAGTTGCGGTTTTTCTTTCCCGTATTTCTGTTCCGCCTTACCCTCGGTCGCAAACAAGCGATTCTCGCGCGATAGCGAAAAAGCAAAATGGCAGAGCAAAAAGGGAAATTCTAAATGCTCTGAATGATATTACGTTAAATTAATACTTTTGTCGCTATGCCCTTAATAATCAATGAATATCTGCGGTTTATATCGAACTGACGTTAACTTACAGTCATTATGAAATACGACTTTTTTATCTCTTATTCCAGTAAAGATAGTGGGGTAGTATTTGAAGTATGTGTCATGTTAGAGGCAGTTGGTGTAACCTGTTGGATTGCTCCAAGGAATGTATTTGATGGCAAGTCTTACGCACGGGAAATAATTGAAGCTATGACTAATTGTTTTGTCATGAAATAATAATGTCTAGGATTTATCTAATCGATAAGTTCTATTGGAAAGACTTGCCTCCCTATCAACTATTTTTTATAGTCCGGTAATTTGTCCATTGTGAATGGTTCTGTTTTACAGTTGTTTGCCGGACAATGGAAAGTCCGGCAAATTCTGCTGATTTTTCATTCTATGATTGTCGTTTTTCCATTTTAGTTGTTTTTCACCCGGTTCATCAGTTGCCCGGATATCTCATGCAGCTCCCTGCTGCGTTCCGGCTCCTGTTCCCGTGCAAAGGCGGTGATGCCCTGTGCCAGTTTCCAGAGTGTTGCCCCTCCTGTTATGCCGTCGTCGGGGTTGTTATTCATCAGGAGCTTTTCGACTTCCCGTCCTTCGTTTTTCAGCAACGCACCACGCTGTACCAGGGATTTAAGTTCCTTGTCAAAGTCCACGTCTATTTCCGACGCTCCCTGAATTTCGATGGCTTTCTGCATGATCGTGTCCTTGCTGTAGAGCCCTTTAGTCAAATCTTTGACTGCCGATACGGTTGTCTTGGTGTCCAGTTCATAAGTTCTTTGCGAGAGCGCAAGCGTATCCGGCAGGCGTCCTCCCAGATGAATCTGCCGCATGACCGATTCACGTACCATGCCGTTCAGGCAAGCTCCGTTGAGCAGGAACGAGCGCATGTCCACCGAACCGTTTCCGAAATCGGATGTGCTGAATCTTGCTCCCGCGAATATGATTACCGTCCCGTTTTTACAGGTGGGTATTTCAACCGGTGTAGGAAGAATCGTCTCACACCATACTTTGGTGTCATTCATATAGGCGTCGGACACGACGGCTCCGTTGTTTGCCGCTTCCCTGATGAATGCGGTTAGTATGTCCACGGAGTTGAGCCGCCGGTACGAGTCTGAGAGTACACCCCTGATTTCCGTTCCTACCGCACGGATGAGTACGCGTGTGCGTCCCGTCCATCCCGAATGTTCGTTAAGAATGGTTGCGCACAGCTGTTTCTGCCAGGCGTCTCCTGCGGAAAGCTCCCTGAGATATTTTGCCGGAATGCCCATTTTCTCGGAAATCTGGCTGATGGCATTTCCGTGCAGGTTGAAATTCCCTTCCGGCATGTTCATCTGTACCTGTTCCTCTGCCTGGAATGTGATAACCGGATGGCGGTCCTCATTACGCAGGTTCACTCCTATGGGGGCAATGAAGTCTTGTGCGATTTTTCCCTCTTCGAGCAGGCGGGTGATTGTAGCCATGACACCCTGCTGTTTTCCTTCGATCATTTTTTGAACCTTGTTTATGACTACCTGGTTCAATCCCTGCTGCTTCTGTACCGGTGCAGCGGCCGGCATTACTGTAACTTCCATAATTGCTGTATTTAATGGGTTAATAAATGAATTTGGCATACCGGTGGTATGCTTATAAAATATTGTATGTAATCATTTTTTTTATATTGATGATCGTGTTTGGTATCATATTTTATGTCGTTATTACATCTTGAAAATGGCTTGTAAAGGCGGAGGGGAATCCGCCTTACGCTTCCTGCCACCCGTTGGCATCGTTTTTCGTAAGATATAAGGGGATGCTGGAAGATTCCTGCCTGCCCGGTATTCCTCCATGCTCATTCTCTTTATCGTGGGAATGCCTGTCCATGTTAGCATGGGATTGACCTTCCAACCGTCCACGAAGTTTCCGGGATTCAGACTGTCATGGCAGATGACTTCCCCTATGCATCCGTGTATGAGCATGTTGCATACGGTCATCAGGCAGCAGGTCCGGTTGATATCCTCCCCTATAAGGTAGTTTCCCGGATTCCGTGCATGGCAGGCCAGCAGCAGCCTTCCGCTTCCGCAGGTCGGGTCACCCATCCTCTGTCCGGTCTTTTTTTCTTCCGTTTGGGTGCACAGCACCATGAGGTCGCAGATATGTACCGGAGTGAAGAATTGTCCCTGTGACTGCTGGGTACTTTTGGAAACCAGTGCCATATATAAATCCCCGAAAGGGTCATACCAGCTTGTATCATCCTTTATCCGGCTTGCCATGAGCCGTACCCATCCGGTGAGCATTTCCATAAATTTCATGTTCTGCTGCCGTTTGTACTTCCAGCTCTGCAGTGGGGGAGCACCGGGAGAAAACCCGTGGATGATATAGGTCAGGAAATCGTTGAATACATTGACGGGATCGAGTCCGTTTGTGTAGGAGAAATCCATTATCAGCTTCTCAAGCGGACGGACCGGGGGAGGGGTTTCGTATTTTGCCATTGTTATTTCTTTTTATAGACGGTTATTGTATGGGTATCATCGCAGGTTATTATTTTCACGGGAGACTTTCCGAGAAAGGATATGTGTATTTCGGCTTTTGTTTCGTTCCATTCCTGTTCCGTGAGTATTTCCCATTTCATGTGGTATCCCCATAGAACGAGTGAGTTGCTGTATATCCCGTCGAAGAGTTTCCCGTGAAGGATTCCGGTCAGCCTGTCCAGTTCCTCGCGTGAGTATAGGGTGAATCCTTCGGTCATGTAGAAGAATTCGCCGTCATGTTCCGGGTCGGGCTGCCTGTTGATGTGGTATTTGCTCCAGTTTCTGGTAGTATATCTGCCATACAGGGGTTCGGGTTCCGTATATTGCCACGCACGGACACGGGCCATGAAGTATACCTCCCCGTTGGCGCATTTTCCGGCATGTCCCCATGTCCTGAACTGCTTTTCTCTGATACCTGCCGGTCTTAAGGCGGCTCTCTTCGGATAAGTCCATATCCCTTCATGGACGTTATAGCCGACACCGTCCCCGCTTTCATAACAGAACGGGATGCTTCCGGAAAGGTAGATCTTGAAATGTCCGTCGCATATCTCTTCGATGTGTGCCGATTGAAACCAGTCACCGTTCCGGCAGGTATACTCGATGATGTCACCTGCTGCCGGTCCGATATTCTTTTCCCGTTCTTGCCGGATTATTGCAATGAGACGGTTTACCTTGTCCGTATCACTTTGGTTTATCCGATATCCGCGGTAATGGAAACCGTTGAAGCATTGCAGGCTTTCCACTGTATAAAGGTCAGTAAATTCCATAGTGTTTTCGATTTTTACGGTATACTTCAATTTGTCGGGCTACCATGTCACAGAATTTCTGTCCGTTTTCACCCTCCCCTCTGAAATAGATGATCATGTCCCGGAGGTCCCGGTTGAAACAGTTCATCCATTTGTCGTAATAATGACTGCCCTGTGTCTTTCCGAAGGTCTCCTCGAAAAGGTGCAGGTTCAGCCCTTCCTCCCCGTGGTGGTTGTACTGCCATAGGAAGATGAGTAATAGACGGTTATAGCTGAGTTCCATAGAATATGTTTTTTGATATTCCTTCCGGGGTTGCTCTTGCACAAAGGAGCTCCTCCCTTATCCATATTCGGGTGTATTCTTCCAGATATCCCTTGTCTATGAGTTTTTGATAGGCTTCCCTGACATATTCGTAAGCGGGGGAGTCCCGGTCGGGTCCTTCCGGATATTTTTGAGTCGGTATGTTGATTTCTGAAGCCACCGTCATGAGATTTTCGGTAACAGTCCACGGTTTTCTTCTGAAAAGGTCGAATATCCGGTAGTATATGCTTGTTTCGTTTTGCTGCCGGTAAAATTTCAGCTCCTCTTCCTGCGTGAAACTGAATATGAAATCAAGCAGGGTGCACCTAATCAGATGGAATCTCCTGCTTTCCCTGAGTAACCGGATAAGCGTTCCGGTCAGGTGTGTGGCCTCACACTGTCCGGTTATCCATTCGTAATGTGAATGAAGCCTTGTATTCCCTTTGGTTATCCGGCATCCTTTTCCTCTTTTCTCCATCTCTGTCGTATATCCGTCCGTGGTGAATATTTCCGCGATTTCCTCATAAAGTTTCCTTTTCTTTCTGTATTCGTTCTTTTTCCCATACACATATCCCCAGTCAAGCTCGATCTCTATCCTGTAGATCAGATTTTTTTCATATTCCGGGTTTGTATGTCCGAAAGCATGTGTTCTCCCGGTTATCGGTCCCAGTATGAATCCTTCCGGTGCATATAGTTGAAGTACATGCAGCAGTTCCGCCAGAAGGAAGTCCGGTTCCTTGCCCTTCCACCATTCTGCCTGCCGGTCTTCTTCCGCGTATGCCGGAAGAAGGGGCGAAAGTTGCACATATTCGGGGGTGTCCCTTATAATTTCCATTATCCGTAATATTGCCCCTGGTTTGTCTTCCAGTGTGAAAAGTGTCGTTTCCGTATCCGCATACAGTCTGTTCCGGGTTCTTTCATCCGTAATCATAGCCGATCATTTTTTAGTTATACATGAGCCTGTCGTGAGACGGGCATTTTTATTTCTTGTTGGATGCGTTGTCCGTTTGCCGGGGATTGCGGCAAGGCTTGACGGAAAAAAATACCGGAGCGTAGCGAGGATGATTTTTTTCCTGTCAACCAGCCCGCAGGGCTGCCTTGCGCATTCAGTCCGGCAAACGGCTATCTTTGCGGCAAGAAATGGAAATGCGTAATCCGTTTTGCTATTTCCGCATTTCCCGTTGGTGCTTTTCAGCTTTCCTTTGCAGCCTTCTTTCTGCCTCCTGTACATTTTCTTTTTTTATTTTGAGTTTGGCGACAGCCTTTTGGAGCATTTCGTCCGTCTGTTCGTCAAAAAAGAGGTTGTTCTGTTTTTGCCATGCGGTGTATTCCTTTATCCTCCGTTCCATCCTGGTGACCTGTGCCTTGGCTGCCGCCAGCGAGGAGAGGCAGGAGCCGAATGAATAGTCTTCACCGCTGTGCCTGTCATACAGGCAGTAGGTATGTGTAACATTCCCTTTGGGATATTGGCAGGTCAGTCTTGCCCTTCTCCACCGGACGACCCAGTCATATTTGTCCGCCACTTTTCGTGGCAGGTCATATCGGAAGAGCAGGACTTTACCGCCCTGCTCTGTAGTCCTGTAAAAGGAGATGATCACCCACAGCTCGATCTCCAGCTCTTTTTCCGCTTTTGCCATGTCCCTGGCATACTGTATCCATTCTTCCATGTTCCGGAAACTTTAAGTGTGTATCTGCCATCCTTTGAAGGGAGTCAGCTGTACGGCAAACGATTCATCCGGTGAGCCGTGATAGAGCAGCCCTCCGACAATCCCTCTGCTGCCGTCCGGGTATCTTTGGGTGAACCCGAACGAATAGGGGGCCCAGTCGTGGTAGAGCTCTATCTCACACGGGCGGTTCGGATTCTTTTCCCATGCTTTAAGACGTTCCATGCAGTTCTGCAGCGAAGTGTCCTTGATTGATTCCGCATACTGTACTACCTGGTCGTAATACTCCTGTTTGCACATGATTTTCATGATATTCCGTTTTAATTGGTTAATAATGTTTTTTCTTTCTTTCTGTTCCTGCCTGTATTTCTGACGGTTTTGTATTCAGTTTCCCAGCTGGTGGAGTCGCACCACTCCCTGCACATTCCGCATACTTCGGTTGCATAGGAATAACGTACCTGTGAATCTACAAACAATCTGTCCCTGACGAATGGAAACGTAATGTCCAGAGGCAGACTGATGTGGTAGCCGGAACCGTTGAAACTGTTGGCGACGGCTACGATGACATCCCCGTGGAAACGGATGGTTCTGAAATCTTTTCCGTTGTCGTTTGTGACAAGTTCATTGAACCCGGCATTGAAATAAATACGTAGTTCACCACCGTATGTGGCATTATCCACCAGTTCTTCAATTAGTGTGTCAAACTGTCCTTTCTTCAGTTTCAGGGCGCGCCTGACCTTGTAACAGGACATAGTTTTGGATGCTTTTCCGATGCGTTCCTCTATTTTCGCACCGGGAGAGTAGTACATGTTGACGGCGGCGGAATTTTTTATGAGTTCTTCCGCCGGGTCGGTATCACTCCTGCTCAAGATGAGGTCCGTAATCTCTTCACGGTGTTCCTCGAATTCTTCCTGCCTTTTCTCTTCTGCCATCTTCTCTTTGATTTCCCCAAGTATTTTGAGCAGACTTTCCGCTTCCTGTTCAGCATAACATTCCATGACTGTTTCATATAGCCTCCCCATGTTATTGTTCCGGATGCACTGCTCCTGCAGGTCTTCGCGTTCGTCCAGATTCTCCCGGTAGTCCACATGATACAGGCTGACCGTTTCGGGAACATATTTTTTCCATGACTCCGTATTATTCATAGCATTTGCATTTAGGGAGGACTGCTTTTGTTTCAACCGGTGTTTTCTCTCTTTTGACGGCTCTGAGTCTGTGCATAATGTGCAGGAACAGTTCCCGGTCATAAATCCTGTAGAAGAAGTTTTCTCCGGTTTCCTTGACGGTTCCGGTGAATGAGACGGAATCACGGCAGGGAGGAGACTGGAAGAGGCATCCGCTTGTTATTATGGTGTATCTCTTTTCCTCCACTTCATCCAGCAATGTTTCCATGTCGTCATGCCTGCCATATCCGGAGAAATACAGAAAATGATGTTTCCTCAGGCTGAGCAGTATGTTCGCCATGTCTTTTCTGGCCTTGCAGGTGTCCCCACCATCATTCCCTCCGGTCACCATGTTGCAGATGAAACGTTCCCTGTTTTCCTTGTCGGTGAATGAATAGGGAATGGTGATGATCTCCTGCTTGTCCTTGCTTGTAATTCTCTCCGCCTTTCCTTTGCTGACTTTTCCCTTGAATGTGATGTTGCGATAATGCTCATTCATTTGCCGCTCCAGTTCGGCCTGCGGTGTCATGACCGGACGCAGTCCCCGGAAAAAACGTTTTCCGATGGTGAAACAGAACATGTACAGGCTGCCATGGTAGGGCTCGCCGAAAAAGAATGAATGGCGCTTCAGACGGACGGGAGGCAGTTCGTTCATACAGTTATAATAGTTCTCCTCTGTAATTTCACGGAAGGGTCGGCACAATGACTTGTCATGAATACGCGACCTCTTGTGTATGGCATTTCTTGTTACCGTAACTAGAAAAGGATTGTTTTCCTGTTTCTTGAGTTCCTCCAGTGTGCTGCCGTAGTAGTCACAGTGTATGCCGTCCGACATGGATGTGACGCAGCTTCCTCGGAAACAGCGGGAGTCAATGACAAATTTCAGATGTTCTTTTTTCATGGTCAGATATTTTGGAGGTTTAAGATTCTCTTTGCCGCAGACACCGCATTCGGATTGAGTTGCCGCTGCCATGCCCTGTTCTTGGGCGACCAGTGGAAACCGGATGATTTGAGTTCCCTGCGTTTGCTCTCTTCCGGTATTTTGTTGAAGAGGATTTGCAGACGACTTTCCTGATAGTTCCAAACGAGGGTTCCACCTTCAAACGTTACTTCCCTGTTTTCCTGTTCTTTGGTTTCCTTTAACTTGTCCCGCATGCGACTGGCTGTTTCAGCCAGCTGGAAGAACCGGTGGCGTGGTGTGATGACAGGCTTCTTTATGCCGGCATTATATTCGGAGATGAAGTTGATAGCCCTCTGTACGATTTCCACGTCGCCATGTCCGGCAAATGTGCTGACCTTGTTGAAGATGCTGCTTACGAAGAGTGCCCGGTTGTACCCTCTGGCTTTTCCCGTATCAATCTCGTGAATCGTGTTCGCACTGCTTGCAATGTCACGTTTCAGCCTGCGCCATGTTTCTTCCCGTTTTTCTTCTTCGGGTCTGTCTTTTTCTGTGAGCAGTTGCATGGTTTTCAGAAATTTCTCACGCCATTTCAGGAATTCGTCGTATCTGTTCTGATAGGCATTTTGTGCCTTTTCATTTCTTTGGAAATTGAATCTTCCCCGTCCTGTCACCATCGGGTTTGCGCAGCGTGAGAGGCTGTGGAATAAAACGGATATTTTACTTTTGTAAGTATTGATATAATCCTGTTTTTTTGCCTCCGGTATTTTCTTCAGGTCTTCATGGAGTTGCTTTTCATATCCCATGATGTCCGTTTCAGCCCTTGTTTCCGGATCATGGGAGTTCCAGCGGTAGGCATTGACGGCGATTTCTTCCAGTTCTTCCAGATAGCCGGGATACTTGAATCCTGTTACTTCCCAGTTTTTGAAGTCAGAAGTACGTAATTCCTTCTCTTCACCGTTTTCCGTGTAGGTATGGATATACATATACATACCTGTGCTTTTCTTGCGGAAATGGAAGGCGACCGCATCTTTGTCCGTTCCGATCCGCCGGATGGATTCTGCACGGTGCGCATTTGTTTTTGTGAGCGGAGTGATTGTCGGGTTACCACTGCTACTTTCTACGAGGTTCATTACTCGTTCTTCGTGAACCTGCATTTCGGTCATTTCAGCCATACTTTAATCATTTAAAATTAGACATAACCGGCTCTGTGGAGCCAGTATTTCGATTTCTTACTTGCCGGGTTGTTCGTGTCCGGGATTGTGCAAGGCTTGGCAGGAAAAAATACCGGAGCGTAGCGAGGATGATTTTTTGCTCGCCAACCAGCCCGTAGGGCTGCCTTGGGCAATCCGCAGGACACGGACTATTTTTGCAGGTAAGAAGTTGAAATATAAAATCTGGTATGGGGTGACCTGAAAATAGCAACAGTATTACATTGGATATATCTTTATTGAGTAGTTTTATTATGCGATTTTATGAGTAAAATAACATTCCTTGTTATTGCACGAAATGACACTCATGCCTGGATAAAACTTTCTAATGAAGAATTGCTGAAAAGCTGTGGCTTAATGGCAAAGGATCCTGTTACTGGAAAGATTGGTGTTAAAGTGGCTGCTCTTCTATTGTTTGGAAAGGATGAAAGTATAGCTTCTTTTATTCCGGCATATCGGTTTGAAGCTATATATAGGAATAAGACTTATGGGTGTTTTGTTTTAAATGAAGTGACAGATAGTACTAGATATGATGATCGAATAACAATAAGGACCAATCTAATCAAGGCTTATGGTTTGTTGATGGATTTTGTTTATAAATATTTGCCAGAAAAATTCTATCTTCAGGATGGATCAACACAAAGAGGCGATCTTAGGGCGAATATATTCCGGGAGATTATAGCAAACTTGTGTGTACATAGAGAATATGCAAGTAATGAAGTTGGTTTATTTGAAATATTTGCTGATAAAGTAAGGACTTGTAATGCCACAAAGTTCACGTCTTCTTTGAGAACCGGTTCTATAAGTATAGATGAATTGGAAAACTATACTAAGAATCCATTATTGTTCAAGGTATTTCGTGAACTGGGTTGGGGTGAAGAATTAGGTTCGGGAAGCCGTAATATTAAAAAGTTTGCTCCTCTTTACTATAATAATAGCGTGATTGAAATACTGAATAATGAGCGTTTTGTTTTTAGTATGACTTATCGAGATGTTGTTGGTGATGTACAAGCCAGTGATGTGAATAGGTGTGAAAATGCACCTGCTAGGAGTGTGAAAAGTTGTGAAGTAGGTAGTACTGTAGATCATAATAATGTGAATGTAGATAAACTAACTTCTATTTCTATAGCTACTGCACTTGTTTCCGAATTTGTTTCTGGGGTTAGTGATAAAATAGCTCTTAGAATGGCTGAAGAAATTGTTGCTATTTATGTTGTAGGACAACTTACAAAGAAAGAACTAAAAGAACAGTTAGAATTAACCGAAGAGCAAATAAAGATTGATCTAAGAGAACTTTCTAGAGCTAAACTGTTGGAACAGAGAGGTAAAGATAAGAAATATATGCTGTCTGAAATGGCACAGATAAAAATATCATCCTTTTGGACAAATATGTAATTATAACCAATTTATTCCTCTATTCTGCTTGTGCGGAGCAGGACAGTTGTCAGAAAGTGTGCGACATGATGAACCGGGTGCTAATTCACTAAAGATGAATTCGAGAGTTTGAGGTGCAGAATTTGCACCTCAAACAAAAGGTGGTACAAGGTATATGCCTTATGCCTTTACGGAGCCTGGAGAAGCAATGCTTTCATCGGTTCTGAACAGTGAGGTCGCAATTAATATCAATATAATGCGTGCATTTATATTGGTTCGTCGGATGCTTACGTTTATTCCGCTAGTCGTTTCTTGACATTGAGCATGGAATCCTTTAGACTAGCATTCATTACTCGGGCGTAATGTTGTGTCATTCGTGTAGAGGAATGTCCAAGCATAACTGATACATCTTGTAGGGGTACATTATTAGCGAGCGTAATGGTAGTCCCAAATGTATGCCGACCAGCGTGAGTGGTGATATTTTTCTTAATTCCGCAGAAATCTGCTATTTCTTTGAGATAGCTGTTCATTTTTTGGTTGCAGGGAACTGGGAGACAACATCCTTTTTTGATGCAAACAGGATTATTTTCATACTTCTTTAGTATGGCAAGCGGAACGGGAAGTAGAGGTATGTTACAGATGGAAGATGCTTTACGCCGATGCATCAGTTTGATTCTTCCTTTTCTGATCCACCAGTCTCCATTATTATCTTGCATCAGATCTTCTTTTTTGAGCGTGGACACATCGGCAAATGCCAGACCAGTGAAGCAGGCGAAAATGAAAATATCCCGTACCAGTGCTAGTCGGGGTATAGTGAATTCCTTATTCATAACGGTCTGTAATTCGTCATATGTGAGGAATACAGGAGCTGTTTCATCCTGTTCCATTTTGTATCCATAAAACGCATCTTTCTTCATCCAACCTTTTGCCAGTGCCATATTTGTGATTTTCTTGAAACATTTCATATATCGTACAATAGTGTTGCGGCATAAACCGACTTCTGTTTTTAAATGAAGGTCAAAGGCTTTTATGAATTCCGGAGTGAGTTCATGGAAAGTAATATCTTCTTTGTCATAAAATGTAGGAATGGAATTTTCGAGTTTTTTTAGTACATTTTTGTAACGGTTGATGGTCACTGGTGCATAGTCAATATTCACAACTTTCTCCATCTCCTTGATTTCTTGTCGTATTGTTCCAAGCAGGGTACGCATTTCCGTATCCTTGCCGAATACACGTTTTAATATTAAGGAGGGAGTGGATATTGCCTGCTCCAGTATAAGTTCCTTATACTTTTCCAATGCTCGCGTGGCTAATTCAGATAAATAACTGTTGAGTTCATTGGAAGCCCGGTCTTTTCCTTTACTACATCCTTTGGCTGCGTTCCACAGTTTGAGAGGAACGCTTCTTTGGATTCGTGTTTCTTCGTATTGACCGTTAATTGTGATCCTCATTAGAATAGGTGCTTCACCATTTTTTAATAATTTCGTTTTGAGAACGAAAAACAGAATCTTCATTGTTCCTTGTTTCATAACCTTTTTTCTTTAAGTTGGTAAATACAATTAGTTATTCTGTCAACTTGAAAGATGAGTTGGAAGTCGGTGAAAAAGTTAAAATCGGTGGATTTTTGGTAGACATGGTCTGAAAAACCACCGTTTTTTTTAGTTTTAAGATTCTCTTTGTTTTCCTTCATCTTATATTTGTCAGTAAAGGAAGAATCTTTTTTGCTTTTCTTTTTTCGCTATTTCCATTACATTCAAGCAGGTATGCAAAAGTATGTTTTTGCTCCTAAAAATGATTGGCGCAAATTGTTGTAAATGAGTGAAATATAGTGCAATCGGTGGTTTTTTAAAGGGACTCTGAAAAAGCCACCGAATGGGACATTTCCAGATACTCGAATCGGCTAGAATTTGCGTATTGGAGTATAAAAGAAAACCCATTGAAATGACTGAATTTCAATGGGTTCTGAGAAATTACCGAATCGATAGTGGTGCCACCAGGAATCGAACCGGGGACACAAGGATTTTCAGTCCTTTGCTCTACCAACTGAGCTATGGCACCTTGTGATTGTTCGGTCCGGTAATATCTCTTTTGCGGTTGCAAAGGTAGTGAAACTTTTGGATTCTGCAAGCCTTCTGGAGATAAAAAACACTGATAAAAAGCTAGTTTGCTTATTATCAGTGTTGTATGGGATGGAAAATATTTCAGAAAAGTGATAGAAACTATTGTTTATTCTCCTTCAATGGATTCCATCCTTGTGCTTTCAATTCAAATTCTTGGCCGTCACGCGTAATTAATGCACAGCCAAGTTCGGGTTTGGTGATATGTCCGATGAGGCGCACTCCTTCCATTTGTGATACTTTTTCATGATCGGCGATAGAAACAGTAAAGAGTAGTTCATAATCTTCTCCGCCATTCAAGGCGCAAGTCGTCAGATTCATGTTAAACTCTTCAGCCATAACAGCCGTCTGATAATCGATTGGAATATGTTCTTCGTACACGCGGCAACCGGCATTGCTTTGTTTGCAGATATGCATCAATTCTGATGACAGACCGTCAGATATATCCATCATAGAGGTTGGAACAATATTGGCGGCAGCTAGTTTCTCAATGATATCCTTACGTGCTTCCGGTTTTAACTGGCGTTCTAACAAGTATTCTTTGCCGGTAAAGTCCGGTTGAATGTCTTTATCACCTTTTAGTACGACTTTCTCACGTTCCAATAGTTGTAAACCCATATAGGATGCTCCCAGATCACCGCTGACGCAGATCAAGTCAGTTTCTTTTGCTCCATTGCGGTACACCACTTTATCCTTGTCAGCATCGCCGATACAAGTGATGCTGATAGCAAGCCCTGTAAGGGAGGAAGTTGTATCACCTCCCACAATGTCGACGTTATATTGCTGGCAAGCCAGGCGGATACCGGAATAAAGCTCGTCCATATCTTCTACGCTGAAACGCTTGGAAAGGCCAAGAGATACTGTAATCTGCCGGGGAGTGCCGTTCATAGCATAAATATCGGAGAAATTAACGACTGCTGATTTATATCCCAAATGTTTCAAGGGAACATAAGTCAGATCAAAATGTACACCTTCCATAAGCAGGTCGGTTGTTACCAATACTTGCTTTTCTGAAGGGTAGGAGAGAACGGCGGCATCGTCGCCCACTCCATATTTACTGGATTCATTTTCTAGTTTGATTCCCTCGGTGAGGCGGTCGATCAGACCAAACTCACCGAGAGATGCTATTTCAGTTCTCATAAATCGGGGTGATTGTTTAGGCACGGTTGATAAGTTCGCGCATGATCGTTGTCATTTTCGGTTGAGCGGCATCGGCTGCTTTCTGAACTTCTTCGTGCGTTACTTCTACGATTTTTCCTTCTACTCCCAGGTCGGTAATGACGGAAATACCAAATACTTTGATGCCACAATGGTTGGCTACAATTACTTCCGGAACGGTAGACATACCAACAGCGTCGGCGCCAAGGATATGGAATAGTTTATATTCGGCAGGAGTTTCGAAAGTAGGACCTTGTGTACCGATATACACTCCGTGTTGTACTTTGATTCCTTTTTCTTTGGCAATCTCATCAGCTTTACGAATCAGTTCCTTGCTGTATGCTTCACTCATGTCCGGGAAACGAGGGCCGTATGGGATATTTTTTCCACGAAGCGGATGTTCGGGGAAATAGTTGATATGGTCGGTGATAATCATCAAATCACCGATTTCGAAGTCTGCATTTGTTCCGCCACTGGCGTTGGATACAAACAAGGTTTTGATTCCTAATTCGCGCATCACACGTACAGGGAAAGTCACTTCTTTCATCGAATAACCCTCGTAATAGTGGAAGCGTCCTTGCATAGCCATGATATCCTTATTGCCTAGTTTGCCGAAAATCAGCTTACCGCTATGACCTTCGACGGTAGATACCGGGAAGTTCGGGATATCCGAATACTTTATTTCATACTTCTCGGTGATTTCGTTTGCCAAACTGCCAAGTCCGGTACCAAGTATAATGGCTGTTTCCGGGCTGGTGTGCATCTTACCTTTCAGATAAGCTGCGGTTTCTTGTATTTTCTCTAACATAGTCAATAATATGTTGGTTAAATTTATCTTGTTGATTCTGTAATATTTCTATTTCAATAGGCAAGGCATAGATAAATGGTTTCAATTCCTTGTCCAAAGCCGGATGGTTAATCAGGCGTGTTGCATCTTTTTCGGTAGTAATAATCAACCGGCGTTCTCCTTTCAGCCTATGAAACCGTTCTTTGATAAGCTGGATATCCCGATGGCTGAAATTGTGATGATCGTCAAACGATAGCAAATCTATTTGTTGGGTACAATCTTTCAGCCTTTCAAGAATGGGAGTCGGTGAGGCAATTCCGGTCATCAATAATATATCTGTATTTGTCAGCGAGGACAAAGCAATCTCATTGTTTGCCGAAATGGTATCTGTGTCCGGAACCATCATAGGAAACACTGGTTGCAGGTTACCATACTGGAACGATGAGAAGAATAACTGTTGATATGGATAAAGGTTCAGTCGTTTCGTGATGATATTATAATCAATAGGCTTGATGTCCTGCGGACATTTGGTGACAATAACGATTTGTGCCCGGTTTTTGCCGTTAATTGGCTCACGGAGTCGTCCTGCGGGGAGCAAAGTGTCGTCACAGAACAGCCGGTGATAATCCGTTAACAGAATACTTAATCCCGGTTTGACATATCGGTGCTGGAAAGCGTCATCCAACAGGATAACATCTATTGAAGGCTTTTGCAGTGCAAGCAGCTTTTCTATGCCATGACAACGCTTTTCGTCGACAGCTACTGTGACAGACGGGAATTTTTGATGCATCTGGTACGGTTCGTCGCCAATGCTTCTTGCCGTACTTTCCGGAGTAGCCAGCACATAACCTTTCGTATGCCGTTTGTACCCCCGACTTAATACAGCTACATTATATTGATTACAAAGAGACTTTATCAGATATTCAGTGTGCGGAGTTTTCCCTGTTCCTCCAACAGCGAGATTGCCTACGCTGATGATAGGTATATCAAAACTCTTTGATTGCAGCACTTCCCAGTCAAAGAGTTTATTTCTCATCATTACCGCTGCTCCGTAGAGCCAGGAGGCAGGGTAGAGCCACTTATGTATCTTGATAAAGTGTTCGTCCATGTATGGCAGTTTATTTAATATTCAGTTCGAACGGAATACGAGCCTGAATCATGGATTGTTCTTGCAGATTTTTCAGTAAACCGAATTGTTGGTAGAATTCACCTAACTTACTTTTCAGCAATTGTGATTCTACGTAATTCGTCGGTTTCGTATCAAGCAGGGAAGAAAAGAAATCTTGTTTTGCAGGATAAGAAACAATGGTGTAGCCCTCGATACCGGCTTTTGCCACGGCAATATCCAATGCCTTGTCAATGCCGCCTAACTCGTCTACTAGTCCTAACTTTTTAGCAGTTTCCCCGGTCCATACACGGCCTTCGGCAATCTTTTCGATCGCTTCCTTTGTCATGTGGCGTCCTTCAGCACAACGGCTGACAAAGGTGTCGTATCCTTCGGTAATCATCATTTGAAGCAAGGATCTTTCATCCTCGTTGAACGGGCGCATGATATTCCCGAAATCAGCATATTTATTCGTCTTAACTACATCATAACTTAAACCGATTTTATCAGTCAATCCTTTTACATTGGGAATGATACCGAATATTCCGATAGACCCGGTCAGGGTAGTAGGCTCTGCAACAATCGTGTCGGCAACGCAAGAGATATAGTAACCTCCTGACGCGGCATAATCCCCCATAGAGACAATGACCGGTTTCTTTGTTTTCAACTCTTTCACTGCATGCCAGATTTGTTCTGAAGCAAAAGCACTTCCCCCCGGAGAATTGACACGAAGTACAACAGCTTTCACATCATTATCATCTTTCAATTTACGCAGGTCACGAATGACTTTCGAACCAACAATTCCGTCCTCGGAAGTTGCGGAGCTCGGATAGTCTGTAATTTCACCGGATGCATAATAAACAGCTACGATATTGCCGCTTTTGTCTTTTGGCACATTCTTCTTTACGTTCATCATGTCGCTTAATCCTACTATCGGGAGATTGTCATCTTCATCTATCTCTACCAGTTTTTTAAGATAATTGCGCACATCATTGCGATAAATCAAGGTATCAGCCAATCCGCATTTTACACTTTCTTCTGACGGATAGAACATTAACATACGATCGGCATAAACATTCAGAGAATCTACTGGAATATTGCGGGAAGCAGAAACCCCCTCCGTCACCTGTTCCCAGATGGAAGTGATAAATGCTGTCACCTGTTCGCGATTGGCAGGGCTCATCTCTGTTGCAATAAACGGTTCCACGGCAGATTTGTAAGTTCCCACCTTGAATACCTGCATCTCAACTCCTATTTTTTGTAGCAGGTCTTTGTAGAATAAGGGAGCGGAAGCAATACCTCTCCATTCAATCATTCCTTTGGGATTGAGCAGCACCTTATCGGCTGCGCTGGAAAGATAATAAAGCCCCTGCGTATAGGAGTCGGCATAAGCAATGACGAACTTTCCACTCTCCTTGAAATCGAGCAGTGCGTTACGGATTTCTTGTAAGGAAGCATAGGAGGTACCTAATGAACTTGCTTGCAAATAAATCCCTTTGATATTTTCGTTTTCTTTAGCCTTCTGGATGGAAGAGAGAATATCGTCCAGTCCGTACGTGTTAGATTCGTCACCAAACAACTGTGATAAAATACCTAGCGGATCTTCTTGCGTACGTTCAACCAACGTTCCGTTTAAGTCGAGCATCATTACGGAATTCTTTTTTACGATTGTTTCCGTGTCCGAAGCGGACATGATGCCAAACAGCGTTACCATGCTGATTATAAATAATACAATACTTGACAAAATGATACCTGTCACCGTGGCAAGTGTAAATTTCAAGAAATCTTTCATTATACTTATTGTTTTTGCGTCAGCTTGTTGTTATGTAGGTTTGCGGCGTTACCGCCGCATTCCCCATTAAGAACTGTACG